>JAPOUS010000335.1 GCA_026708525.1 Cellvibrionales bacterium
TTCTCATTATTATTCCTCAGGCTGGCCTGTATTTTACCTGAGATTTATCACTTAAGCACCTGTTCAGTTTTTTGGGGCCATTTCACTAACGCCTCTACCGACGAAATAAGGTATTCAATGCAGGCAGCACAAAAAAGCTCGCTACAATCAAAAAGGCAATCGCCAATGATAACAAAATACCTATTGATGCTGTGCCATTATGCGAGCTGAAAGCCAATGAAAAGAAAGTACCAATGGTGGTTAACGCGCTGATCAATACGGCACGGTGCGTACTGCTTCCCTCGATTCTAGTAGTCTTATGCATCGATTGACGCTTTTGCTGACGCAGTTGATGCATAATATGCAATCCCGTATCGACTCCCAAACCAAAGATAAGTGGCACCACTAAAATGTTAGCCATATTTAAGCTAAATCCCGTCCAATACATGACATTAAAAATAAACACGGCAGTCATAACCAAAGGCACAAACACAATCAATGGCACGAGAATTGAGCGATAACAAGCAGCCAATATCAAAAATATGATCACAATCGCCAGGCTAATTGCCTCAAAAAAAGCACGCTGTACGGTGTCCCCTACCCCCCACTCAACAATGGCACGCCCAGCCAAATTAGGGGCAACTGTGCTTACATCCTCAATAAAACCTGCCAATGCCTTATGATCAGTGACATCAATATCTGGCACGACTTGAATCAACTGCTGACCATTCTGACTAATAAGCCGAGCTTTTAATGACGCCGGCAAATCATCCAAAGTAGCAGGCTTGGCATTCAATCTTTTATCTAATAGGTTAAGATCATGGCTAAGTCCTTGGCTTGCGGACTGATTCAAGCGCGTAATGGACTCTGGTGTTAATTCAAAATGATCGATGGCTGAAATGAGTCGCGTAAATACGGGTTGATCTTCATCAAAAAATGCCTCCGATTTCTCTTGCAACAGGGACTTAAACAATTGCAATTGGATGGCCAAGCCGCCATGATCGGGCAACGGCCCTTCTGAAACCGATAGGCGAGCAATACGCTCACCCAAAGGCTGCATTAATGCTTGCTTTAAAGGTTGGAATTTCGGTAAATAATCCTCAGGTAATTTAACGGATTTAACCGATTCGATTGTCATTAGCTCACGCACCAAAGCCTCTTGATTAACCGATTCATCGGCTAAAATAGCTAGCGAATAATCCGAGGAAAAACCTTGATGATGCAGCTCATTAAGAACAGTCATCGCCTCACTATCGGCATCTTGCATCGCAAGTACGCTAAAATCAAAGGCTGTTTTTGTTGCAAAGTAGCCGCCACCTGCAAGAAAAATCCCAGAGAAAAAAGACACCCACAAGGCTTGCTTCAATGAATAGCGGGGATTGCCACCTTTTAATCGTAAGGGGTTAAGGTTTTTTTTGTGCTCAAACATGGCAAGCCACGCAGGCAAAAACGTTAAAGTTAAAAAGATAGCAACGGCCATTCCAATAGCCGAAATAATGCCCAACTCAGCAAACCCTAAATAATCTGTCGGGGTAAAGGATAAAAAAGCGATGCTTGAGGTCACTGAGCAAAGCAGCAGCGCACTCCCAATGCGCCTAAACACATCTAACGATTTAGGCGAATGCCCTGCTTCAAGGTAAGCCAAACAAAAGTGCACCGCAAAATCCACCGCCAGACCAAAAAACATCACCATAAAAATCAAAGATAGGGTATTAAAATGCCCAACGATTAACAGGCTGAGTGCAACGGTCAAGCTAATACCGCTGACCAGCAATAGAAAAATACCAAAAATTAAGCGTTTATATTTAACCCCGATAAGCAAAACAAACAACAGTAAAACCAAGGATAACGCCCCTGACAACTCGACTCCTGAAAGCGCGGCATTCATTTCATCATTTGCCAGAGCGATTTCACCTGTGATGCGTATAGAAACATCCGCATCCTCCGGCAGCTTATCAATACTGGCTTTTAAAACATCGATGACCTGCTGATTAGGATTATCATAGCGCGTATCCAGATTCACATTCACCAATACCAAGGCATAGTGCATTGCTTCGGTATCCCGCTGATAAAGCGGATCAATAAAGGTCATGTAGGTAGCTGTTTCGCCTGATAATATTTTGGTTAATTGCTCAAAGCTTGCCTTGGCCTTATCCGAGAGCAATACTTCTTCGTCATTTAACATCTGTTGATAAAGGTGAAGGGCTGATTTTGCACTGGGATTTTCAGCCAGATGATTAAAGGCAGGCAGCTGTTTCTCAAGGGATTGGGTTATCTGGCGAACCCCCTCCAATGGCGCATAATACAGCGCATATTGATCAAAAAAATCGTCATATTGTGGAGCAAAAACGTCACTTATCGGTGAGTTCTCTTGAGGTAATTGCTTCAGTGTTGATACCAAAGCCCTCCCCGTATCAAAAGCTTTTTGTGCTGATATGGATGAGATAACAACAAGCGCTGTTTTTTCATGCTGCGGGAATGCCGCCTTATAGTTTTCGTTATCCCAATACCAATCGTTATTGGTCGAGGGCTTAATCAATCCATCAAAATCGGAGGTAATAGTAAAATGTTGCATGGCATAGATGCTTGCCAATACAAAGGCTACCAATAAGGTCAGCAATACGGCAGACGCATGCCGTTCGACAGAGGAAAAGTAGTTTTCAGCAAGAGTAATACGCATGGGTATTAGGATTTAACAACAGGCGATTGAGTCATTAACGGCACAACGACTTCATCGGCATTTTCATTTGGGCCAACGGGCAGTGGGTCGAGATTCAGCAATTTACGGTAAATATTTTCAATTCGCCGGCAAGAGGCAGCGTGAGAATATTGCAGTGCAGTTTGATAATTTAAGCTACTCACATCAGCACGCGTTTTAGGGTTGCTTAACCAGAATTCAATTTTATGGGTTAGATCGTCCTGATCTGGAAAGTGGAATAACGATAAGGGATTTTTGGCAAAATCTTTTGCGGCGCTATCTTTCGAATCTGACACGATAACCGGTAAACCACTGGCCATCGCCTCCATGACAGACATGCCTTCAAGCTCAATCTCACCTGCATGTATAAATAAATCCGCTGTACGATAAAGGCGAATCAGCTCTTCATCACTTACTCGCTCAATGGTTACTTTGCCCGGTAAATATTTATTTGCCTGCCCGCGAATATAATCATCCGCAGGGCCTGACCCTACGAGGCTTAATGTGATTTTATCAGCATAACTTGAATTCGCTAACGCACGAATAATTAAATCTTGGTGCTTCTCAAACGCCAAACGCCCAACGGATAAGATATGGTATTTGTCTTTGGGCAGATAGCGCTCTTTTTTAGGTGCATAAAGAAAATGATTCGGAATGCCATTGGAGACGACACTAATATTGGCATCAATGTTATGCGCCGACAGCATCTTTCGAGCAAAAATGGATGGGCAAATGACATGGCTAGATCGAGAAAAAAAGTGCTTATTAAAGATTTTATAAAGCCACTTAATTAAAAATTTTGGACGGATGCGTAAATTTTTAAGAATATTTTCAGGCTGCACGTGAAATGAGGTAATCACAGGCACGCCCATTTCGTTAGCAATCTTAATAACTCTTGCCCCCAAGAAAAAGGGAATTTGCACATGCACCAAATCACAATCTTTCAGCGTCTGCCGAATTAATTCATCATCCGGCAGCGCCAACGGCGTATGCATTTTTTCAAGGATTTGTTTAATAATCGGCAGAGAAAAAGGTTTAAACACCACTTTTTCGGGCGCTGTTTTACCTGTGGCTAAGATAACAAACGCATAACCTTTTTTTTCAAGCTGCTCGATAAATCGTTGTGTTGAAATTCCCGTTCCATTAAGAGAATAATCCCAAAAGTCGAGAACAACGGCAATTTTATAAGCCATAGTATTATTTATTATGCTATGTGATTGTTATTCTTATATTGATCGCCGACAGGCAGCATTTTTGCACCATTATCGATCAATATTAAGGCAATTTTGCACCATTGTATCAAATAATGAACATCTTCTTCCAGTAGTAGACCTATAGATGAAACTCAACGTCCTGACGGTGATCACCACCCATCAACTCACTCACCACAATTTCTAAAGGTTCATTATCGTAAATAATTCGATACATTCCCTGGATTAATGGCATATAAATATTGCGCTTATCCGCTTCTTGCTTTACCAATTTAAGCGTATTCACGCCTTCTGCCACCTGCCCTAACTCTTGGCAAATCACATCCAAGGGCTTGCCTTCACCGATGGCAAAGCCAACCTGAAAATTGCGGCTTAAAGGTGACATACAAGTCACAATTAAATCTCCAACACCCGCAAGCCCTAAAAAAGTCATGGGGTTTGCGCCTAACTCCTGTGCAAAACGCCCCATTTCGGCCAAGCTCCGCGTCATCAATAAACCAATGGTATTCTGACCCGAGCCTAACGCATTCGCCATACCACACATAATGGCATAACAATTTTTGAGTGCGCCACCTAATTCCACCCCAAATACATCATTATTACCATATACTCGAAAATAATGGGTATGTAATAACTGCTGAACTGCTGAGATCAAGGTATCGGATTGGCTGGCAATCACCGTAGCGGTAATTTGTTTTTCGACCAACTCTTTAGCGAGGTTTGGCCCACTAATCACACCGACTAGATGCTTAGGCAATACCTCACCTATGATTTGACTCATCAGCGCAAAGCTTTGCTTCTCAACCCCTTTGGTGAGACTCACGACATACGCTCTATCACTTATTACAGAAGCTAGCTTTTCGGTCACTGAACGAAACGAGCTACTTGGCACCGCAATAAAGACAAAATCCGCATCCGTGACAGCCGCCTCAAGAGAAACCGACGCTTTAACGCCGGTATTCAGTATTAAATCAGGCAAATAACGGCGATTGACATGCGCGTGATTAATTTCATCAGCGCGAGTTTGATCTCTCAACCAAAGCATCACCTCATGCTCACTTTCTGCAATCAAATTAGCAATAGCGGTACCAAAACTGCCGCCACCTAACACGGCAACCTTGAACCTGGAACTAGCATTTGAGGTCTGCGCATTGATCGATTGAGTCATTAACTTTACCCTAACGAAAATAAAAAAGGGCTGGAAAGCCCTTTTATTGGTTTAGTGCATCTATCTAATTGTGAACGCTTATTGCGTCATTTCAAGTAATAGCTTATTTAGCTTTTGCACATACTTGGCTGGATCATCTAAGTGACCCCCTTCAGCAAGATTTGCTTGGTCAAACAAAATCGATGTTAAATCACTGAATCGATCTTCGTCACTTTCTTGATCAAGGCGTTTAACCAAGGCATGTTCCGGGTTTATCTCAAAGATCGGCTTACTGTCTGGAATAGCCTGCCCGGCCTGCTCCATAATGCGACGCATCTGCGCACCCATATCATGGTCACCCACAACCAAACAAGCGGGCGAATCTGTTAAGCGGTGGGTTACACGCACTTCTTGGACATTATCACCCAATGACTCTTTAATACGCTTGATCAAATCTTCGCTATTTTTCTCAAGGGTTTCTTGCTGTTTTTTATCATCTTCGTCTTCTATCTCCCCCAAATCTAGCTGGCCACGACCAATATCTTGAAACGATTTGCCGTCAAACTCTTGCAGATGGCTCATTAACCATTCATCAACGCGATCAGTCAATAATAAGACTTCGATACCTTTCTTTTTAAAGATCTCCAGGTGCGGGCTGTTCTTCGCTGTTGTTAGATTTTCTGCGGCAATATAGTAGATCTTATCCTGGCCGTCTTTCGCACGTTCCAGGTAGCCTTTTAGGGTTTCGGACTGAGTATCATCTGACGAGTTGGTACTGGTAAAACGCAATAAATTGGCGATTTTTTCTTTGTTCGCGAAATCTTCGGCAGGGCCTTCTTTAAGCACTTGACCAAAGATATCCCAGAATTTTTGGTACTCTTCAGGTTGTTTTTTCGCCATCTTTTCAAGCATATCCAGTACACGCTTGGTTAAGCCGGACTTCATGCTTTCGACGACAGGGTCTAACTGCAAAATTTCGCTCGAGACATTTAGAGAAATATCTTTCGAATCTACAATACCTTTAACGAAACGAAGATAAAGCGGTAAGAATTGCTCGGCATCATCTAAGATAAAGGTACGATTCACATATAGCTTAAGACCATGGACGGATTCTCGGTTCCATAGATCAAATGGTGCTTGCGATGGAATGTAAAGCAAGCTGTTGTATTCCAGCTTACCTTCAACTTTGTTGTGGCTCCAGGTTAATGGATCAGCAAAATCATGTGAGATATGCTTATAAAATTCTTTGTATTCTTCGTCGGAAATATCCGCTTTAGAACGCGTCCAAAGCGCCGTTGCCTTATTAACCACTTCATCTTCGGGCGCTTTTTGCTCTTCGCCTTCTGCCGCAGGCATGGGCTCTGATTTCATAATGACAGGAATCTCAATATGATCAGAATACTTTTTGATAATCGATTTAACTCGGAAGGATTGCGCAAACTCAAGCTGATCATCTTTTAAGTGAAGAATAACGGTAGTACCGCGCTTTTCGCGTGTGGTTTCCTCAACCGTAAATTCTGCTTCACCTGTGGATACCCAATGCACCGCTTCGTTTTCAGCAAGACCTGCTTTACGGGTAATCACTTCAACTTTATGGGCAACAATAAACGATGAATAAAAGCCCACACCAAACTGACCGATCAACTGCGAATCTTTTTTCTCATCGCCTGTTAATTGCTTTAGAAATTCCGACGTACCGGATTTAGCGATCGTCCCAAGATGACCGATGACATCTTCACGGTTCATGCCGATACCCGTATCAGAGATAGTGATGGTTTTTGCGTCTTCATCTAGCTCTATACGGATCTCTAGCTCGGTTTGGCCTTGATACAAATCCGGGTTGGATACTGCTTCAAAACGGAGCTTTTCACAAGCATCCGATGCATTAGAAATTAGCTCGCGTAAAAAAATCTCTTTATTCGAATATAAAGAGTGAATCATTAACTGTAGTAGCTGCTTCGCTTCAGCCTGAAAACCTAAGGTTTCTTTGGTCGCATCGGTCATTATACTCTCCAACTATGAACGACAGAATGAAATAAATTCGTGTGGGGTGTTAATGGGGGCTTTCAGGGGTGTTTCAAGGGGTAAACGCTAAGAAGTTGTCTTTTAGTCCGGCTTGCAACATAAATTATTCCGCATGCTCATGCAGTAGCAATATCGCCTTATTACTTTTCGTTAAGTTTAATAAGGCATCAATTTCGTCATATTCTGATAAAATGAGTCTTATACCGACCATTTTAATAAGAATCCCAATGAAGCAACTGCCGCGCCTTAGTCTTCTTCTGTTTTTCATTGCTCTACCGCACATGACAAAAGCAGAACCATGGCAATTTATTAAACAAAAGCATGGCGTCAACGCTTACAAAAAACATATCGAAGGCAGCACGCTATATTCGTTTAAAGGCGAAGGCATCATCAATCATCCAATAGAAAAAGTGGTTGCCCTCTTATTAGACAATCAACATGCCACGGAGTGGATTCCTAAGCTTATTCGATGCCAGGAACTGAAAACCAACAACCAATGGCCAAAGTCCTTTATGCAGTTCAGTCTTTTTGATGCCCCCTGGCCAATTAAAGACCGCTATTTTTTCTCTCGTATCGATGTCAGCGTTTCGGATAATGGCAATCAGGTTATTATTCACTATGACGATATCTCACCCGATTTAGGGCTTAAAGAAGCACCTATCCCACCAAATGCTATTTTGGGCAAATTAAGCGGCAGCGAATATACCTTAAAACGGCTAGCCAATGGCAAAACCCACTTTTCGGCCATCAGCTCTGTGAAGCCTAATGGCAAGATTCCTAACTGGCTATTGAACTGGGTTGGCGGCAGTATGCCGTTTGATTCGTATTTGCGAATGGATAAAGCGTTAACAGGCCTTGCGCGTTCTGTACCTCAACCTATTCTTGACCTGATAGTGCCCCCAAAGGCAGCAGCCCATCCTTCTGTTGATAATAACAAACCCCATCCTTAAATTGATGGGCCGCCTCATTATCGGCAAAAGCAAAAAATAATGCCCGAGAAAGGCGTGCATAAAGGTTATTCCGCACCTTAATGTATGGAAGACTGACTCCTTGATACTCTCGTAACTCGGCATCCAACGTTGTATCAAACGCGATAAGATCTTCGGTTTGTGTAACAAAATAGGGTGTTTCGCTATCATCGCCAATCAATAATTCCGCAATAAAAGGCACATCAACCACCTGGATCGCCACTTTTTCAACGGGCGATTTAAGAAAATACTGCCCTCCTTCATACACCAAAATACTTGAGAGTAACTGACAAATGGCTGGGCGCTCAATCACATCCCCCTCGTGAATCCAACGGCCTTGCGCATCAATCACAATATCCATGGTTCTTTCTACGGTAGGATGCCATTGGTGCACAGGCGGCAATGAATTGGGAGAATCAATACGGGCTAACAGGGCTTCTAAATCGAAAGACATAAGATGAAATTTTTAAGTCAATGCGTATTAAAGGTCGCAGCCGAGTATATCAGGTCTATACTTTTTTACACGGCTTTAAAAACATAAGCCCATAACACACTCACCAAAACAACAATAGCTGACCCGCCGATTGCCAGTAGATTGCCAGTAGAAAGGTAGCTGACCAATAATAAGGTAGCTGACCAATAATAAGGTAGCTGACCAATAATAAAGTAAGGAAAATAAGGATTGCCGATGCTCATTGAGCCTATTATTCGTTGGTTAAACCATAAAGCTTGCAAACCCGAAGTACCAATGTCGAACTTTGAAAAAATGCGGCATGAGCTAAAACCCTGCGATGTAATCCTTATTGAAGGCCGGAGCCGCGTTAGCGAAGTCATTAAATTGATCACGCAAAGCCCTTGGTCACATGCGGCTTTGTATATTGGGCGAATACCCGATATTGAAGACCCCGTTCTACGAGAGACCCTCGAAAAACATTACGAAGGGAATGACAATGATCAAGTTATCATTGAAAGTGAATTAGGTTGTGGGACGATTTTACGGCCTCTGCGTTATTATGAAGGCGATCATATTCGTATCGCACGACCTGAAGGGCTTAAATTTAATGACAGTATCGATGTCATCCGTTTTTGTGTTAGCCGCTTAGGCTATGACTATGATGTGCGCCAAATATTTGATTTAGCGCGTTTTTTCTTCCCCTGGTGGATTATGCCAAGAAAATGGCGTTCCTCGCTGTTTTCAACCCATGTCGGCAGCAGCACAAAAACCGTTTGCTCGACTATGATTGCCGAAGCTTTCGATTTTGTGCAGTTCCCTATTCTCCCGCTTATCAAAGTCGATGATGAGCAAAATATCCAATTATTTAGACGCAACCCCAAACTCTGTGTTCCAAGCGACTTTGATTATTCCCCTTATTTCGAAATCATCAAATACCCTTATCTCGAATATCAGAACCAGCTGGATTATCGTCTACTCCCTTGGAGTGGAACCCCAGAAGAGTGATAGAGAACAAGGTGTTAAAGGGCAAACAATAGAAATCACTTAATCATTAGGCATCCCCTATGCTCAATCTAAACACAGCCGTAACGGAACTTTTTACGATTTTTTTCCCTAACTAAGCAGGTTACTGAGGTTAATAGTTGCATGCTTTATGATTCCATTTTTTTATTGGCTGGATTATTCAGTTTGTCCCTTGGTGTCCTAGCGACCTACGCAACCCCATATGACTGCCAGCAGGCCAGAAAAATCATGAAGCGCAATCCAGAGACCTTGAGTGGTAACGCCCTATCTCAAACTCATCTATGCTTGAAATAAACACCGGCAAAATCTATGAAAATCATCGAAAGGATTAAAAACAGCCTCATTATACAAATACTGCTTGGGATGCTCTTAGGTTGTATTTTTACTGTCGCCTTTCCTGAATTTACTCCCCTTGCCGAGACCTTGGGCGATCTATTTATTCGGGCACTCAAGTCTATTGCGCCGATTCTTATTTTGCTGTTGGTTGCCTCTGCCATTGCTAATCAGCAAACGAATCAGCAACCCAAGGTTCGTCCCATTTTTTTCTTATATCTTGCAGGTACTTTAGCTGCGGCCTTTCTCTCTGTCGGCATGAGCTTTTTAGCCCCAGTCGAAGTCCATTTAATGGATGGCTTGCCATCGTCCAACGCGCCGGAAGGGATTCGTGCGGTCTTTGTGAGTATTTTATTTAAACTGGTTGATAACCCAATCAATGCACTGATTGAAGGAAATTATTTAGGTCTCATTGTTTGGGGCGTCGGTCTTGGGTTAACACTTAGGCATTCAACGGATTCTACTAAACGGATTTTTTTAGATATCAGTGGCTGCATTACGCAAATCGTCCACTTTGTGATTCACCTTGCACCACTCGGTGTGTTTGGATTAACAGTGCAAACCCTATCAAGCAGTGGTTTCAATGGGTTGCTTGGCCATCTCCACTTACTTTCTTTGCTGATGGTAACCATGGCAATATTTGCACTGATCGTGAACCCGCTATTAGTCTTTATCATGACGAAGCAAAACCCCTACCCTTTACTGTTTTTTTGTCTACGAGAAAGTGGCATTCCTGCTTTTTTTACGCGCTCCAGCACCGCGAATATTCCGATTAATATTAAAATTTGTGAAACACTCGGGCTGGATAAAGAAACCTATTCAGTCTCCATTCCTTTAGGGGCTGCGATGAACACAGCCGGCGCAGCCATAACCGTATCTATCCTTACATTAAGTGCTGTCCATACTCTGGGTATTCAGGTCGATTTTTTTAGTGCTGTGTTATTAGCTATTGTCTCGGCTCTTTGTGCATGCGGGGCATCAGGCGTAGCGGGTGGATCACTGTTACTTATTCCATTAGCGGCAAGTTTGTTCGGCATCAATAACGAAGTCGCCATGAATATTGTTGCCATTGGCTTTATGATAGGCATCTTACAAGATGCCGTCGAAACAGCAGTCAATAGCTCAACCGATGTATTTTATACCGCAGCGATTCTAAACCGTAAATCCAACAAGGTATCCCAAGAGCAGCCAGCCTCTGAGACTTAACGGATTTTTTCTAGCCTTGCCTTATTCGCCTTTAGCGACTTTTCTTTTTGCATCCAATAAGACGCTAAAAGCGAGCGACCGTCTCGGTACACTACCTCAACATCTGATTGAAATAACATTAAATCATCCAGCAAAGCAGCCTGAGAGCTTAACTTTTGTGAAGTATTTATCGGTGTCGCTGACAGATCAGCTGAGGTTTCTTGAGTAACGGTTGATTGGAACATATTCTCACTCCTTGAGACGTTTCACCCCATCCATGGGGATTATGTGTTCTGTCTGTTATACCTAACGCAGAATCTGTGCCACAAAGATGCAATAATAATATAAGAACTTGTAAATCAATTAGTTACAAAACAAATACGCCAATACCTACCTAAATAGACACGATTCGTTACCGAAAATATGTCACCTTGATGACAATTTTTTGTCACTTTTCGTGACAGTCCAGCCAAAATTTCCCACATAATCTGCGCAAGGCTCAGAAATACAAATCACAAGATGAAGAAATGGCAATGGAGAACTTGGAATAGACTCGATAGAATTCATGAGCTTAAAAAAATAATAATACAAGAGTCGGCAATGACATCATTGACACAACCCCGTTCATGGCGTTTATCAAGCTTTCTTCGTCCATTTGCTTCTGCCTGTTATGAGCATCCCAAAAAAGTCATCATCATAACCCTACTTTTTTTGGGCAGTTTACTCACCCAAGTACTCAATATTCCCATTGATGTATCGACCGAAGGCATGCTGAAAAAAGATGACCCTTCTCGTGTCGCTTATAACGCATTTAAACACCGCTTTGGTCAGGATAATCAAATCATCCTTTCTATGCCAATTAAAGGCGAGCTTGACCATGACTTCTTTAAAACCCTGTATCAGCTGCAAATGGATATCGAAACGACCATCCCCTTTGTCGCAAGCACCACAAGCCTAATCAATGCACGCGTTACGAAAGGCGAAGAGGATGAGCTAATTGTTGAAGATTTGCTCGAAAATTTTGACCCAGAAATGCCGAGCAAGATTGATAGCCAAATGTTATTAAACTATGTATTAAGCCAGCCTAATTATGTCAATCGCGTCATTTCAAGTGACGGCAAACACACCGCCATTATTGTTAAACAATCTGTCTATGGTGAATCTCATGCAGGTCAACGCGAATTTCTGGCACCGCTTGAATCCCAACGCTCGGTTCAAGCGATTAAAACCCTTATCCAAAACTACCCAGAACTTGATATTTCCATTGGCGGCAAACCCGTCTTATTAAATATCATTAACACCAAAACTTTTTTAGACTCCTCCATTAGCGGCACGGCGGCGATTGTTCTTGCCATGCTGTTTATGGCATTTTTCTTTAGGCGTTTATCCGGTGTCTTCTTGCCGCTTGTGGTCATTGTTGGTTCAATGATCGCAGCTATGGGTGTCATGGGCATTTTCAAAGCGCCCTTTACCTTAACCATAGGTTCGGTGTTCCCTTTAATGGTAGCCGTTGGCGTTGCAGATGCTGTCCATATATTGACGCACTTTTATCGCAACTATGAAGTCTCAGGCGATAAAAAATCTGCCATTGTCGATGCCATCAGTGATTCTGGCCCTGCGGTTTTAATGACTAGCCTCACCACTGCCGCAGGTTTTCTTTCCTTTGTTTCGGGCGAACTCGCATCCACAGCTGATTTAGGCATTTATGCTGCGGTGGCGGTATTATTTGCGCTGTATTTTACCGTTGTGCTATTACCTAGCTGTATCGCATTATTTAATATCAAACAACATGCGGGCAACAAAGGGTTAAATCATCAGCTGGATGGTTTTCTTGAAGTCTGTGGTAATCTGGCCTGTGATTTCCCCAAAGCAGTGAGCTTATTTGGCATTGGATTAATGCTACTTTGTTTGTGGGGAACCAGCTTTTTACATTTCTTTTATGATCCTATTAGCCGCTTTCCGGATGCGACGATCGAAAAAACTGACAATACGCGAATTGATCAAGCCTATAACGGCATAACGCCACTGGAAGTGATTATTGATACACATAAATCACGCGGAATCTTTGAAGGCAGTTTTATCGATGACCTAGAAAAAGCCGCTGACAGCCTTTCCTACAGCAACGAATTTAATCTGCCATTGAATAATAGTTACAGCGTGCTGAACATCCTTAAAGAAGTTCACCGCGCGCTGAATAATAATAACGATGATCTATATATCGTCAGCGAAGATAAAGCGCTGATCGCGCAAGAATTATTGATTTTTGAGCTAAATCAAGCGGAAGACCTACGAGACGTTGTCGATACGGAGTTTCAAACCGTAAGACTGACGCTTACAACACAGCATGCAGATGGCGTTGAATACGCCAAACTCATTCGTTCGATTGAGACACAGTTACAAACAGCCTTTGATCCCAGTGTATCCATTACCGTGACAGGCGCCACTGCACTGGTGGCAGCATCCGTCCCCAAAGCACTAATGACAATGGCTAAAAGTTATATTGTCGCAGCCTTTATCATCATTTTTATCATGATGATAATGGTTCGCAATATCCGCATTGGCTTAATCAGCATCGTCCCAAACTTATTGCCCATTTTATTGGTCATGAATGTGATGGTCGTTATGGGCTGGCCTCTAGATATGACCACCATACTAGTAGGCGCCATTGCTATGGGCATTGTTGTCGATGATACGCTGCATTTTTTGTATCACTTTAAAGGTCATTATGAGCACCATTTCAATGCCAAAAAAGCGGTACATCAAACCCTTAAAAGCACAGGCCCAGCACTGTTTATCACCACAGTTATTTTCTCAACAGGCGCCGGCAGTAACATGCTAAGTTCGATTGAAAATATCTTTATCTTTGGCTTAACCATGTGGCTTGTCACCATTCTGGCATTATTTGCTGATATCTTAATCGCCCCTGCGTTATTAGTTTGGGCCTTTAATAATAAAACCGCAGAAGATGACACAACACAGGATAAAACAACCCAAATCGCTTAAGTTAACTTGATTTTCGGTCAGAGGCGGATTATGTTTCCATTTTTAAACTACATGGTCAGCTATTCGCTTATGAAACTTTCCCTTATTGTATTTTC
>JAPOUS010000156.1 GCA_026708525.1 Cellvibrionales bacterium
CAATATTGTTTGCTGTCTAAGTTTTATACTGGTCAAAAAGTGCTAGGTGACCGTGGTCTTTTACTAAGTTTTTTTGAGTCTTAAGCCGCTTTGCGTTAAGTTAAGCTTTTCGACGCATCATACAAGGCTATCCCTTGTTAAAGAATCTCTCTATTGGTATCAAAATCGCGTTTATCGCGATTGTCGGTTTTGTAGGCATTTTGATTTTCCAAAGTGCCAACTATCGTTTGTCTGTTAATCTTAGGGATCAGCTCCAACAGGTCTTTCATGAAGATTTCATTGTTTTAAAATTCTCCAACGACATTCAAATCAATTTTGCAGATTTAGATAAACTATTTCAGGCAGCATTGATTGAAGGCGATATGGACACGCTTAGAGAAGCCGAACTCAAAGCCAAATCTATGCAAAAGCACTTTGCGTCTTTTAAAAAGAAATACCGATTAAATACGCCAGCCTATCGGCAACTCATGAATGTCTTTAATGAGTATGTCGAAGTCACTTCCAACCACACTATTGCAGTGTTATCGGGTCAACTCGGGTATCAACAAACCTTAATGGGCTATGATCAAATTGGTGATCTTCGCTTGCAGTATGAGACCGCACAAAGTGTCTTCTTTGAGCAATGTTATGCCAAATTTGAAGATCAAATGCGTGTGATTCAAGACGAAGGGCGATTTCTCGTCGACTTTGGTTTGATGCTTGGCATTGTATTGACCTTAATCCTTGGAATCATTTCATTTTTTGTTATCAACAACCTTATTAATGCAATTAATAATGTCGTCAATCTCGCCCACCAAATTGCTTCAGGGAATTTTGATCAAAAGATCAAACCCAAATCGCAAGATGAAACCGGTAAAATGCTACTTTCGCTAAAAGCCATGCGCGATGCCCTCAAAAAGCAGCGTGATGATGACATTCAGCGAGAATACATTAAAGACTTTATCAGTGGGCTAAATGAAACGTCTCGGGGTGACCCGTCACTGGATCACCTGCTAAATGCTGTCATTACGTATCTTGCCGATCAATTTAGTGCAAGTGCTGCTAAAATTTACTTGTTTGAAAACCAGCAGCTACACTTAAAATCAAACCTCAATAAAAACACCACACAAGCGATACAAGAAACTTACGAAACCAGCTATTTAAGTGAAGTCGCTCAATCCCAAAAAGGCTGTTTGTTTAAAGACCTCCACAAGCCGCGCAAGCCTATGCTCTTGGATGATTCAGGAAACCCCTTAGCCTCAATGATGCTTGCGCCTATTTATACGGATTCTAAGGCACTAGGATTAATTGAACTGGGTGCACAACAAACCTTTACTAACGAGGATTTATGGCTACTTGAAAAAATTAACGATGCATTAGCGAACGCCATCAATTCAGCTATTTCAAGAGAAGCACTCGCAGATATGCTATTGCAAACCCAGCAGCAAGCTGAAAAACTTAAGAGCCAACGACACGAACTGGAGGTGAGCGGTCGGTATAAATCACAATTCTTATCGACCATGTCACATGAGCTGCGAACACCTTTAAACAGCATACTGATTCTTTCTGAATCCTTAATTAACAATCGTAATGGCACACTCAGCCAACAAGAAATTCAGCATGCACGCGTGATTCATAATGCAGGAAGTGATTTACTCACCTTGATTAACGATATTCTTGATCTATCAAAAATCGAAGAAGGTAAAATGGATGTCGTGTGGGAAAAATTCGATATCCGCCAATTGGCTGAAGACTTATTTCACGCCTTTGAGCTTCAAGCAAAAAATAAAGGCTTAGAATATAAAGTTTCTGTTAGTGATGATGTCCCTTCATTGATTTGTAGTGACTCCTTGCGTCTTAAACAAATCATCCAAAATTTTATTTCCAATGCTTTGAAATTTACCGAGATAGGAGGGATTTATATTACGTTTAAAGCCATCCCCAACCTGTCGACCGATAATAAAAACCTACAAATTTGCGTTAGAGATACAGGTGTCGGCATTGCCAATGCCAAGCAAAAAGATGTCTTTGAAGCCTTTAAACAGCTCGACGGTACAACAAGCCGCAAATACGGTGGAACCGGCCTTGGGCTATCTATTTCAAGAGCCTTGGCAAAAATTCTTAGAGGTAAAGTGGGTCTATACAGTGAGGGCGAGAATAAAGGCAGCCTATTCAGTTTAACCATTCCAATTGATGCGCATTTCGCCAGCATAAAACAACGCACAAAATCTAAATACCCCCTACTTAGAAAACAAAAGCCGAATACTTCAGCCCTATCTACTCAGAAAGTACTCATCATTGAAGATAACCCAGTTCTTATTCAAACGATGAAAACCGTATTTGCCGCCAATGATGTAATGGCAGACATCGAAGCCTCCGGCCAAAGCGCACTCGCTGCGATGAAGCAAAACTTCTATAGCTGCCTTATCGTTGATTTCAATTTGCCCGATATCGAAGGGCTTGCCTTACTTTCCGCCATTCGACAAATTGGCGATTATCACTATGCCCCGTTAATCGTCTTCACAGCTGAAGATCTAACCCGTGACGAAACCATGAAAGTGAAGCAGCTGGCGGATCATATATTTTTAAAAACACCAAGAGCCATTCAAGAAGTTTGCCTGTTATCTAAAAACCTACTCAACAGCCAGTTTGAGCAAACTCAACAAGATAAAGAAAGCGACTTTAATTTTGAAAATCATCATCTGTTATTAGTCGATGATGACGAAAGAAATCTCTACTCATTATCGTTGCCGCTTCGCGAGGCAGGCCTTAAAGTCACTACTGCACAATCCGGTGAAAAAGCTCTGGAATTACTCGAAACCGATGACAGCATAGACATCTTACTATTAGATATTATGATGCCGGTAATGGATGGCTATCAGGTTATTCAGCAAATCAAAAAAAGAGAGCTTCCCGATATTCCTATCATTGCCATCACCGCGAAGGCGATGAACCAAGACCGTGCCCGCTGCCTCGCAGCAGGTGCCAAGCAATATCTTGCCAAGCCTATTGAAGTAAAAGACTTACTGCATGCCATTCAAACAGAATGTATGGCTATTGTCGAAAAAACCGCTCAAAACGATGAGTATCTCAATGGGTGAATCGGTAGACTCATTGAGCCTATAAATTCATTGAAAAACCGGGGTAACTCGTTATATGCTGGTCAGACACAAAAAGGATGGATAGTGGCAAATGGGATTTGACAAGATCGGTCGCTCAATGAAGCGCTTGAGCCAGACCAGCTTTACAGCAAATAAATTATTGTATCGATGGGTGAAAGAACGCGATCAAGATAACTTTCCTACATTGCTCACGCAGTCTTTTCAAGAACTTGGCTGCACCTATATCAAACTAGGGCAATTGATTGCCAGCTCCCCCACGATTTTCCCAGCCAAATATGTTGATGCGTTTCAATCCTGCCTGGATCAAACCGAACCTTTGCCCTTTGATATTATTAGCCATATTCTAGACCAAGAGCTCGGCCCCAAACGCTTTACCGAATTCGAGAGTATTGATAAAGAGCCGCTAGCTTCAGCATCTATTGCACAAGTACATGCCGCCACCTTAAAAACTGGCGAAAAGGTGGTATTAAAAATTCAAAAGCCTACCGCTAAAGAAACGCTTGAGACGGATTTCCAATTTTTAACCTTGGCAACCAAGCTCGTTGAAAGCTTTAGCCTAAAAGCCTGGAAGTCATCGCTTTTAGATATTGTGTCTGAAATCCGATCTGGCATGTTAGAAGAATGCGATTTTATTCAAGAGGCAAACAATATTGCCTTGTTTCAAGACTTTTTGGAAAACAACAATATCAAAGACGTTATTGTACCCACTGTATACCCACATGTATCAACGCAAAAAGTCTTAGTGATGGAGCGTTTTTTTGGTGTCTCCCTTTCGGATACTCAAGGGGTACACGCGATCACAAAAACCCCTGAAAAAAGTTTAACCAAAGCATTAGACACCTGGTTTTTAAGCTTAAAACAGTGCCAGATTTACCACGCTGATCTCCATGCCGGGAATGTAATGATGCTGAAAGACGGCCGCATTGGTTTTATCGACTTTGGCATTGTTGGGAAGTTATCACCCACCACTTGGGAAGGGCTAACCGCACTTGCTATTTGCATCCCCCTGCAAAACTTTGATGAATTGGCCGCATCATTAACCAAAATTGGCGCTACCAGCAAAGCTGTTGATATTGAGGTATTTGCTAAAGACCTTAAAGACTTCTGGCATAGCATCAGCAACGAAGAACAATACCAAACCAACGAATACGAAGCCATATGGCGGGATATACTCATGCAGTTTTCATCCATCAGCGCCAAACATGGCATTCGCTTTCCGAGGGAATTCACTTTACTCGTCAAACAATTTTTATATTTTGATCGATATATCAGCTTACTTGCACCTGAGATCGGCATGTTTGATAATGAACGTATGGATATGATTGGGTTAGGCTCTGTTGACATCATGTAAGTAGCAGTGACTAATGAAAATAACCTCTAACTATCCAAGCACTTCCACAAAAAGTGCAACCTGTAAAACAGACTGATAGAGAACACAAGTGGCAGAATCTTTACTAGAATTGATCGAATTGGAAAATGGCGACGTGGCATTAAAAGCTGTCGATACAGACAGGCAAGATGAAGACCCTATCGTTATTTTAAAATTTTCGGAACAGTCGCTGGATTTGATGCAAGAGGCTAAAATGGTTATTGCGCAAGCAATGATCGAAGCAGGCATGTTGGCATACTCAGAATTAATCCAAGACCGACTAGCAACCGCAGCAGAAGAAAACGCAACCATTCATTAATTGACTATCGGGCTTGATTCAGTGGCTTTCATTATCAATTGCTTGAAGGCCAATTTGTCTTTAATCTTGATGCCTACCTCTGTGCCAAATCCAAAAAATAGCCATCCGAACACGGTTTTTCTCAGCACCCGTGCTGCCCACTAGCAAGATTTAACGCTCTCCAGCTACCCATTTGAAAAGCAAATGATATGTGATAGAGTTCACATTTTTATGGTATCTGCTTCATGGTATAGCCTTTGATATTGCAGATGAAATGGGAAGCAGGTGACTCATGGCAAAACCATGACCTAGTCCTGCGCTGCCCCCGCAACGGTGATTCTTAGCCTAAATGCACCACTGCACAACGCAAGATCAGTCCGATACCAGCCATAATGATTCCCAGCAAGTGGCAATCAATCTAGATTTATCATCGGCTAATCAAGCGGCGGGCTTGTAGTTGATGGCTCGAAATACATTGCTCGAGCAGTGCGTCGCCCTTGCTTATTTTTTCTTCCCGTCTCGATCTTTACATTATTTGATATGCCTGAACCGAATCAAGCAGTGCTTAAGTTAAAAAACCTTAAGCTTTATCGCAAACAGACTATCATTCTAGATAACATTAACCTTAAGGTACTCAAGGGTGACATACTAGGAATTGTTGGCCCAAATGGCTCTGGAAAATCCAGTCTACTGCAATGCCTACAGGGCAGTAACCCCAAATACCTAGGTGAAATTTATCTTCACGATAAGCCAATAAACACATGGACAGCCAAAGAAAAAGCAACACAAATTGCGGTTGTGTCACAAGAACACCCTGAGCACCTGGATCTGACCGTCTTCAGCATATTAATGATTGGCCGAGACGATAAGCGCCCTTTTTTTAGCCATGCCCTACCTAAATGGACACCATATGAAAGCACTATTATTGAAAAATTAGCCATTCACCATTTACTTCCCCAGCGATTTAATACCCTATCTGGCGGGGAAAAGCAGCGTGTAATGATTGCCAGAGCATTAATTCAACACACGGATATTCTTGTTCTTGATGAGCCTACGAACCATTTAGATATCTCACACCAATTAAGCATCCTACGATTTATTAAAACCCTAGGGCTCACTGTGATTTGCAGTTTGCATGACATCAATTTGACATCCATGTTTTGCACAAAAGTAGGCATATTAACCAAAGGGCAACTCATTACGCTTGCGGATTGTGATTTAGCACTCTCGCAAAAACGGCTAAGTGACATTTATAACGTCAATGTGGTTAAAGACCAACACCCTAAAACTCCTCATTTCCGATATAGCTTTTACTAAGATGAAAACCATTCTCTTTATAATCGTGTGTTTCTTACCCCTTACTTCTAACGGAAAAGTACAGGTTCAATCTTGCAACCGCTGGGTAAGCTTTGATGCGCCACCCAAAAGAGCTGTTTCCAATGATATCAATATGACCGAGATGCTATTTGCTTTAGGTGTACAATCAAACATGGCTGGATACGCTGGAATTACTGGATGGCACATACAAACGGAAGCATTCAAAAAACAGTCAGGCTCTCTTCTACAGATCGCTGAAAAATACCCCAACATGGAACATTTATTAGCAATAAAAGCCGATTTTTTCTTTGCCGGCTGGAATTATGGATTAACGCAGGGAGGTGAATTAACGCCAGATTCATTGAATAAATTTGGCATCAAAACCTACGAACTTTCAGAGTCCTGTAGTCATATCATGAAAAAAAATCCTGGGAGCTTTGAAGACATTTACAACGATATTGCCAACCTAGGCAAAATTTTTCATAAAGAGACCGTGGCAGACACTTTGAATCAGCAATTTAAATCACAGATTCATGCCTTACAACAACAAATTGCACAAAGGCAGTCCACTATCCCTGTCTTTATTTATGATAGCGGCAAAGATGCCCCTTTTACTGGGGGCAAATACGCCATAGCGCAAGCCATGATTTCATCAGCGGGGGGCATTAACGTTACTGAACACCTGAATGCCAATTGGGGTCAAACGGATTGGGAAAGTGTCGCCAAAGCCAATCCTGAGGCCATTATTATCGTTAACTATGGTACTGAAACTTCGCAGGATAAACAGTCGTTTCTAGTAAACCTGCCAGTATTAAAGGAAACCCCTGCAATCAAAAAACAACATTTTTTTGTGTTGGAATATAACGAAATTACACCCGGAATTCGTGTTTTTAATGCAACAGAACGACTGGCGAAATTTCTTCATCCTGCATTATTCGCTCGATCAGGCTCAACCGAGCAAATCGAACCATGAATGTAAAAAATACGCTTCGGCATCCGTTATTTCCGGTATTGTTAGTCGGTTTAATTTTTCTATCCATACCTGTTTGTGTCGGCATAGGCTCCACCTTTATTGCACCTATGGACACCTTTTCCATTCTTCTTCACAAGGTGTTTGACTTCCCCCTTCATCGCAACACACCAACAAACATGCAAGCCATTGTTTGGGAGCTGAGGCTGCCTCGAGTATTGCTTGCCTGCATTGCAGGTGCAGCGCTCGCCATGTCAGGATTAACACTCCAATGCATCACAAGAAATGCGTTAGCAGATCCACACATCTTAGGCGTCACCTCAGGTGCTGTCTTTGGTGCAGTCATTGTTACATTGCACACAGGAGAATTTTTAGGCAGTACCACCCTTCCTTTTATCGCTTTTTTAGGCGCATTCACAGCGGCGATAATCATTCTTTTATTGTGCCAATCGGATCGCTTTAAACATGCCCCTCAACTATTAATGTGTGGCGTTTCACTCGGTTTTGTCTTTATGGCCTTAGCCAATTTCGCTTTATATCTTGGTGATATTCGAGCAACCCACCAGGCTATTTTTTGGATATTTGGTGGATTGGGGCTAGCAAGATGGTCTTATCTTTGGATACCCTATTTTACGGTATTTATCTGTTTTATTGGATTGGTAAAGCACTCTCAAGCAATGAACGCCCTGCTACTAGGTGACATCACAGCCAGCAGTACAGGCATTCCTGTTAAAAGGGTTCGTCTGCAATTGTTTAGCATTAGCGCCTTGTTAACCGCAGTAACCGTCAGTTTAACTGGCGCCATTGGCTTTATTGGTTTGATGATTCCTCATATCGCTCGTATCATGGTCGGCGGTGATCATTGGCGCTTGAATTTCACCGTCCCTTTTTTTGGCGCATTGTTTCTATTATGGCTGGATGCATTATCGCGCACCTTGGTCACTGCAACTGAAATACCCGTGGGCATTCTATCAGGCTTTATTGGTGGACTATTTTTTCTGATCTTACTGTTAAGACATTAGGGCATCTTGCCAATAAAGCTTTCGAAAAACCGCGAAGACATATCAGTCATGCCCTTCGAATAAATCATCAAAAAGCCAACTTGTCGCATAGTTTCTCTCGCATCAAACTGCTAACATAATCTGTTGTCTTTCACCAATTGGCAAATATCACTCAACGATTAATTGAGCAACCATAAATAGACCAAGATGTTTTCCATCAATGCTTTACACCTCATCAAAGCCAATCAGTAAAGATCGCGCCGTTGCCATCGCACTAGGTAGTGCACCTATTTATGCACCCATCCTTCAGTTACTCAAACCCCAAACAGACATGGCGTTTGTCGGCTGGGGCAATAAACCTAGCACACACAAAACCCGCGCATGGGCAAATAAAAACAACCTTCGCTTCTCTCAGCTTGAAGATGGGTTTATTAGCTTTGCAGGCCACCCTGCCCTCGCAGGATCTTCACGATTGAGCCTTATTCACGATAAAACCGGTATCTATTATGATGCGAGAAAACCTTGCGATTTAGATTTACTTCTCAATGAAACCGCCTTAAATAATGAGCAGATGCAGCGCATAGAGTCCATCATCCAAGCCATTACTGATGTGGGCATTACTAAATATAACCATCTTCCGGCATCCTTTAAGGGCAGCTGCCTTGAATCAAACGCGGTTCTCATCATTGACCAAACCCAAGGTGATGCCTCCATTGAAGGGGCTTTAGCAACCGAAGCAGATTTTATCTGCATGGTTGAAACCGCAAAAAAAAATCACCCCAATGCCCCCATTTACCTTAAAGTTCATCCAGATATTTTGCTTGGAAAAAAACAAGGGGTACTTCATTCAAGGCTCAATAAGCTAGATGGAATCAAGCTCCTCCCCACTAAGCTCACCACCCATGATTGCCTCACCCACTTCAAAACACTGTACACCGTTTGCTCGCAAATGGGATTTGAGGCACTGTGGTATGGCTGTAAGGTTTATTGCTTTGGTATGCCTTTCTATGCAGGCCGAGGGTTAACCATTGATACCAAGCCTGCTCCGGCTTTTAGGCAACCGGTTTCATTACCCACCTTATCGTATGCGGCATTAATTGACTATTGCCATTATGTGCACCCCGAAACACACCAACTCACTGAAATTGAAGACATACTTTCGCTGTTAATTGCTTTAAAAAAGCACCAAGCGGTAACTCAACACAATACCCTTTATGCCCTGGATTTTTCTTTTTGGAAACGAAAATTTCTACCACAATGGCTTAAATTTTATGCCAAGGATATTATTTTTACTAAAGCCGAAAAAGCGATCGAAAACGCAACGACCGAAGATGCTTTCGTTATCTGGGGCAGCAAATCACCCTCAATAAAACACAAAACCTGCATTCGAATAGAAGATGGATTTATCCGTTCTAAAGGCTTGGGCATTGACTTAACACCGCCACTGTCTTTGGTTTTTGACCCCGTAGGTATCTACTTTGATGCCACAAGGCCCTCACACCTTGAAAATCTACTCTTTTCAACGCCTGTGGATAAAACAAAAAAATCTCGGGCTGCTAACTTACGAAAAAAAATCCGTAAACACCGCATCAGTAAATATAACCTGAACGAAACAGGCTCCCTCCCTCAGCTGCCGACTGATAAAAAAATTATTTTAATACCTGGGCAAGTCGACAATGATGCATCAATCCGCTTAGGTGATTTAAGTGAGATCGGCATTTTAGGCGTATTAAAAAAGGCACGAAAAACCAACCCTAACGCGTTTATTATTTACCGCCCTCACCCTGATGTATTAACAGGTGAACGGACAGGCGTAACGGCCAAACAAGCGACACCCTTTGCTGATCATATTGATTGCCATACTCCCATCCATAGTACATTATCTGCCGCTGATGAAGTGCATGTCCTTACTTCATTAGTAGGATTTGAAGCCTTGCTGCAAGAAAAAACCGTGATATGTTATGGTATGCCATTTTATGCTGGCTGGGGGTTAACCCAGGACAAGATTTCTTGCGAAAGAAGAGGGGTTAAACGAACACTGGATGAATTAGTCTATTTAACCTTGATAGACTACGCCATTTATTTGCACCCAAACACATTAATGCCAACCACGGTCGAGAATGCGATTGACTGGCTTGCAGATCAATCCCAAGATGTAGCGACAGGCATCGGTTACGCAGGTAGATTACAAAAAAAAATACGCCATTTGTTGTCCTAGCACATCAATTGACAGCATTTGCCGGGTATAAATAGTGCGTCTCATTCCCCTACTTGAACATGGAAATGAGCCTCACATCAAGACCATCATGTTTAACATGGTATGCTAATACTCTCATTAGAAATAATGAGTAGAACAATAAGAATATAACAATAAGGATTGGCAAGCATACATTGCCGCAGTCAACATTTGAACGTTTTATTATTACAAGGACCTCTGGGTAACTTTTTTACCCACCTAACGTCTGCATTGCAGGCTGAAGGGCACCAAGTTTTTCGCATTCACTTTAATGCAGGTGATCGCTATTATAGTCGTGATGCCAAAGCGCGTGATTACACAGGCACTTTAGAAAACTGGCCTATCTTTCTAGCTCACTTTATTAAGAAACATCAGATTGATACGTTGGTTCTTTACGGCGATTGCCGACCTTACCATAAACTGGCCATTAAACTCGCCAAGCAGGCACAGATTCAATACCAGGTATTAGAAGAGGGCTACTTAAGACCTGACTGGGTAACTTGTGAATCTCAAGGTGCAAATGCCAATTCATCTTTCCAATTTCACCCTAACCTTTATCCGCATGGACTAGAAATATCCGAAGACGAAAAAGCTGACCGTACGGGTAACACTTTTTTTCAACGTTTTTGGTTTGCATTTAGCTACTTTGTTATCATGCGATTTGGCTGCCAGGATTTCCCACATTATACGCATCACATACCTGCCTCACCGGTGCTTCAAGGCAAATGGTGGCTAACCAATTTTTATCGAAAATATCTTTATAAAATTTACGACCGATTGTCCTTTAGGTCCATTCAAAAACAGCAAGGAAAACCCTGTTTTCTTGTGCCACTTCAGGTTGCAACTGATGCGCAAATTCGTGAACATTCTTGCTTCCCGTCGATGGAAGATTTTTTAACACACATCTTATCATCGTTTAAACAGCATGCAGAGCCTGAAGCCATGCTTATCATTAAGCATCACCCGGTGGATCGAGGGCATAGTCATTATGGTCAATTTATTCGCAAAACCATTAATCAATTCGATATTAAACAACCAGTTATCTATGGTCATGACTGGCCCATACCCAAGCTCCTTAGACAAGTTGATGGCGTTATTACACTCAACAGCACAGTTGGCATTTCAGCACTTATTCATAAACTACCTGTCAAAGTCATGGGGAATGCATTTTGGGATCTTCCGCATATCACTGACCAACAGCCACTCGATGATTTTTGGCAAAAACCGACAAAACCAAACAGCCTATTTGTTGATCGTTTCATCTATGCGATAGCAAACGAAACGCAAATTAAAGGCAGCTTTTATAAAAAAAATACAGCCACAGCAAAAGCTCTAGCTAAGAAAATTCAAGGCAAAGACAATCTGACAAATACGGAAACAACGGGTTTCACCTTATCAAAAGGCTAGAAGGCAAAGAATCACGATGAACTCTACTACAGCAATCGTCTGCCATGTTCGCAATGGGTAACGCTCAACAAGTGTTAACGTTGCACGTTTATGATATTGATCGTTAGGCTTTTCAAGATCTTGTAAAAAGCTGTCGATATCAGGATAGCGAGCAGCTGGATCAAAGCTCATCGCTTTTTGCAAAGCACAATCAAACCAGTCTGGAACATAGGGGTTTAATTCTGTCGCGCTTTGATAGTTGAGCTTTTTTAAATCACTGACTTTTCTTATCGTCTCAAGCTTACCTTTAAATGGCAACTTGCCGGTTAACATTTCGAATAATATCACAGCAAGTGAAAACTGATCACAGCGCATATCAAAATCCAACCCCAGATGACATTCTGGCGCTGAGTAGCTAGCCGTTCCTAACGCCACCCCCTCATCAATCGTTTGCGATAACTCTTTACTTGAAAGCATAAAACAAGAGCCAAAATCAATAATTGTCACCTGCCCATGTTCATCCAACATGATATTACTTGGCTTTAAATCTTGATGAATGACTTGATGGCGGTGCATTGAGCGTAAGCCGCTAACAATTTGCCTTGCCACTCTGACGACACTCGCAATTGAGGGATTAGTGGTTTGCTTAATCCACTTTTCGAGGGTGATACCCTCAACATACTGCATAAGATAATAGAGAAATGTTGGCGATTTCGAGGGAGAAATAATTCTAACTAGCTTACTGTGACGTACTTTTTTTCCTATCCAAGCCTCTGAAATGAAGCGTTCGATATAGGCTGGATCATCTTCAAAATTTGTAGATGGCGTTTTCATTACCATCTTTTGGTTAGCGTCCTTATCTTCAACCAAGTAGAGTTGACTTCGCATACTTTCATATAAGGGCTTGATAACGGTTAACCCATCAACAACCTGACCTGACTCTAACAAAGGGGGAAAAGGGAGCTTTTGCAAATGATCGTAAGTTTCGTGCAGTTTGTTGCCATCAACCTGATCAACAGAGAGTACTTGCACTGTCAGATTATCGTTACTGCCATAAACCATTGCCCGATCAAGTAACTGATTTGCAATTCCCTCTAATGATGCTTCTTTATCGATAATGGCAGCCCACTCAGTGTCGGGTAAAAAATCATGAATACCGTCAGTTGTGAGCAAATACTGGTCTCCTGCCTCTACGGTTTCTTTGCGATAATCCATTTGCACCTTAGTGTCTAGCCCTAAGGCTCTTGCTAGATAACTTGTATTTCCGACTTGTTTCGCGTGATCTTTTGTTAACTGCTCCAACTGACCATCACGATAACGATAAATACGCGAATCACCGACATGAAACAAATGTGCGGTTGAAGACTTAACAATTAATAACGATAGCGTCGTCACAAACCCTTTTTCATTATCAGGCAAGTGACTGCCTTGACTGTACAGCCAGCGATTTAAAGCATTCACCACCGCCAAGACAGATTGCGGCACAGTCCAGGTATCTGGCGTGCAATAATAATCGTATAACAGGTTCTGAACACAGGCCTGGCTCGCCTCCTGCCCAGCTTCGGCCGTGCTTACTCCATCAGCTACGACAGCAACCACCCCTTTGTGAGTCAGCGTGATACCTTCTGGAACACGGATGCCCATGGAATCTTCATTGATAGGCTTAATGCCTGTACTTGAACGTTGCGCGCAGCTGACTTTGAGTTTTGAGTGGCTATAGGGCATTATATTTTTTTGAATGATCGATCTTATACTGGCTGGATTGTACCTTTTTTACACGATTATGGGTGAATTACTTTTCCATTGCATTTCTTCATCTTCGAATTATGGTCTTGATAATGGTCTGTAGGTACGGATTTTTATGAAGCCCTCTCCACATAGACTGTTCAACCGACTAATTTGCTTAATTGATGAATATTCATGTGGATCGTTTGAGTGACATAGCCTGATTTTAAAATAGTCGTTTCATCGGGTAACGATCCTGATATAAGCGTAGACCTGCAAAACGTCTCATAGGCTCGATCTCATAGAGTGAATCTTCCATTGCTGGGTCACTTAAATTATAGAAAAGCTGCATGCAATGTACTCTAGGCATCACACTCAAAGGATAGGGCTTTCGCCCGTTCCCCACTTTTGGGTAGAAAGGCTCTATGGCTGCTTCTAACTGACTCCAAGGTAACAGAATGCCCATTTCTTCAAGAAATTTTTCTCTACGCGTCTTACTTTTCTTGGATTCGTATTCTGCTTCTGAAAATGTCAGCTGATTCATGCTGTT
>JAPOUS010000315.1 GCA_026708525.1 Cellvibrionales bacterium
AAACTCACGGTGAGTCAGAACATTAAATGGGCGGTTCTTCAGGGTTGATTCAAAATTTAGTGTGAGTGAATCCACGCTTTAACATCAAATGATTAAAAAAAACCTTAGGTTTGTTAGATAAAAAGAAAAGGAGATCCTAAACGATAAGGAGTGTCGATGATCAATCCGCTGTTAGTCCTTCACCAATCTTCCCTTGAGTGGTCGCATCTCGTTCGCAGCCGCTACAAACTTTCCCAAATCGTTACTTATTTATTGATTATGCCATTGTTGCCGAGCATTGCTTGGTTTTATGGTTCCACACAAGTTGGTTGGCAGTCAGGTGGGAGCCAAACGGTTAAATTAGCCTTTAGTAGTGGTTTACTGCTCTGTATTGGAATGTATATCGCGCTGTTGAGCATGAATATTTTTGTGGGCAGTATGATGCATTGGATGGCAAAAACTTATGGCAGTAATCTTCATGCCTTCAAGGGAGTTGCTTTCAGTAGTTTTATTTCTTCACCATTTTTCTTGCTTGGCGTTTGCGGCTTTTACCCCATGTTTTGGTTGGATGTAGCCTTGTTGTTCGCAGCCATTGTTTGGTCTGTGCATATTTTGTATTCACGCATGGCGGCGGTTGCGAATATATCTGATGAGCAAGCCTTTATCTTTTCGTCGGCAGTGGTTGCCGTTGGGATTGTGGCCTTTATTAGCATGGTGGTGGTTAGTGTGTTATTCATGGGGTTGGTGCAGCCACCAGTTTTTATTGACTAGCCCGCAAAGGAGACACCCCCACTTTTTTATCGAAATTTGATGGATTTTATTTTTTCAATAGGTGATTCAATTTGATCTTGAAAATCAAACGCTTTAATCATCTGTAATCGAACGTTAGGGTGACCGGCGGTTGGTTCAAAGATTGGTTGATCTCTTATTTCTTGTTTAATTTCATTTAGCTTAACAGGGGTGAGATCATCGGCTGTTATGCCGTTGTTTCTTATTTTTTCCAAAATAGCGGTAGCGCCAATTGCTGAGATTGGGCCACAGCTGCAACTATCTTGCTGTATGCCTGTGTTGATAATTTTTACATCTTTTTGCAAATTAAATGGATGCTCGGTATTTGTACTGTCTGGCAGAAGTGCTATGGTTTTTTGTGCGGTTCCGCTTACTGCATTGATTTCACCCTCAAGGGGTTCAACAATAATGGGCGTGATGGATTGATCATCTGCATTCTTTAAAAAAATGATGCTATTAAAGTGAATGCCCATCAATATAGGCATTATCGCATATTGTTTATCTGATTGATGAAAAGCTGTTAGAAAAGCCGTAATTCTTTTTGTTTCTTTTTCTCGGAGTTTATCTTTCCATAATTCTAGCTCTTCATAATAGGTTATCTGATCTTCGGCAGAAAAAGATTCTACTTCTTTTTGGTGAAATTGCAGATGCCTCGGAAGCAAATAAATATTCTGCCGAAAAGACTCAATATCAAGAATCGAATTTGTATGAAAATCAATTTGTTTATCCTTGTCTTCTATTTGAAAAAGATAATTTCCATTTTGTCGATTGTACGCAGAAAGATAATCGACCATAGTTTGAATCTTTATCATATTGTTTGTATTTATCAAATCATCCACATCCAAATTATTTAGTGTGTAATTGCCTTCTTGATTCACCTTCAAAATATTTTCATAATTTTTAAGAAACCACTGGTTGAAGTTTAAATAGTTATCTGGTGTTGGAGGGGGCTGAGTTTCATCGTTAGGCGAAGGAAAGCTATTTTTAATATCGGTACTTTCTTTGATGGATATTTTATAAATTAAGTAAGCGGATGCTGAGATTAAGGGCATGCCAATTGTTAAAGAGGCAAAGGTTGCAGCCACTTTAGTCAATAAATTTTGCGCTTCTTCATCCGCTTGATTTGTTTGGATTATTTCTTCAAGTTCATTTGCATATAATGAATCCAAAATAGAGGAGCCGTAAACAGTAAAGCTTAAAGTGTCTGCTATTAACACGGAATCAACTAATTGCCCTTTCACACGAATCTCATTGATGTGAGCGGCATGTTGTAATAGTTGTTTTAAGTCTTGTTTTGCCTCTGCATAGTGGTCGTATATTTTAAGGTATTGGCCTGGGGCTACCCTGTCAATATAGATGTCTACCTTGGCACCTTGTATTTGGATGGATGCAATGTCTGCTGTATTCATTGTTAACCCATTTGAGGTGATCACTTGATGCACTTTTTTAGCTAAGTCAGTATCTAGTTCAATGGTGTCAGGCGTTATACGCTTAATCGGTAATTGATGTAAACTGAGTGGCAATAGCATTTGGTAGATCACTTCTTGCCTGTCAATAAGGCTTAATGCTGTTGCCATGAATCCACCTTCAGCGCTGATGCCGCGAACTCTGATTAACTGATTAACAGCAGGAGCAAAGCTTTTTTGCTTGGATGTTTTGTCAATGATCTGTAGAGATTTGATGTGAGTCAAAGGGCTGTGATTATAAGTGATGGGCGATAGGGTCAATGGTGTAGTAGAGAGAACTTTGCCGATCAAATCACCTGGAAGCAGTTTTAGATCCAAGCTGTCATGGTTTAACTGTGCATGAATGCGTTGCCCGGTAAGTAATTGATGTATTGTTAATGATGCAGGATGATTATTAGTGGTCAAAATGTTTATGGGGTGCTGCTGGGTGGTTTGTATCTGATGAAAAATTTCGCTAAAGCGACCATAGAAGGCAGGCTGTTGTTTAGCATCCGCTAAAACCATTAAATTTGCATCGCTTGTTAATGGTGTTATCTCAGGCAATGGTGTGTCGTCTAAACGAAATAGAGGGTTAAATAGCGCAGTGATTTTTTCTTGCTCGATAAATAAGGGAGAAATTGAGCGGTCAGCATCAAAAATAAGACGAAGATGGCGTGAGTCATCATGCTTAAATGGTAATTGTGCGCGGTATGAAAAGACGCGTTTTTCACTTGGAATTGTTTGCGCGAGTGAATCAATAAACAACGTTTCTCCTGCATGATAGGCATCTAAAAAGGTAAGTTTTTGCACGTCGATATCAAACGCAATATCTGAGTAATTGTTGTTGGGTATCGTCAGGTTGGCGAGTTTTTTTGCTATGACTTCTCCGCTAAACCAACGCATAGCAATTGGTTGGTGGTTCAGCTTAACCTTGTCTCCTTCCGGTGTGATGAGTCGGATATTGGATAAGGTAAATTCTACTGATGATAAATAAGAAGCGTGCACCTGCATCGATAAGGTGGTGCTGTAGCTATCATTTTTTTGTTCACAGCCAGTTGTTATGAAGCTCAATAATACTATTGATAACCATATTTTATGTGACGCTTGTTCATACCGGCTAATGTCAAGAATCTTCATTAAAGTGCACTGTTAAATAGTTGCCCAGATCATAGGAACGAATGTTGATTATTTCCAAAAGTATAGCGGCACTTTGGTGACCAAGATGGAAAACAATATCGGAAGGTGCAAGATGACTAGTCGTCAATGAGCTTTTTTAAACTACCCATGAGCTGAATGTGCTCTATATAAGAGCGGGCCCTAAGCAAATATTTTGTAACTACTCATGTTTATCGTGATCAATAAATTTTCGAATGTAACGGTTGGTTTTGGATTGGTACACTTTAAACTGATTGCTAAAACTTACTTGTAAGTTGTACTCCTGGGTAGCGATCATGCGATTGTGGTTGCTGATAGAGAAGACAACTCGGTATTTCCCTGTATCGAGAGAAGGGATGACAAGGTGTAACGGGCTATGGCCGTGCGTTGGCAATACGACAGGAACGCGGGTTTTGAGTGTCAATTTTTTATTTTTTTCATGGAAAATTTGCAGTGTTAGCCTAGCAGTTTGTATTTCTGGCAAAGGTGGGAAATTAATTAAGGTGAATATATGTGCATCGTTGCCTCGCTCTTTTACAGACACCCAAGGGGCAAATTGGATGTCTCCTTCTTCTAATGCTTGTTCACCCGTGTTGACAGATTTTGGAGTTAAGGTTAACGGCATTTTATGTTTATCTTCTTTAATCGATAACACGAAAGACGCATCATTCTTAAGGGGGATCTTATGTGTTGCCTTGGGCATAAGTCGTTTATTGATGATCGCAGGCAATATTCCAGTAATGTTGTCTTTGGTTAATAATTGCAAAGTTATCGGCCGATCATAAAGATTTTTAATACGAATGTTCGTTTCTTTTGTGTCTTTCTTAAATGTTGATTGAATAGCGACATCTGGCATCAACAAGCGAGCATCCGCATCCATCAGTAGTCGCTCATCTTTTGTCCTTATATATACTGCAACACGTTCATGCGTTGTAAAGTATTCATTTATAAAGGGTATTTTATGTTTAAGATTGACGTCTAATAAATATTGATCTTTAGGTAAGTAGTGGGAAAATAGGCAGGATGTGCGCTGTTTATTGTAAGCGTCCGTCTTTTTAAGCCTAACCGGTGCACTTATCATAGGTAGCCCATCTTTAGTGAGTAAGATGCATTGCCCATGCGTTTCGATATTAGCGGGTGATTTATTGATGACGGTTAAGTTGATATCAAGTGCAGGGGTAATGTCATTGGTGACTTTGGCGATGGGCTTTCGAATGTCTATCGCATGTTGAATGCTATCTAAGGTTAAGGCATTGTCTGGCTGGTTTAATTGAGCAGAGATGGCAACTTCATGTGCAGGATAAGGCCATTCAAGTATGCTTTCTGTATTATCCCCAGTTTTAATAAAAAGCCAGGCACGGTAATCGCCTGATAAGGCTTCTGGTGCATCTAAGGTCAGTTTAATCGTTTTTGTAGCGTTAGGCGCAAGGCTGATGGTTTTATCATTTAATGTGAGCCAAGAAACCAGAGAAGATGCTTCACTCTTTTTAGCGTATTGACCAAAGCTTCCGGTACTATCTAGACCTGGGTTACCCAAGAGGATGACCCCATCAATGGTTTTTTTGGTTGGGTTTGTTATTTCAAACGTTAATGTTTTGGATTCGGCAGGCAGTAATTTACCGAAATTTAGTGCTTGATGAGAAAGCTCCAGCCCGGCATACGACGTGATCGTAAGAAGCAATGATAATATTGACGTTAACACTTTCATGGGATTTTTATTATTCTTATCAATCGAATTATTTTTACCGATAAGTCTAGGTCTTATGTATTGAGTTAGTGGAGGCGGGGGTTACGCTTTGTTCATCGGTAGCTAATATTGCGTAATTCGGTGGGCTTTTAGCTTGTTTATAACTAAAGATTAATTAAACGAAATTTAATCTTACTAAATCGGTATTAGAACAGTAAAAAATTGATCTATGTCAATGATTGTAAATCGGTGGCGTGGAAAATTGCGGCTCCATCTTCTAGGAGTCCGATAGATGTCTGAGCATCCATCCTATAATTATAATGTGGTGCGCCAATTCGCCGTGATGACAGTCATTTGGGGCGTTTTGGGCATGTTGGTAGGCGTTATCATTGCCTCGCAGCTCGCTTGGCCTCAATTAAATTTTGATACGCCCTGGTTTAGCTTTGGTCGTTTGCGCCCTTTGCATACCAATCTTGTCATCTTTGCTTTTGGTGGTTGTGCTTTGATGGCAACCTCTTTATATGTTGTGCAACGTACCAGTTATGCACGACTAATCTCGGATTCCTTAGCATCTTTTGTTTTCTGGGGTTGGCAGTTAGTCATGGTATTAGCTGTTATTACCTTACCTATGGGTATGACTTCAGCAAAAGAGTATGCAGAGCTTGAATGGCCAATTGATATTTTGATTACGGTTGTTTGGATTGCTTATGCCGTGCTTTTCTTTGGCACGATTGTTAAGCGTCAAACCAGTCATATCTATGTGGCGAACTGGTTCTTTGGTGGTTTTATCTTAACGGTTGCTGTATTGCATGTGGTTAATTCCATGGCAGTGCCTGTGACTTTCGGTAAGTCATACTCCATGTATGCAGGTACAGTCGATGCGATGATCCAATGGTGGTATGGCCATAATGCGGTTGGCTTTTTCTTAACGGCAGGTTTCTTGGGGATTATGTATTACTTTATTCCTAAGCAAGCAGGTCGCCCGATTTATTCTTATCGTTTATCGATTGTTCACTTCTGGGCCTTGATTGCCGTTTACATCTGGGCTGGCCCTCATCATCTTCACTACTCTGCTTTGCCGGATTGGACGCAATCCTTAGGTATGGCGATGTCGATTATTCTGTTGGCTCCTTCATGGGGCGGTATGATTAACGGTATGATGACCTTAAGTGGCGCGTGGGATAAGTTACGTTCTGACCCTGTGCTTAAGTTCTTGGTTGTTTCTCTTTCATTCTATGGTATGGCGACGTTTGAAGGCCCATTGATGGCGATTAAAACCGTTAATGCGTTATCGCATAATACGGATTGGACAATCGGTCATGTTCACTCAGGTGCATTGGGCTGGGTTGCTATGATTTCAATCGGTGCGATTTACCACATGATTCCTAAGTTGTTTGATAAAGAACAAATGTACAGCGTGCGTTTGATTAACGTTCACTTCTGGTTGGCCACTGCTGGTACTGTTGTTTACATCGTTGCGATGTGGGCAAATGGTATCTTCCAGCAAGGTGCAATGTGGAGTGCCTACAATGCTGACGGTACATTAACTTATAGCTTTATCGAGTCGGTTATTGCTTCTCATCCGGGTTATGTTGCGCGTGCCTTTGGCGGCTTCTTATTCTTAACCGGTATGTTGGTGATGACCTACAACATGCTGATGACGATTTACAGCAAAGAGACTCAGAATGTGAAAGAGTCTAACGCGTTAGGAGTAGTATCATGAAGCACGAAACAGTCGAAAAAAATATTGGGTTGATGATGATCTTCATCGCCCTTGTGATCAGTGTGGGTGCTTTGGTTGAAATCGTTCCTTTGTTCTTCCAAAAAGAAACCACAGAGCCGGTTAAAGGCTTAAAGCCCTATACGGCACTGCAGTTGGAAGGCCGTGATATTTATATCCGAGAAGGTTGCCATGTCTGCCATACGCAAATGATTCGTCCTTTGCGTGCCGAAACGGAGCGTTATGGTCACTATTCCGTCGCTGGTGAATTTGTTTACGAGCATCCGTTTTTATGGGGTTCTAAGCGTACTGGGCCAGATCTAGCACGTGTGGGCGGTCGTTATTCGGATGATTGGCATAAGCTGCATTTATATGATCCGCAAGCGGTTGTCGCAGGCTCTGTGATGCCAGCCTACCCATGGTTATGGGAGCAAAAAATCGACGGTGATAAAACGGGTAAAAAAATGGCTGCGTTGCGTTCGGTTGGTGTGCCATATACCGATGAGCAAATCGCTAAAAGCTTTGATGAAACCGATGGTCAGTTAGAAATCGATGCACTGGTTGCTTATCTTCAGCAGCTTGGCACCGTGATTAGTCATCAGAGGTAAGTCGTATGCCTGAAATAGATCTAAATTTACTACGTGCCGTACTGACCTTATTACTGTTTATTACTTTTGTTAGCTTGTGTGTGTTGATGATTGTGCGTGGCTCCAAGGGCTACGATCAGGCTGCCAACATTCCATTTAAGGAGTTTGATAATAATGACTAGTTTTTGGAGTGCTTGGATTATTGTATTAACACTTGGCTCAATTTTTGGTTACGTTTGGTTGTTAATGGCTAACCGTAAAACCGATACTGCGCCTAATGAAGTTAAACATCATGTGTTTGATGGTATTGAAGAATACGATAACCCATTGCCTATGTGGTGGTTTTATCTGTTTATTGTGTGTGTGGTAGCCGCGCTGGCGTATTTGGCATGGTATCCGGGTTTGGGTAATTTTAAAGGCTTGGGCAATTGGACTTCTACGCAACAGCATGAAGAGCGTGTTGCTGCAAAAGAAGCCAACTTCCAAAAGCATGTCGAAGGCTTTATGGCGATTTCGCCCGAAGAATTAGCCAAAGATTTTAAAGCTGTCAAAATGGGTGAGCGCATTTTTAAAAGCAATTGTGCGGTTTGTCATGGCAGTGATGCACGCGGCAGTTTTGCATTCCCGAACTTAACGGATAACGACTGGTTGTATGGTGGTGATGCTGAATCCATTAAAAAGACGATCACTGATGGACGTATTGCTTTGATGCCATCGTGGAGTATGCAGTTAGGTGATGACATGGATAACATGGTTACTTTTGTGCGCAATCTTTCAGTCGAAGGAATGGAAGGTCAAAAGTCTGATCCTATGTATAATAAGTTTCAGCAAATCTGCTCAAGCTGTCACGGCGTTGATGGTAAAGGTATGCAAGCCTCTGGTGCGCCTAACTTAACCGATGATATTTGGTTGTATGGCGGTGAACATCATGATGTGAAACTGACCATTCAAAAAGGCCGAAATGGTCAAATGCCTGCGCATAAAGATTTGTTATCGGAAGAGCGTATTCATTTGTTAACGGCGTTTATTCTTTCATTTCAAAACTCACTGGATTGATGGAGTAGAAAGAATACAATTCATCGACTGAACAAGATAGGGCTTTGTGTTGTCATTATACAGAGTAATTTGATTATTTTGTCTGTGGTTGATGTGCGTTATTCTATTTTTTTTGTCATTCTGTTAGTCCCTCTGAGTGTATTGTCGGTTACTTTAAATCAATGTAGTATTCCTGGCAATGTTATCGAGGAACTGGATGAGTATGAAGAACATCGTGTGCAATGCTTATTGCAGTTGAGGTCAGCTACGAAAGATCTGCCTAATAAACAATTTATTTATGACCATGGTATTAGTTGCCTTGTAAACTGTGAAAAGTGTGTTTTTTACATAAGACAAATTGGATTAAAGGATAAATTTATCGGAACATATTGTGATGTAGCTAGAACATTTTATAAGTATTTTGATAGTAAGGAGCGAAACTTTGATGCGTCCCAGGCATTTCGATTAAGGTTTAGTTTCAATGCGGATTCTAAAGTCGTATTAAAGAGAGGTGATCCTGACGAATATACAAAAAAATTATTAACATCCTTTGAGAGTTTGACTGAAACAGAGTGGATGAAATTTCTTGTTGCCAATAAATGTTTGGCAGAGCTAAATGAAGGAATGTCAGGAGGTGACTTGACACAACAGGCGACTGTCAGGATAAAGCGACTCATAATAGAGAGATACTTTAACGATAACGGCAAATCCAACCTATTGTCCTTTGCATTAAAAGCCATGACAAATATAGTCAGTACGAAACTTGCTTATTAACCATAAAAATTTATATTAACAATCCCATAAGTTTTCGCAGCTGTTTACTACGTACCCTTCGAAAAACTCAGGGCGAAAGGAGTCTCTATCTGCGAATACTTTTGCAACTATTAATATTAAACAAACAATAACTCATATAATGCCATCTACCAATCCACCAGATAACGATTTTTCACTCTATGAAAAACGGAAAGCGATCTTTCCAAAATCTGTGAGTGGTAAACGTAAGACGATCCGGCGTTATGTCGGATTTTTAGTGTATGGATTATTATTTTTAATCCCATGGATTCGCATTGATGGCGAGCCGCTGGTCTTTATTGATATTGCTCAACGTGAGCTTACCTTCTTTAACATGCTCTTTATGCCGCAGGATGTGTTTTATCTTGCGATCTTTTTAATTCTTGCAGCCTTTGCGTTGTTTTTATTTACCACAGTAGCGGGTAGGCTTTGGTGTGGGTTTGTTTGCCCGCAAACAATATGGACGGCAATCTTTTTATTTGTCGAAGAAAAGATTCAGGGTTCAAGCCTTCAACGTAAGCGTGAGAATAAACAAGAAAAGCGTTTTACGTTAAAAAAATTACTCACGCATAGTATTTGGGTCATTATTTCGCTAGCGACTGCCCTAAGCTTTGTCGGCTTCTTTTATTCAATTTACGATTTGATCCCTGAGTTACTGACTTTCCAATTACCCTTAGCCGTGGCTTTTTGGGTGGCACTATTTACGTGGTTAACCTATGTCGATGCAGGCTTGTTAAGAGAGCAAGTGTGTATTCATATGTGCCCTTACGCCAAGTTTCAGTCAGTCATGTATGATGAAGATACTTTGATTGTTGCTTATAACGAGACGAATGGTGAACCAAGAGGCTCGTTAAAATCTAATACGGGCGGTGGCTGCATTGATTGTTCTTTGTGTGTACAGGTGTGCCCAACAGGCATAGATATTCGTGACGGTATGCAGCTGGATTGTATTAACTGCGGCTTATGTATCGATGCCTGTGATCATGTGATGACGAGTATTGGGCGAGAAAATAATCTCATTAGTTTTAGTACGCTCAATAATTTAGCGGGTAAGCCATTAAATTGGGCGTCATTTTTGCGACCTAAAACCATCGCATATAGTCTGATTCTTGTTATCATGACGTCTGTTTTATCCTGGAAGGTATTGAACCGCGACTTGATTGAAGCCTCGATTGTGCGTGAGCGTGACCGTATGCATCGCTTCAACATCAAAGGTGAAGTCAGTAATTTTTATATTATTAAACTGACGAATAAAAGCGAATCGGCAAAGCATTTATCTTTAAGCCTTGAGGGTGAGGGCTTTCGTTTAGTGGGTCAGCCGAGTTGGCACTTGTTGCCAGGAGAAAATATCGAAGCGCAAGTGATTGTAATGAGCGCAGAAAAACCCGCAGGTAGCTACCCATTAACCTTTGATTTGCATGATCAAACCGAGAGTCTTGATCTTGCTCCGTTAGAATCCCGTTATTTATATCCCGTCTTGAAAAATAAAAAGCCATAAAATGACAGAACAGCACTCCCCAAAACCTTGGTATCGTCAGTTTTGGCCTTGGTTTTTATTAACACCACTCATTATGACGGTATGCTTATCTTCCTATATGCTGAGAGTTGCGTTCACACAAGATCAAGCAGTAGTGAGCGATAACTACTATAAGAATGGATTAGCCATAAATAAATTGATGGAAGATTTAGCGGCTGCAAAAGCCATGGGCATAAAAGCAAGAATAACATTCGATGATGAAAAATTACTATTGGCATTAAGTGCAGTGGATGATTTACCACAGGATTTGTCGGTATCTTTAGTTTTTTCACATCCTATCAGTCGAAAAAAAGATGTGGCTGTTAAGCTGCAAGCGGTAGGTAATCATCAGTTTGTTGGCCAGTTGCCAACACTTGATCAAGGTAAGTGGTATCTGGATATTGAAAGCTCAGTATCTCAGTCGTTACCTGCTTGGCGATTGAAAAAAACGGTCTTTGCGCCTTTTAAAGAAATCTCTCTCGATTAAATTTTCATGTCTTCTGCTAGCTGTTTCCATTGTGAATTGCCGATCCCAAAAGCGGATCAAGGGCAGTTTGTCACGGAAATATCAGGTACTCAACAAAGCTTTTGTTGTCCTGCTTGCCTTGCTGTGAGTGAAATGATTTCGGGTACAGGGCTTAGTGATTATTACAATAAGCGTGAAGGCAAAGCATCGCTTCCCGATGATAAGGCTCGAGATTATTCGGTTTGGGATGACGCCAAGCATCAATCGATCTTTGTTAAACCTCTTACGTCTGGTGTAGAAATATCACTTTATATCGAAGGCATGCATTGCACGGCCTGCGCTTGGTTGATTGAAAAGCACTGCGAAAATTTATCAGGCGTTACCAAGGCGCAAGTGAATTTTGCCAATCAAAAATTAACAATTGAAGTTAATGATTTGCCAGTGAGTCAGCTCATGAGTTGGGTTAGCAAGATTGGTTATACCCCACACCCCTATAAAGTCGATCTTATTCAACAGGCGATAGCGACAGAGCGACGCAAGCAACTTAAACGCATTGGTATTACATCTCTTTTGATGATGCAGTTAGGTATGTTAGCTGCTGGAGTATACGCGGGTGATTATTTAGGTATTTCCCATCATCATCGGCAGTTGCTGCATGCCTTTGGCTTATTATTCTCTTTGCCTTTGTTGTATTTCAGCGTATTGCCTTTTATCACCTCAGCTGTGGTATCACTTAAAAATAGACAAGTGAACATGGATGTGAATATTGTTATCGCCATTGCGGGTTTATTTGGTGGTTCAGTCGTTAGTGTTTTACAAGAAACGGGTGATGTGTACTTTGATTCGATTGCGATGCTCTGCTTATTTATTCTTATTGCTCGGTTTATTGAATTTTCTTCAAGGCATCGTTTGCGTATGGCAGAAGGGTTGCCAGAGGTTGTTACACGAATAAAAGCTGGGAAACTTCAGCCGGTGTTGCGAGAGCAGATCGCATCTGGCGATCTTATCTTTGTTAAAGAGGGAGAGACCATCTCGATTGACGGTGAGGTAGTTGAAGGCGAAAGCACAGTAGAAGAATCTCAATTAACGGGCGAGCCAAAGCCTTTAAAAAAACAACCAGGCTCGCAAGTTTTCGCTGGCAGCATCAATCACGATGGGCAGCTTACCGTTAAAGTTACCAAGGGATATGGCGAAACACGCTTTGAGCAGATTGTCAGCTTGCTTGATGCGCATTCAAGTCAGCAACGTCAGTCGGGCTCACTTGCTGCCAACTTTACTTTAACGGTGGCTTTGCTTGCGGTTGCGACATTTATTATTTGGCTATTCATTGATCCTGATCGTGCGTTTTGGGTAGCATTATCGGTGCTTGTGATTAGTTGCCCTTGTGCTTTTTCACTCGCTTTGCCGACAGCGCAATCGGCCGCATTGCACCGGTTAAAAAAACTGGGTGTGTTTGTGGTCGAGAGTGAGGTGTTGTTAAAGATGCCTAAGATATCGCATGTGTTATTTGATAAAACGGGGACGCTTACGGAATCTTCTTTTTCTATCGCTACAGTGCAGCCGGTCAATACAGAAAAAACACGCGAGCAACTATTAATGATCGCTGCGAGTCTTGAATCGGTTTCTAGGCATCCACTAGCTTCAGCTTTTTCTCATTCTAATGCAGTCATTCCAGAGTCATCAGCTATACATATTAATCGGGGAGTCGAAGGGGTTGTTGACGGAGAAGCTTACCGCATAGGTTCAAGTGATTTTTTATCCGAATGGGTTGATGTAACGGATTTACCTAATGATGGAAAAATTTGGATAGGCTTGTGCTCAAAAAATACATTGTTAGGTTGGTTTGGCTTAACTTGCCAATTACGAGAAGAAGCAAAATCAGTGATAGACAATCTGAAAGATTTAGGCATGCAGTGCCAAATTCTATCAGGTGATCATTCAGATCAAGTTGATCAGGTAGCGGAAAAACTCTCGCTACCATTTGATAAAAATTTAACCTCAGAACAAAAACAAAAAAAAGTAAAAGCATTAACCAGGCAAGGAATGACGCTTATGATTGGTGATGGTGTCAATGATACCTTGGCACTGTCTTCAGCGGATGTGTCCGTTACTTTAGGTGAGTCTACGGATTGGGTGAAGCAGTCGAGTGATGTAGTCATTGCTTCTAATGATTTGTCTGGACTAGATCAGTTAATGAATGTTGCTGAAGCATTCAATCGTGTATTTCAGCAAAACATAGCTTGGGCATTAGCTTATAATTTATTGGCAATACCCTTTGCAATGGCAGGCATGGTTTCGCCTTTAATTGCTGCTATTGGGATGTGTTTGAGTTCGATTATTGTTGTTATGAATTCGAAGCAGTTATGAAAGGCATTTTTTATCAGCCTTTCACTGACTCTTATTTATCCTTTTAATGCCAGACTGATTAAGTGTTTACCCAGCAAGCCAAAGGATTGTAAGTAATCTATCAATACCTGTTTACGGGGGTAGCTGTCATCAATAGGTTTGGATTTAATCTTTTCGATAATATCTTGGTATGATTTTGTAATTTCAGCATTAAAATCTATTACAGCTTTATCTTGGGTAAGTTCACGTTGGATTTTTGTTGCTTCTTTAAAGTGCTTGGATTCAAACTTGTTGGCTTCCTCAATATCACTGACGATTGATTCTCGATCTTTGAGACTTTGCCCACTTTCTAGTCTTTTGTAAGTTTCATTGAATTCGAAATCCTGCGCTAAGTTGTTATCCACTTCTTTACTGTGGGATAGGT
>JAPOUS010000114.1 GCA_026708525.1 Cellvibrionales bacterium
CACGTTATTTAATTTCGTTACAGAGCCCGAAAGCAATTTTTAGAGGTGCCCTTAAGGGCACCTCTAAAAATTGCTTCGGCTTCTATAAAAAAACAATGGGCTCTTGTACGATTAATATAAAAGAACCGTTAACTAAAAAACGCAGCAGAAGCTTCCTCACCAGACCTTTCGGGCAGTGAGCCAGGCTTGAAATCTACCAAAACGGCAGCCTAGTACCTCAATTCACAGCGTTTGTCATGTTACAAACTCGTTCCCACGCTCTGCGTGGGAATGCATATCTGAAACAAAATCCTTAAACTATAGGCGTTCCCACGCAGAGCATGGGAACGAGAATTTTTATGCATACCCGACAATCGCTGTGCATTGAACTACTAGCTCAGGCGGATCAAATTTACTTAGACGCTAGTGAGTCAATATTGCTTTGGTGGTGACAACTTATAAAGTTGAATTTTCTTTACTACGTTTTGCCGCCTCGTGAGTTCTTATGCTGATTGAGATACTCCATGAATGAATTGCTTCTGAAATCTGGCTCCTCACCAATATTAAACTTCATGCTAGAAAATCCTATAATATTCTTAGCTAAATCTTTTTCAGTTAGGCTACGAAGTTTTTTATTTTTATTTTTTATTTCCTGTAAAAGATTAGCCAGATTTTTTCTCTTTTTTTCCTGCGTAGATATATTTTGTGTTTGATGTATGCCCTGTAGGTTTATCTTGTCCATTGCCTCTATACAAATCTGTTTCGCCCATGTATTTCTTTGTTTCCTAAAATCATTATTGATTACAGTAACAGGCAAGGCCAGAATATCTATTACTGGACTGAATAGATAAGCTAACCCAATCACACAGCCCCAAACTGGTAAATCGTCGGAATCACTGAACTTCGTCACTTCAGCACGTTCTGATCCTTCGCCACTAGTTTTCCACCTTCCGCTGGCACTGGATGTATAATAATTAAGCCATGAAATGAATGGCCTAGGGGATATGTAATTCCTTGTTTTTGAAAATTCTTCCTCTATGTTTATATATTGCACTGCCGCATGAACTTCAGCTCCTTCTATCAAAACAAACCAAATCAACAATAAAACTTTCACACACTTATAACTCATTGATAGCCACAACCATAGAAAAATAACTTACATTAGATTACATGATTCATTTTATTTTCTCAAAATTGATTTCATCTTAGGAATAAACTTTACTCGCACTTTATAAAAAAATCCGCACCTTTAAGTTCAAAATAATGGCACTTTTACGGCCATTTAAATAGTACGTTAGATCATAGTCACGCGACTCTGTCTGCCGCTCAATCAATGCAGCCAGCTCTGCTTTATCATCAATAATCCTCTTTTAATGCCTTTATAATGCAACGCTATTCGCTATTTGATTACTGTTTGTTCGCATCATAAAAACACAGAAATGAACGAAGTACTTTTTCCGGTATCTTTTGAGTGATTTAAGATGATTGCAGCCAGCCTTGAAAGCGTCCTTTCGATAAACGCTTGGTCATCAACCAACAGTCTGCACCATCGTATTGCAACACTCGAACCATCGATGCCCTTACAAAAATCAGCAGGCTTTACTGCTAGGGAACCTCTGATTAAGTCAAGATGCTATTAAAGAAACGGTAAACAATCTGGTTAAACACTTGGGGCTTTTCAGCATGAAGCCAATGCCCTGCATCGGTAACAACTCTGACTTTAGCATTGGGGTACAGGGCTAAAATTCTATCCTTATGCTCCGGCAACACATAATTCGACTGCTGACCAATAATAAAAAGCACAGGAGGGATAAAGGCATGGGTCAACTGAGGTGAAGCACAAATTGCGGAATACGATGCAGCAATCTCATCCAAGCCAAACCGCCAGCGCCAAAAACCTTCATCATCCCGCGCCATATTCTTCATAAAAAACTGACGCAAAGGTTTTTCAGGGACTTTTTCCGCCAGAACGTCATCAACCTCCTGGCGTTTATGGGTATTCAGGTGTTTAACCTTTTGCATTTGTTCAATAATATCGAGATGTCTTGGCTCATAATCAACAGGGGCAATATCCGCAATGATCATCCGCTTAATTCGATCGGGTGCCAATTCGGCCATTGCCATAGAAACTTTGCCTCCCATGCTATGTCCAAGCAATAGGCATTCGGCAATATCGAGAGAATCAATAAGCGATAGTACATCTTCTGCCATACTGGCATAGGTGACATTTGCCATATGAGGGGAGCGGCCGTGATTGATTAAGTCAGGCACAATTACCCAATGCTCAGAAGCTAGCATTTTCGCCAATGTGATTAAATTATCAGACATACCAAATAGGCCGTGTAAGAGCACCACAGCAGTGTTCTCTGGCTGTCCAACAACTTGATAGTTTAAACGCATAATCTTCTCCTCAACGCTGATTATACCTTTCATCACATGAGAACTCGATATGTTACTTCCGCTTCACTCTCAATTGTCACTGACTTTGATTATTTTCATTTTCATCAGCAAATTATGTTTTGCTGTAGCTCAGGCTCCCTTTCTGCAACGTTTCCATGAACAAAAATTAACTGCCCCAAAAGAGATTATTAAAGAAGGCCTACTGGCATTAAAAAATACAAAAGATGAAGAAACTCGAGGAAAAATAGCTGCGATAGTCGCAAGCAATTATTTTTACACCAATGATCTTCACGGCATGGAAGCTGCCTTAAAGACGTTAAATAAATCCGCAAAGAAATCTAAAAATACCGACCTCGAACTCACCTTTTACTATTTAGATTCAGCGATGAACCGTGTCATTAAAAATTATAAACTTAGCCGTAAGCGGATTAACCAAGCACTCGCCAATATCAAAAAAACAAGCTCAACATCCCTACAAGGGAAAATATTTTATAATGCCGCAGCACTTGAATCCGATGACCCCAAAGGCAACACAGAAAAAGCAATTCACTATTACCATCAGATTATCGCATTACCCTTCGACAATTCAGGCATCCCTGCGCTCAAACAGCGTGCGCATATTCGTCTAGCAAAGTGTTTTTATGATAAAGGCAATTTGGTTGCTGCCAAACAAGCTATTGAGACATTAGAGAATACGCCAATGCTACCTAGAACCGAATGCCACTTCCACTTAATGTCGTTAAAAATTCATCTCCAATACCCCTATCTTAAAGCCCCCGAAGCCACCTTAAGCAAAGCAAATCACCTCATCACCACCTACCAATTTGACAGTGACCGCGCACGATTTAATGAAATTCAAAAGAATTTACATCTACGTAACAAAATGGAGACGGATAGATTGACAGCAAAAACATCCTAAGATACCGTGGCACTGAAGTTGAAAATCACTCTATAAACAATAATAAAAGCAAGAACCTAATGACGCCTGAACCAAGATCCGTTTTGATCACTGGAGCTGCCAGTGGCATTGGCAAGCACTATGCAGAAACTTACGGCAAAGCAAATATTCCGGTAGCCGCGCTAGATATCAACCAAGATGCGCTCAACACTTTATCAGATAAGTATACGAGCATTACCCCCTTTGCGGTCGATATGACAGATGCTCATGCAGTGCAAGAAGTGGTTACTCAAGCACTTGAATTACACAACAGCTTCGATCGTGTTATCAATGCGGCAGCTATCATGCCTTGTGGAAACATTCTCAGCCAAGAAACGTCGCAAATACATAAAATTATGGATATTAACTATGGCGGCCTAGTGAATCTCACCAAAGCCATATTACCCGCCATGATAAAACAAGGTTCAGGTCAATTTATTGTATTTTCTTCGATGCTTGGTGTCATGCCAACATTAAAAACCGGAGCATACAGTGCAAGTAAATTTGCAACCTCTGTTTTTGTCGAAGTGTTAGCTCAAGAAAACAAAGCTTCGGGCGTTCAATTTGCCTGTGTTTGCCCTCCAGCTGTTAACACCCCCTTATTAGATCAGGTTAGAGAAACCCAATGGCCAAAAATCATGGACGAAACTCCCATCATCACGATTGAAGATGTAACAAAAGCCATCGAAAAAGGGTTAAAAAAAGGCCGCTTCTGGATTTACCCAGGGAAAACAACCTATATCGGCTCGTTAATGCGGAGACTATTTCCTGAAGCAGTATGGAAACATATTCAAAAAGTTGAACAAAAGGTATAGAGGCGAAGAATCGCCTCGAAATGCACACTAGTTATCTTTCATTGTTTGGCCAGCACATACTTTTTAGACTTCATAAACATCTCATTAAGCTCAGGTGTTAGCTCAATATTCGTTTTTTCCAGAATGTAATTAACGGCTATATCATACGCCTCATTAAAAGATCGGCAATTCATGCTAATTTCTTTTGCTGGCATACCGAGTGGCCTTGCTATCAAAAGCTCTGATACATTCCGACCATCTCTTATACGTTTTGCTCTTCGAATTCCTCTGACACGCCCCTGACCATCAAACAATTTGTTGACCGGCAGCTCTTTTCTTAGTTTCATCGCCTGAACTTGCTGCTCAAGCTTTTCGTCAACTTCCTGAGCTAGCTTTTTAGCATTTCGTTTACCGACCGAAAAAGAAAAGTAATATTGATACTCTTTACCATCAATTTTTCTATAAACTCGATAACAAGTGGGATTTTGTTTATTTGGATGTAAATGTATGGACATACGAACACATGCCTCGTTATGCAATTAAAAGGTTGCTTAACCATCAAATCAGTAAAATTTGTAACTCAATTTTCCAAGGAACCTCTGATTGCATCCAAATGGCATCTTTCGGATTTTAAGGCTGCTTAACTGCTGCGTCATTACTTCTTGAAAGACTAAAACTAACTGAGAAATACTAACTTATTAGATAAACAATCTTAAAACTCGATACTAACTTGACTCAATCAGGTGTACTCTCGACTCAAATCATTACTTTTCTATTTGTTTATTACCTACAAACATAAAAGGTGGTTATGTCTACAAGCCATCACTTATTAGGTGAAAGCTACTCTCTTTAAGACAATGTTATGGTTATAAAATTCAAAGCATTAAAAGCTAAAATAACATTTTTCGTAAAAATATCTTATTTATACGACTAATGACACAATAAAAGCCAATAGAAATCATCCTATGCATTCATCCATGAACCTCCATCTAACGTTAGTTAATCTCAGATATTCTACAAATCAGAACCTAAGCTGCCGACTAAAAACGCCTGGAGATTCACTCAAACTGACCAACAGCAAATCCCCCCGAAGGAGAAGACAATCAAGGATTGAACAGGGTTTAATAAGACAGATGCTATTTTTTATATTATTATTAATGGATTTTTACCTAAATGTTTTGCTTGACTGAATGCACTTGGAGCGAGGATTTTGACTGTTTTAGACAATGACAAGCCACACACTGAATTGCGTATTTCTCATGGCGTTGCCGCACTTACCTCGTCTCACCCAGAAGTCAGAAGACTCAAAAGACAATCGGAGGCACCTGCAATACACGGCAATAAAGTCTGGTCTTCCAGCTATGCCATCATGCAATACCTTAACGACAACCCCCTGCCTAAAAATCAATCGGTTTTAGATGTGGGCTGTGGTTTTGGCACACTTAGCTGTTATTTTCAAAACAAGCAGCAATCGCGTGTTTTAGCTACGGATGCGGATCCCTATGTTGAGCCTTTTTTTGATTTAACCTGCGAGATTAATGAAACCTCTATCCCCTTTCGCGCAATGAAAATAGAAAAAATGACAAAACAATTTTTGAGCGATTTTGATGTACTTGTCGGTGCTGATATTTGTTTTTGGGATGAAATGACAGAGCTGCTCTTTAAACTTATTAACAGAGCAACACAGGTCGGCGTTAAACAAATTTATATTGCTGACCCCGGCAGACAACCTTTTTGGGATTTAGCCGACCTAGCAGCCGATAAATTTTATGGCACGGTGAAATCCATAAAAACGGGCAAGACAAAACAGTCAGAAAAATATATTTTATCCATTAATAATTCCTAGAGAGCCCTGGCGATATCATAACCCTGTGAAGTTAAAACAGCATCGACTTCTTGGCTGACGTTATGGGATCTCTGATGAAGCCAAGATGTGGCTTAGGGCGTGCAACTTCACGCAACCACAGTTTTTATCCTACCGCTTTATATCATAACAACACGGTATGGGATAATTGAAAATAAATGAGTGAACAGAGGTATTCGATAGGCTCAAGCCATAAGCGATTCGCATGACATTAAGCAGGCGACAATACAAAAACTCAAAAAGAAGGTAACAAAAAAGCAGCCAGTGGCCGCTTTTTTAAAGAAAACACAAATTCAAACGATTAAGCAATTTCAAATAACGCTGCTGCACCCATACCGCCACCAATACACATGCTAACAACCACATGCTTGGCACCACGGCGCTTGCCTTCGAGCAAAATATGACCTGTCATACGTGCGCCAGACATACCAAAAGGATGCCCAATCGAGATTGCTCCACCGTTAACATTTAATTTATCCATAGGGATATTAAGCTTTTGCTGACAATAAACCACTTGGCTTGCAAAGGCTTCGTTGATCTCCCAAAGATCAATATCTTCAACCGTTAAGTTATGCTTTTCTAAAAGCTTAGGAATGGCGAACACAGGGCCGATACCCATTTCGTCTGATTTACATCCGGCAACAGCCATACCTTTATAATAACCCAACACGTCTAATCCCATCACTTTAGCCTTGCTGGCTTCCATCAATAGACAAGCAGAAGCACCGTCAGAAAGCTGCGAGGCATTACCTGCTGTGACATATTTACCTTGCTGAACCCACTTGCCGTCTTTCCAGACAGGATCAAGCGATTGCAAGCTTTCCATGGTAGTTGATGGACGGTTACACTCATCACGATCAACAATCACTTCTTCATAAGTGGTTTCTTTAGTTTCTTTATTAAATACCGCTTTAACCGCAGGCATTGGTACGATTTCGTCATTAAACACACCATTTTCTTGCGCTGCCGCCGTGCGTTGCTGGCTGATTAATGCATACTCATCCTGTGATTCACGTGAAATATTGTATCGTTCAGCAACAATTTCGCCGGTTTCAATCATTGGAATGTAAGCTGTTGGATCAATAGCTTCAACAGTTTTTGAAACACTGCGGTAGGTGTTTTTGTGCTTGTTTTGCGTTAACGAAATGGATTCAACACCACCGGCAATTGCTACATCAATTTCATCACACATGATGCTTTTCGCGGCAGTCGCAATCGTCATAAGGCCAGAAGAGCATTGACGCTCCATTGCCATACCCGGCACGGTATCTGGCAAACCACCTGCGATGGCAGCTAGGCGACCAAGGTTATAAGCTTGCGTACCTTGCTGCGCAGCGGCGCCAAAAATACAGTCTTCTACAGTTTTTGGATCAACACCGGTTTTTTCGATCAAGGATTTAACTACATGACCTGCCATAGCCGGCGCTTCAGTGTCATTAAATGATCCACGGAAGGATTTTGCTAATCCAGTTCTTGCGGTGGCAACTATCGCTGCTTTTCTCATAAGACTTTCCTTCTATAATATTTACTTCAACTGTTACAAATTAAGCACGCTGGCTCGATGTGGAGATCACTTCGCCCGTTAAGTAGCTCGACAAGTCAGAGGCTAAAAACAACATAACATTGGCAACTTCCCAAACCTCTGCTGCACGACCAAAGGCTTCTTTACTCTCAAGCTCTGCCAGTAAATCCGCCGGAGCTGATTTACGTAGCATAGGATGCATAGCAATCGATGGAGCAACGGCATTAATGCGCACATTAAATTCAGCAGCTTCAAGTGCGGCACATCGAGTTAACGCCATAACGCCTGCTTTGGCTGCTGCATAATGCGCTTGTTCTTTTTGTGCTCGCCAGCCTAATACTGAGGCATTATTGACAATCACACCGCCCTGCTCTCGCGCTTTCATCACCTTCATCATTTCACGCGTCATGCGCATGGTGCCATATAAAGTTACTTGAATAACTTTATCCCACTCACTGTCTTCCATTTCAATTAAGGCTTTAGACGTACCTAAGCCTGCATTATTAATCAGAATGTCTGTGCCTTGCAGCTTCTCTTCGGCAAAGGCGATCAGCGCTTTAACGTCATCTTCATCAGTGACATTACACAATTTACCAAAGACATTGTCTTTGCCTGTTAGCTCTTTCAGTTCAGCCACAGATTTTTCTAGGCGACCTTCATGCACATCACTAATTACAATCGCACGGCAACCTTCTTCAACTGCGCGTTTAGCCGCAGAAAAGCCAATGCCTGCACCCGCAGCAGCCGTAATCAATACGGATTTGCCTTCAATTAGGTTATTGCCTTTTACATATTCAGGATTTTTTACATCAAACATCCCGGTATCCTTATATCTCGTTACGTTAGTTAAGCTTTAATGGTCACTTTTGGCTCTTTTGGCATACCCAGCCCACGTTCAGCGATGATGTTTCGTTGAATTTGGTTAGTGCCACCATAAATAGTGTCTGAGCGAACAAACAAGTACATCGATTGCAGGCGTGTCAATTCGTATGGTGCCTCTTCAAGCACATCACACTCCATACCCAAGACATCCATCGCCAATTCACCCAAATCACGATGCCAGGTTGCCCAATACAATTTGTACATCAAGGCTTCTTTATGCAATGCGCCATCTGATGCATCATGCGAAAGGGTACGCATGGAGTTATAGCGCATAATCTTTAAACCTTCGTGCGCTTTGGCAATGCGTTGGCGGATCACAGGATCATTCGCCGCGCCATTGGCTTTCGCCGCAGCTATCACATCGTTCAGCTCATTTTGGAATGCCATTTGCTGACCAAGGGTAGAAACACCTCGTTCAAAACCTAAAAGCCCCATAGCAACTTTCCAGCCATCACCCGGCTTGCCGACAATATCTTCGGCTTCACATTCAGCCTCATCAAAGAAGACTTCATTGAATTCAGAGGTGCCTGTGATTTGCTCAATGGGTCGCACATCAATACCCGACTGATCCATCTTCATTAAGAAAAAGCCTAAGCCTTTATGCGCAACAGAATCTGGGTCTGTTCGAGCAATCACAAAAATATAATCCGATTCGTGTGCCAGTGATGTCCATACTTTTTGGCCATTGATGATCCACTTGCCTTTTGTTTCATCAAAACGGGCTTTGGTTTTAACATTGGCAAGATCCGAACCTGCACTTGGCTCAGAGTAGCCCTGACACCAAAGTTCGGTACCATTTAATATACCCGGCAAATACTTTTGTTTTTGCTCGTCAGAACCAAACGCAGCTATGGTCGGCCCAGCCAACCCCTCACCAATATGCCCCACTCGACCAGGCGCGCCGGCTCTTGCGTATTCTTCATAAAAAATCACTTGTTGCTCAATAGAACAACCACGACCACCCGCCTCTTTCGGCCAACCTAAACCAATCCAGCCACCTTCGGCTAATGTTTGCTCCCAGCGCTTACGCTCCTCGGGGAACATATGTTCATCACCTGGCCCACCACGAAATTTTAGCTGTTCAAACTCACCGACCAAATGGGCATCTAGCCAAGAAACCACTTCCTGACGAAAGGCTTCATCTGCTTTGCTGAAAGTCAATTTCATCGTTACTCTCCCAATAAATCTTTGGCTAAACGCTCACGGTGATAGGCTGCATTGCCTAAGAAATGTTCAGAAGCTTTAGCCCGCTTAAAATACATGTGCACATCGTATTCCCACGTAAAGCCTACGCCACCGTGTAATTGAATCGCATCACCCGCATTCTGGAAGTAAGCCTCAGATGCTGCCGCTTTAACGATACTGGCTGCCTCTTTCAGTTCATCTGCCAAAGGCCCTGCATTTAACGCATCATCTGCAACACAAGCGGCGTAATACACACCCGATCGTGCAGCTTCGACACGAGTCATCATATCCGCTGCTTTATGCTTAACCGATTGAAAACTAGCCACAGGGCGGTTAAATTGCACACGCTCTTTGGTGTATTCCACCGTTAAATCCAAGGCTTTTTGCGCGCCCCCAACTTGTTCAGCTGCAAGCGTAATGGTGGCAAGATCCAATACGTGATGAAATACATCAACGGCATTTTCTTGCATAAGGCTGGCTGCATCTAACATAAGATTGTCAAGGGTAATGGTTGCCATCTTACGGGTCTGATCCACAGTAGGCAGCCATTGACGGGTGATACCCTGTGTGTCGGCAGGTACAATAAAAAAGGCTAGGCCATCGTGCTTAACCGAGCCTTCTTCGCGCGCCACTAACACCAAGTTTTTGGCCGTATGGCCATCAACGACATAGCGGTATTCGCCATTTAATACAAATTGATCACCCACTTTTTTATAAGTCACTTCAACGCCTTTGCTATTAAAGTAGGTATTCGAGGTAAAGGCTAAAGCTGAGGTTTCCCCTTCTAGCAACTTAGCAAAAAAATCGGCTTGCTGATCATCATTACCCGCTAAACGAACGGCTGTAGCAGCCAGACAAACGGTTGAAAAGAAAGGCGCACATAGTAAATACTGGCCCATTTGCTCCATCACGGCAACAAGCTCAACAAAACCCAAGCCTAAGCCGCCAAAATCTTCAGGCACCGTAATCGCCTGTAAATATAACTCCTGACAAAGGCTCGCCCATACGGCTTCATCATAGCCTTGATCGGTCGCCATAGCCTTTCGTATTGACTCTGAGTCGCTAACGTTTTGCAAAAACGCTATCGCACTCTCCCGAATCATTAATTGTTCTTCTGTGAAGGCAAAGTCCACTGCATCTCTCCAAACAAATGACTGCTAAAATAGACAAAAAATTCCGGCGATTATAACAGAAACCGCAATCAGGCTAAACCCAATCGCGCATTTTCATCATTCATCGCTTTAGTTAGATTACGGAGAGAGTGATGTCTCGGATGTTAGATGATGGAGAAGTTAACTATCGACCATTATTATCGAGCGCCTGCCCGTCACTATCTGTTTGGACTAACTCACTAAACTCACAACTATCAACACCTAGAATATAAACACCTGAAAGAAACAAATCTTCTAAGCTTTGGCATTCAATGAATAGATTGTCCGACAGGTTTACGACGGCCAAATTGGGGAAAAAACCTTCGGACAAAAACGTAAGATCCGACAACAAGTTATTAGACAAATCCAAGGTTCGAATGCTCTCAAACCAATGTTTTTCATAATAATTAAGCGCGGATAAATCGTGCATAGATAAGCCACTGCAATTGACATTCAAAATAGATTGAGAGCGCCCATCATTGACGGAACTATTATCATAAATTGCACCTAACGATTCAGAGCAGGCCTTAACGCCCGAATCATGACCATAATTCGAGTAAATAGACTTATATGTATTAACGACTTTGACACTGTCAGCACCATGGAGTAAGTCGGTATGGTCAACCCCCAGAGGAATACCATGATAAAAGTGATTGGGATGAGACATCTGATAAAGGCGTTGCGCCCCTTCAAAAGCTGAAGCATAGGCCATCATGGTTGCAAACCCAGGGGCGTCTTGCGTTTCATCTACACCATAACCCACAGCATATGGCGCAAGCTGACCTTCGCCGCTCTGGCGACGTGAATGCGTCAGACCCATGTTATGGCCGATTTCATGTGCGAATGTGGTATAGCTGTTACTGATATTCACTATGGAATATCTTGCGTAATCATAATACTCATCATCAGGCTTAACATAAGCAATCCCCCCGACATCACAGATATCTCGAAAGAGCACGACAAAGTCAGCACCACTGGCATCCCTTAACTCACCAATATCTGAGAACACGCCATCATTCAAACGTAGATCATTAAGCGCCGTGTAAGAGTCATAATTTTGCATGCACCCATTTTCAGATTGTGTATACCCGTCATCAAGATCGTCTAATAATAATTGATGCGTGATAACAAGGTGTATACCCACCTCGCTCGCTTCATAAATATGATTAGCGGCGTCTTCAAAGGCCTGCAAACGTATATCGATCCCTGAAAAACTTTTCTCAACGGCTGCTTGACTATAAACCGCCAACACACTGACGACCGTTTTTGCCTGAATCTTCGCGACAACACAAAGGATGAGTAACAAACCGAGCCCTTTATATTTTATCATCTCTCCACTCCTTGAGATCTTTGTAACTGATTAATTCGACGAAATAAAAACTTCTTGATCCTGTAAATTTATCGAACCTATATCCACTAACCAACCAAGGGTTTGGGCGACTTCAAACTCATAGGTTCCTTTGGGTGAAACGAATGCGCCATAAGCATTATCTCCTTGAATAACCATAAACCCCTGAAATAAGGATTGATCACTTTGCTCGAAAACGAACGATAATTTAACGCCTCGACTCCCGCGATCCTGTCTAGCAATCACTCTCATCAATGGCACACCATCAAGAGGTAGCGAAAGTAATGCGCCCACAGGCAGAGTATTGATTTTTATCGTATCCAGTCGAATCGCCTGTGCAGACTGAGCGAATGGGTGATAACTCGAATGGTTGGATATTGTCGATGCTTTGACAATATCAAACAGTTTTGCTGCAACAACGCTTTCAGGTACTGAAACTGAGTAAGTGGAGGCATGCATAGTAGGTGCCGCCTGATTAATACTCGGCAAAGGTAGTGTTTTAACATGGGTTGGAGTTACAGCATCCCCTGGGGGTAATGGGTTTGCCGTTATGGGATCATATGATCTATCGCCTAAGAACCAAACAAGGCCAATAACCAATACCCCCATCAAAACCAAGTTAACGATAAACGTGTTATTGCGCATAAGACCTACCTATCAATCCAAACTGCATAAGTTATAGGCGAAGTTTTTATGCTTGGCTGTCTTTTAAAAAAAGCTGCGTCCTTAATCACAGCAAATAAGAAAACAACGGATCAACCCTAAATTGACATACGTCAGCAGTTGAGGAAAATAACACCTACCCTCTCAATTCATCAGGTAATTGAATGCCTATCATTCACACAACGCTCAAATCACAGATGTTTTGTACAAACCCGCACTATCAGACCATCTGGCCCACCCTTCGATACGTTGCACCCAAGGATGAGCGAAAAGCGTTTTTTATTGGAACGCCTGACGGAGATGAAATTTATTTAGATATTCAACACCCTGATCAAGCACCATCAAAAGGGATATTACTCTTACATGGGCTAACAGGGAGCAGCGATTCACGCTATATCATTCAACTTCAACAAATCCTTAAACAACACAATATTCTCAGTGTTGCCATGAACTATCGAGGGGCTAAAAAACCTAATTGTCTCGCAACAACTTACCACGCAGGCAAAACAGATGACCTCGAACTAACCATCAACACACTTGTTACGATTTATCCAACGATTGCATGGCAGGCGGCAGGCTTTTCACTTGGTGGAAATATCCTCTTAAAGTATTTAGGCGAAAACCCCTCTAATCCACTGACTAAAGCTATTGCCGTATCCACCCCATTTAAGCTTGATCAAACCAGCACAAAAATGGATCAAGGCATAAGCAAAATTTACCGCAACCGATTATTAAACGCATTCAAACTGTATTTATCCAATAAACTGTCGCACCTTAAAAAAACCAATCGAGCGGAATACCAAAAACTACAAGCCTTACCTATCTCAAAAAACTACCAATCTTTTTGGGATTTGGATAATGATGTCATTGCCCCTCTGCATGGTTTTGATTCAGCCATTGATTACTATACAAAAAGTAGCTGTATTTCAAACATCAAAAATATCCGCACACCGACTCACATTTTACAAGCAAAAGATGATCCCTTTATGCCAAAAAGCGTGATACCACTGCCTCACGAAATATCAGAGAAGACAACGCTTGAAATAACGGATCACGGTGGGCACCTTGGCTTTCACTTAAGCCAAAAACCTGCTTATTTTATTGATGTGATTATTAAGGGCACCTCTAAAAATTGCTTTCGGGCTCTGTAACGAAATTAAATAACGTGTTT
>JAPOUS010000162.1 GCA_026708525.1 Cellvibrionales bacterium
TGTCAAAGCGACTTGAAAGGGGTGATTTTTTGTCTTGTTCAAAAAAGAAGGCGGCATCTGCCAATCGTGGGCGGATAACACGTTCGTTTCCTTCAACAATAACGTCAGGATTTTGGCTACTTATGTTAGAAATAGTAATGAAATAAGGTAGTAAATTACCGGAAGCATCCAATAGATGAAAATATTTTTGGTGCGATTTCATGCTGGAAATTAACGCTTCTTTAGGGACTTCTAGAAAGCTTTTATCGAATTTACCCAGTAGCGGCACAGGCCATTCAACAAGGGCTGTGACTTCATCAAGTAATGTATCCGAGATTTCTACTTGGGCATTCACAGATTGTGCAGTGGCTAAGATACCTTCTTTGATCATATCGCGTCGCTTAGAAAAGGACGCAATGACGTTACGTGATTTAAGAGAAGATTCGTAATTCGTGGCATTTACCGTAAATGATTCTGGTGCATGGAAACGATGCCCCTTCGATTGATTGCTAGAGGTAATGCCTGTGGCTTTTGCGTCAATAATTTGATCATTGTAAAGGCAGCAAAGCCAGTGAGTTGGTCTTGCAAATTCTTCACGAGAAGCGCCCCAACGCATACGTTTTGGGATAGGTAATGTTTTCATCGCTTCATCTAAAAAGCCTTGAAAGCAATCAACAAGGCTTTGCCCTTTTTGAAGTTGGGTAAACGCTAGTCGTTCGCCTTTATCTGTCTGCTTACGGTCAAGTTGATCGATGTCAACACCACAAGATTTAGCAAAGCCAATCGCAGCAGGTTTTGGCTGTCCTTCAGTATCAAAGGCTGCTGCAACATTGGGCCCGAGTTTTTCGATTTGTTGATCGGGTTGCGCATCAGATACATTTTGAATAATAAAACCAATGCGGCGTGGCGTTGCAAAGATTTCAAGATCACCTTGTAAAAATTTTGCATCAGCAAGTTGATTGACAAAGCTTTTGGCAAACGCGTTAGATAGGTCTTTTAAAGCGACTGGCGGTAATTCCTCACAGCCAAGTTCGACAAATAATGGATGGCTCATGTGATTTATTTCTCTGACGATAGTTGATTCAACACAAAGTCTTTAACTGATGGTTCTGCCAGTGGGAAGCCTAACTCACGTCTTGAATCAAAATAACAATGGGCAACGTCTTTTGCGAGGTTTCTCACCCGAAGAATAAAACGTTGGCGTTCGGTAACAGAAATCGCTTTTCTGGCATCAAGTAAATTAAAGGTATGCGATGCTTTCATGACCATTTCATAGGCCGGTAGCGGAAGTTTATTTTCAATCAATGATTGACAGCTTTTCTCGTAATGATCAAAGCTTTGGAATAGGTAATCAACATCGGCATGCTGGAAATTGAACGCAGACATTTCCACTTCATTTTGATGAAACACATCGCCGTAGGTCACTTTACCTTCTGGGCCCTCTGCCCAAACTAGGTCATAAATACTATTCACGCCTTGCAAATACATGGCAATGCGTTCAAGGCCGTAGGTAATTTCCCCGGTGACAGGGTAGCATTCGAGGCCACCGACTTGCTGAAAATACGTAAATTGGGTCACTTCCATACCGTTAAGCCATACTTCCCAGCCAAGACCCCATGCACCAAGTGTCGGTGATTCCCAGTTATCCTCAACAAAGCGAACATCATGCACTAAAGGGTCAACCCCTAAATGTTTTAATGAATCTAAATAAAGCTCTTGAAGGTTATCTGGCGAAGGCTTCATGACCACTTGAAATTGATAATAATGCTGAAGGCGATTGGGGTTTTCACCATAACGGCCATCTGTTGGCCTGCGGCTAGGTTGAACATAGGCTGCATTCCAGGTTTCTGGGCCTACAGCACGTAAGAATGTAGCAGGGTGAAATGTGCCTGCGCCTACTTCCATATCTAATGGTTGGAGGACGACGCAGCCCTGTTTTGCCCAATAGCTTTGGAGGGCTAGAATAAGATCCTGAAAAGTGAGGACAGTTGAAGAAGACACCATGACACCTTAAATTACGATTGCAACGCACAAGGCGTCTGTTGAGAACAGATTCCTCGCGTTTGCAGTTTGCAGACACAAAACGGCCGAGACAAATAAAACGAAAAATTATATCCTTTGTTAGCCATAACTTCAGCAATATTGCCCGGTTTTTACGTTAATTTATGAAAAAAAGTGATCGATCTGCCCTTCTGACCTGGTTAATTAAACTATTGGCAACGGTTCCAGAGCCTATCTGGCATAAATGTGTGGTTCCCATCGCGACAGAACTGCTATGGCATTTAAAATCTGAGTTTAGGCGTATTACCGAGATAAATGTAAGCCTCTGTTACCCTGATCTTAATGAGAGACAAAAACAACAACTTGCCAAAGATTCGATTAGAGAAACCTTAAAAACTTTTTTTGAATTTCCTTATGTCTTAACCCAGTCAAGTGAAAAAAGCCTAAAAAAAGTCACTCAGGTCGATGGCCAACATTATGTTGATCAAGCTGAAGCGGAAGGCTGTGGCATCATTTTTTTATCTCCCCATTTAGGTAACTGGGAGTTTTTAGGTCTTAAAGTTGGCCAAGATTATGATCTGACCAGTTTATTTAAACCTGGGCGTATTCAAACAATTAATGAGTTATTACATTCAGCGAGAGAAGGCAGTGGTGCACATTTGGTACCGACCAATAAAAAAGGGGTATTGGCGTTATTTAAAGCGTTGAGGCAACAAAAAACCATTGGCATCTTACCGGATCAGGTACCTGAAGGTGGTAATGGGTGTGTATATGTCAATTTTTTTAGTGAAGAGGCAGCAACCATGACCTTGGTGAGTAATTTGATAAGAAAAACAGGCGCTAAGGCGATAGGTTGCTTTGCTAAACGAGAAGCAAATGGTGAATTTACGATCGTTTATCGGCCTGCGGATGAAGGTATTTATAATGAAGATGAAACCATTTCAGCGCAAGCGATGAATAAAACAGTAGAATCACTTATCGCTATTGCGCCTGAGCAGTATCAGTGGATATATAAGCGATTCAGATATGGCCGCCACGGCAAGCGGCCAATTTACAAGAAAGAAAAATAGTATTAAAGCATTAATACGTTGGCCTATAAATGACGTATACAGTTGGTGTATGTGTGTAGTGGTAGTGATAAGTATCTTTACTACAATAGGCCTTACCAGGACAGATGGCTTGATTACTAGGCGCGTCACCTCTAAATGAGATATGCGATGTGCGCTCAAAGAAATTCCCGGACTTTGTGCTGAAGTTAGAAATAAACGAATAGCGCGAATCGTCAGCTGTCACCTCTACACCAAAATAGGTCGGATCTGTATTGCACAAATCACCACCAGTACTACTGGATTTAGAGTGAAAATAAATGGGGTTATCTGAATTTAACGCATAAAATCCGAGAGTTTGCGCAGGGATAGTAAATTCTTTATTCCCTTTGATATTGTGGTCATACACGCACTTCGAATCGACATTGGCAGTATCAATAGTAACTTTCAGGTCTTTATTGAGGGGCGAATCAAAAAAATACGCCATAATGATATGGCCATCAGCCCCAGCATATAGCAAGCTATAAGATAGAGTGATTAATAGTGCGAACAGTACTCTCATAGTTTTTACCTATCAGTTGAATTAAAATACTGGGGGGCTGTCTTCAAAGAAGTGAAGTAAGTGTTAGAAAACTAAAAAGGTGAAAAGTTCAATGTTTAAGCGTTGATTTCAGAAGAGGATTAGCGTTGCCAAAATCCTGGCGTAAAAAGAATAAGCAATGTAAAAATTTCCAATCGGCCTAGCAACATACCAAAGCAGAGAACGGCTTTAGCAAAGTCATTAAGATCAGCGTAGTGTGAGGTGACGTTACCTAATCCTGGGCCTAAGTTGTTTAACATCGAAAGCGTAGCTGAATGTGCGCTAATAAAATCAACACCTGAGGCTTGAAGAATAATCAGTAGCACGATGTAAGTCGCACAATACACAGCAATAAAGCTCCATACGGCAGAGATAACATCATTGCCGACACGTTTCTTTTTAAGTTTTATCGGAATCATGGCTTTGGGATGGATAAGCAAACGGAGTTCGCGGACGCTCATTTTAAGCATTAATACAATACGAATAACTTTAACGCCCCCACCTGTTGAGCCTGCACAGCAACCAATAATGCTTAAGTAAATCAAGAAAATAGGCAAAAAACTGGGCCAGAGGCTAAAGTCTGTTGTCGTAAAGCCTGTGGTGGTTGCAAGGGATACGACTTGAAATATTGCCTCCATATAAAAATATGGCCGTTCGTTAAACATATTGGCTTGATAAAGCACCCAGAGAGTAATGCCAATGGCAATTAAAATATAAAAGAAATAAAACTTAGCTTCGGAGTCAGAGAAATAATGCTTAAATTCAAAACGTTTCCATGTGAAAAAATGCAAGGCAAAGTTAAGCCCTGAAATAAACATAAAGAAGCAGGCAATCCCCCAAATTAAGGGGCTTTGGAAAAAGCCCATGCTAGTGTCATGCGTCGAAAACCCTCCGATAGCAACGGTAGAAAAACTATGGGCAATGGCATCAAAAGGAGTCATTCCAGCAAGCCAATAAGCCAGCGCGCAAACAACAGTTAAGGAAGCATAAATAATAAATAGCCACTTAGCCGTTTCAGTAATTCGTGGTGTTAACTTTGAATCTTTAATGGGGCCAGGTGTTTCTGTTCGATAAAGCTGCATGCCTCCGATCCCTAACATTGGCAATATGGCAACAGCAATAACGATAATACCGATGCCCCCTAACCATTGGAGTTGTTGGCGATAATACAATAGTGATTTAGGCAGGTTGTCCAAGTCGGTAATGACCGTGGCGCCTGTTGTGGTCAAGCCTGAGATAGATTCGAATAAAGCATCCATCAGTGACATTTCGTAATTGGAGTGCATGAAAAAAGGCATTGATCCAAAACTACCCAGTACCAGCCAGAACAAGGCAGTAATTAAAAAACCATCTCTTACGCGCAAATCTTGGTAAGCTTTATAAACGGGTGACCAAAAGACGAGACCTATGGTAAGGGTTAGGGCAAAAGATGAAATAAAGACAGGATATAAACCATCCGCATAATAGAAAGAAACAGCTAAAGGCACTAGATGTGTCAAGCTGAAAATCATCAGCAAGATGCCTAAAAATTTAAAAATAATAGAAAAATGCATAATTTTCTATGGTAAACGTTGGTTTAGATGTTCAGTTTATATTCTCAGTTTAAATAAAGGTAAAGCCAACCTGAAACAGCTTTTCAACTTCTTTAATTTTGTTTTTATCGACTAAGAAACAAATGACGTGATCGTTGTTTTCAATCGTAATGTAGCGATGTGCGATAATAACTTCATCACCACGAACGATGGCACCAATGGTGACTCCTTCAGGCAAATTAATCTCTTCGATTTTTCGGCCCACCACTTTTGAGGTTTTTTTATCGCCTTTGGCTATGATCTCAACAGCCTCAGCAGCACCACGTCGAAGGGAGTAAACATTAGACATCTCCCCTCTTCTTGCATGCTTTAACAAATTCCCGACGGTGATTTGTTGGGGTGATAATGCAATGTCGATATCTCCGCCTTGAACGAGATCAACATAGGCGGTATTTCGAATCAAACTGATCACTTTGTTAGCCCCAAGCCGCTTGGCCAATAAGGCGGACATGATGTTGTCTTCATCGTCATCCGTTAACGCACAAAAAACATCGCATGAATCGATATTTTCAGAAAGCAGAAGCTCTTTATCAGAAGGTTCGCCGTGTAAAATTATCGTGCGGTTCAGCACTTCCGATAGTTGCTTGCAGCGCTCTTTATCACGATCAATCAGTTTCACCTGATACTTCCCTTCGATAGATTGCGCAAGGCGAGAGCCAATATCACTGGCTCCGACAATCATAATGCGTTTGTAGGGCTTATCTTTGCCTCTTAGCTCACTCATCATGAGTGCAACGTGGTCGGTTGCTGCGATAAAAAATACTTCGTCGTCAACTTCAACCACCGTACTGCCTTCAGGAATAATGGATCGGTCGCGCCGATAAATCGCTGCTACTCGGGTATCCAATAAAGGTAAATGCTCGGGAATTTGATTAAGCGCTTGGCCAACAATAGGGCCGCCGTAAAATGCTTTTACCGCAACCATCCGTACCCGAGACTCGGCAAAATCCACAACCTGAAGCGCACCCGGGTGATCCAAGAGGCTTTTGATGTATTTGGTGACTAGCTTTTCAGGGCTAATAACATGGTCTATGGGGATGGCATCTTTTGCGAATAATTTATCATGCGATAAAAAAGCATTAGAGCGAATGCGGCAAATTTTAGTGCTGATACGAAATAAGGTGTGGGCGAGCTGGCAGGCCAGCATGTTGATCTCATCACTGTCAGTGACAGCGATGAGCATATCGGCATCTTCTGCACCGGCTTTGTGTAATACATTGGGAAAGGCTGCATGGCCGCAGACAGTGGCGATATCTAGCCGGTCTTGCAGGTCTTTAAGTCGTTTTGCATCCTGATCAATGATAACGATATCATTTTGCTCAATGGTCAGATTTTCTGCTAATGATTCGCCGACGGAGCCTGCCCCAAGTAGCAATATTTTCATTATTGCGGCTCGTGGCTTAAGCTGGGCATGCTGATGCGTCGTATATCAGGCATGGTTAAGAAGGCTCCTTGGTCAATTTAGCAAAGTAAAACCCATCGTGGCTGTTAGTCGCAGGGAAAAACTGCACACCAAAGGGGGTTTTTGCACCCGCATCAAAGGATAAATCCATCGATTCAATGCGGGCATTGGGTGTTTTGTTAAGAAACGCTTCAATCACCTTACAGTTCTCATCCTTTAGCAAGGAGCAAGTAGTATAAAGCAGAGTGCCGGATTCTTCCAAGCAACCCCATAGGCTTTCTAGTATTGATAGTTGGCGTATTGCTAATGCTTTGATGTCGGAAGGCTTACGTAACAGTTTGCAATCTGGATGGCGTCGAATAACGCCGGTGGCTGAACAAGGGACATCACATAAAATATGATCAAAGGGGGTGCCATCCCAAAAGCTTTCAATATGAGAGGCGTCAGCACATTTTATAGTGGCATTGAGCTGAAGCCGGTCAAGGTTTTGTTGGATTTTAACTAACCGATCAGAGTCTTGATCAATAGCCAGCACACGTAAAGCCGGTTGTTGTTCCAGTAGATGACAGGTTTTACCACCAGGGGCTGCACAGGCATCGAGTACAGATTGATTAGGTTTTAATGCAAATTGTTGTGCAGCAAGTTGGGCGGCTTCATCCTGTACCGAGAAATGCCCTTCAAAAAAAGCATCCGATTGCATAAGTGGTGCTGACTTATCAAGCACATAAAGGCCATCGGACGAATGGTCAGCAGCTTTTACAGAAATATCTTGATCTGTGAGGGTTTGGATAAATTCAGCGCGGGATATTTTTTGCTGGTTGACCCTTAAGCACAGCGGTGGTTCTTGATTATTATTGGCCAAAATAGCCGCAGCATATTCAGGCCAATCTTTGTTAATTTTCCCTGCTAACCAGCTGGGGTGATCTGCTTCTTTCGATTCAATGAGCATTGGTTGCTTTTGAAAAGCACGCAAGGTGGCATTCAAAAAACCTTTGGCCCATTGTTTTTTTAATTTTTTACTGGCCGAAACACAACTATCAATGGCAGCATAATCAGGTATGGATAAAAAGTGTAATTGATAAATACCAATGAGTAACAAGGCATAAATGTCTTTATCTTTGTTACGAATGGGTTTTGATAAAAGCGGGTCTACAGTTGCCATCAAGCTAAAGCTGTAACGGGTAACACCAAAACAAAGCGCTTTAAATAAAGGGATATCATCTTGAGGAATATTTGGCACTAATTCATCAAACAAGCTATTGAGTGATTGCTCTTGTTTGAGCACTTTTGCCAGTGCAATCGCCGCTGCACTTCTTGCGCAAAGCTGGTTATTTTTGGGTTGTGGAGCAGGATTACCTTGGCGTTTTTTACGGAATTTAGTGCGAGATTGTTTGGGTTTATTCAAAGCGACACCCTTGAGTTAGTAAGTGCTTATTACCATTGAGAAGTGCTTGAATATTGATAGCTTTGCCGCCAGGAAGCTGGATTTTTTGGATCGAAAGCTGCCCTTCGCCGCAGGCGACAACAATGCCGTTTTTATCAATGGAGAGAATCTCACCAGGCTCACCACTGGATGGTGAATCCATAGGTTGAGCTTCCCAAATTTTAATTCGTTGATTGTCTAAAACCGTAAAGCAGACATAATGACTATTGAAAGCACGGATTTTTTGGTCGATCGCATGGCACGACTGCTGCCAATCAATGCCAGTCTCTGGTTTTACGATTTTTTTTGCATAGGTCGCTAGGCTATCGTCTTGTTTGATTGGTTTGAGCTGCTGGCTGGCGATGTGTTCTAAGGTCTTAATTAATAAATCCGCACCCAGCGTAGACATCGCTGCCCTTAGGCTATCGCCCGTCGTTTTTGAGGTGATTGGCAGCGATTCATGTAGCAACATATCCCCAGTATCTAAGCCTTTATCCATTTGCATAATAGTCACGCCGGTTTCAGTGTCCCCTGCTTCTATGGCACGCTCAATGGGGGCAGCCCCACGCCAACGCGGGAGTGAGCTGGCGTGCACATTAATGCAGCCATATGTGGGGATCGAGAGGACGGATTCAGGCAACAGCAATCCATATGCCACAACCACCATGACATCGGGCTTAAGGGCAGCCAGTTCATCGATGGCTTCTTGTGATCTAAAGTTAAGCGGTTGATAGACCGGCAAGTTATGCTCAAGAGCAAGGGCTTTTGTCGGTGGCGGTAACAGTTTTTTGCCTCGACCCTTAGGTCGATCGGGTTGACAGTAAACAGCACTAATATCCCATTGATGTTGAATCAATGCGTTTAGCTGATCAGCAGAAAAGTCAGGTGTGCCTGCAAATACAATCGATAACGAATAGGTCATAAAAACACCAGGCTTAATGGAAAGATAACGAGTTAATTACGATGCTTTTTGTTTGCGGTGAGCTTTAACTAATTTATCTTTGATGCGGTTGCGCTTTAAAGCAGATAAGTAATCGACAAAGAGTTTGCCATTAAGGTGATCCATTTCATGTTGTATACACACAGCAAGCAGTTGGTCGGCTTCAATGCTGAAGTCTTTTCCGTTACGATCCTTGGCATCAATACGCACATCCGCAGGTCGGTCAATTTTTTCATGAAAACCAGGAACAGAGAGACAACCTTCTTCGTAAACTTTTTGCGTGTCGCCCACCACAGTGACTTCAGGGTTGATAAAAACCTGGGGTTGAGACTTATCTTCGGAGAGATCCATGACGATCACTTGTAGATGGTGATCGACTTGTGTGGCAGCAAGACCAATACCATGTGCATCGTACATGGTTTCAAACATATCATCGATTAAGGTTTGTAACTTATCGTTAAATTCGGTGACAGGCTTGGCAATAGTGCGAAGTTTGGGATCAGGGTATTCGAGAATAGTAAGACGCGTCATAAAAATCCTAAAAAGTCATCCGGTGTTTGAGGCTCACTTATGGGAGAGCCTTAGAAGCGAATAACAAAGTACGTTTGATAAGCTGATTATACGTTTTGTCGCTAAAAAAAAGAAGAATTGGCTTTATTTTGGTAAGTATCCCGCAAAAAGTTCACAAGTTTTCGACTCACATTTAAAAATAGCGATAATGAGATCACGACAAAAATAATGATAAGACTGCCTTTGAGGATAGTGATGAAAACACTCTGGGCTATTGGCCTCCTCCTTTTTACAATTAGTTTCGTTCGAGCGGATGTATTAGACATTAAAAAAGATGTCCCTGAAATTTATGTGGTGCAAAAAGGCGATACCCTTTGGGATATTTCCAGTACGTTTTTGCACTCCCCGTGGCGCTGGCAAGACATCTGGCACAATAACCCCGAAGTTGAAAATCCACATCTTATTTATCCAGGTGATCAACTCGCATTGATTGATGTTGGTGGCAAGCGCAGGCTAACGGTGATTCAACGAGGGCCTACCAAAATCAGCGCATCGGGCGATGGCCGATTAAAGCCACAAGTACGCACCAGCCCGATTGATAATGCGATCCCTGCAATCCCCATTGATAAAATCGCTGTATTTTTAAGTAAAAGCCGTATTGAAACGCCTGAAACCTTAAATAATTCACCTTATGTGATCGCCGGCCAAGGTCGACGTATTATTTCTGGTAAAGATGATATTGTGTATGCGCGCGGCGATTTTGATGAAACCAAGAATATTTATGGCATTTACCGCCCTGGCAAAGTCTTTGAACACCCGGAGACGGAAGAATTTCTAGGGGTTCAAGCGTTATCCATAGGCAGTGCACGTGTCATTGACTCGAATTCTGATGTTAAAACACTAGAAATTACGCGAACAAGCGAAGAAGTGCGTGTGAATGACAGACTATTGCCTGAGTTGGATTATAAAGCCTCTGCCAATTTTTACCCTAAGTTACCCAAAGCCAAAATTGAGGCAGAAATTATTGCAGTTGAGGGGGGTGTTACACAGGTGGGCACCTTAGATATTGTTGTGATTAGCGCAGGTACTCGAGAGTCGTTAGAAAAAGGCGATGTATTAAAGATTGAGCAGCGCGGTGAAGTGGTGAAAGATCAAATCACCGACGATCTGATTCAATTGCCCAATGTTGATGCAGGGCTTATGATCGTATTCCGTGTGTTTGAAAAAATGTCTTACGGGCTTGTCGTTTCAGCCGATATGCCTTTGGTTACCGGGGACATTGTTAAAAACCCTGAGCAGTAATTTTTTAACCTACAATCCCTGTTAATAGGGTTTATTAAGTGGCTTATGGATGAGCAACTGATCGAGTGGCTGGTATTACAGCAAATCAAAGGCTTAGGTTTAAAACGCTTAAGCCAGCTCCTTGAGCACTTCCCTTCCCCTAATGCAATACTTAAAGCAGATTCCAGCCTGTTGGATAAAATGCCTGAGAGCATTGCGCAATCCATACGAGAGATTCAAGATAAAGGCGAATTCCACCTTTTTTATAGAAATGCTACGCAGAATATTGAAAAAACTTACCACGCCGATTGGCATATCTTATCTATCAACCATCCTCAGTATCCAAAATTATTAACAGAGATCCCGTATCCACCACCGATTCTTTACGTGAAAGGCGATTTGGCGTGTTTGTCTGACACGCAGTTAGGTGTGGTTGGTGCGCGTAAAAGCAGCAAAATGGGCGTTCAGTTGAGTTTTGAGTGGAGTAAGCAACTAGCGCAATCAGGCCTTGTGATAACGAGTGGATTAGCCATAGGAATTGATGGGGCTGCTCATCAAGGCGCTATTGAAGGTGCAGGGAAAACCATTGCTGTATTAGCGCATGGATTAGAAAACCTTTATCCACAGCGGCATAAAAAACTTGCAGATAGCATTGTTGAGCAAGGTGCATTAGTTACCGAGTTTGCGCCAAGCGTAGGCATTCGAAAAGAGCACTTTCCTAGACGTAACCGAATTATTTCGGGCTTATCACAGGGTATTTTAGTGATCGAAGCGGCGGAAAAAAGCGGCTCGTTAATCACTGCGCAATATGCTGTTGAGCAAAATCGGGAGGTGTTTGCTATCCCAGGGAGTATTGCGAATCCTATGAGTGCAGGCTGCCACCGTTTGATTCAACAGGGTGCTTGTCTTGTTACCAAGCCTTCGGATATTTTAGCATCCGATATATTTGAGTGGTGTAAACCCGACAAGTCAGAGAGTAACAAAGCGCAGACGTTAGATCAGTTATTGGCGGCTCTGTTAGATAACATTCCCTTTGATTTCACGCATTTTGATGTGCTTTTGAGCGACATGGAGGCTTCTGCGCCGGAGCTTAATGCTGCGTTAATCGAATTAGAAATGCTTGGGTTTGTCGAAAACTTATTGGGCAGCTATCGACGAATTAAGTAGGGTTAAATTAAGTAGGGTCAGAGTAAACTTTTTTGACCCTACCTGTTTTAGGGATTAGATTTTTTGGTGTTTAATGCGTGTTGGAATTAAGGCATCAACGCCTAGACGGGATTTCAAATCTTGCTCGTATTCGCTGTAGTTACCTTCATGAAATACAACGTTTCCATCCGCTTCGTAACCTATGATATGCGTGGCGATACGGTCTAGGAACCATCGATCATGTGAGATAACCAAGACACAACCTGGGAAATTCAAAATCGCATCCTCTAATGCACGAAGGGTTTCTACATCTAAATCATTGGTTGGCTCATCAAGTAATAAGGTATTTGCACCTTGTTTTAATAATTTAGCGAGATGTAAACGGTTACGCTCACCACCGGATAGGGTGGCAACCCGCTTCTGCTGCGATTCGCCTTTGAAATTAAAGCGGCCAATGTATGCGCGAGAGCTGACTTGATAGTTGCCGACGGTGAGAATATCTAAGCCATCCGAGACTTCTTCCCAGACGGTTTTATCACCATCAAGCTTATCGCGTGATTGATCGACATAAGCCAAATCAACTGTTTCACCAATAGTGATGGAACCGCTATCGGGTTGCTCTTGGCCGGTAATCATTTTAAATAAGGTGGATTTACCTGCGCCATTACCACCAACAATGCCGACAATACTAGCCTTGGGAATTGATAGCGAAAGGTTTTCTATCAGTGGCCTGCCGTTAAAGGATTTACTGACCTTCTCAAGGGTTATGACAGAATCACCCAAACGAGGGCCGGGCGGGATATAAATTTCGTTGGTTTCGTTACGTTCTTGAAATTCCTCTGAATTTAATTCTTCGAAGCGAGCTAAACGTGATTTACTCTTGGCTTGACGGCCTTTGGCATTGCCTCTAACCCATTCCAACTCGTGTTTAATGGTTTTTTGTCGTGCTTCTTCTTTTCGCTGCTCGACCTCTAGGCGTTTTTCTTTAGCTTCAAGCCACTGGCTGTAGTTGCCTTCGAATGGATAGCCATGGCCCCGGTCAAGCTCTAAAATCCATTGGGCGGCATTATCAAGGAAGTAGCGGTCATGGGTGATGGCGACCACTGTTCCCGGAAAGTCGCACAAAAAGTGCTCAAGCCAGGCAACAGAAATAGCATCCAAATGGTTGGTAGGTTCATCCAGTAATAACATATCCGGGCGAGATAATAACAAACGACACAAAGCTACTCGCCGCTGTTCACCGCCTGATAAGGTAGTAACATCTGCATCCCAAGGTGGCAGCCTTAACGCGTCGGCTGCTTTTTCTAGGGTGGTTTCAAGATTATGTGCATCCCAACTTTGGATAATATCTTCAAATTTTCCCTGTTTTTTAGCCAAGGCATCAAAGTCGGCATCCGGTTCAGCGTAAGCCGCGTAAACCTCTTCTAGGCCTTTGAGTGCATCAACGGCTTCTTGCATGCCCATTTCAACATTGCCACGCACATCTTTTGATGGATCAAGATGCGGCTCCTGGGATAAATACCCTACCGATAAATCATTGGCAGGTCGTGCCTCGCCATCAAATTCCTTATCGATGCCCGCCATAATTTTTAGAAGGCTGGACTTACCTGAGCCATTTAAGCCTAAAACACCAATTTTGGCACCAGGGAAAAACGACAGTGAAATGTCTTTGAGGATCTGCTTTTTAGGGGGGACAGTCTTGCTGACACGACTCATTGTAAAGACGTATGAACCTGTTTTTCCTTTATTGTCACTTTTTGCCATAGTATTTTTTTGCCTTTTAATCAGTATTTACGTGGCTTTTAACGATTTTGTGCGCACGAAAGGAAAATTTAAAAATGTTAAGTTTAGATTTGAAAAAAATATTTGTTTCTATATTGAAAAACGTCATGTTTTGGAGGTTGTAATGAGCCATCAAATTAGAGAGATTATGATAAAAGGTAACAGGGTAAAAGTGCTAGTTAAAGATTGCATACCGGTTTATTACCCGAAC
>JAPOUS010000054.1 GCA_026708525.1 Cellvibrionales bacterium
CTGAAAACCTTGAAATTTAGCGCAGAACCTCAAAATCAATTATTAGAGATGCCCGTAAATTATTCATTCAACTGTCATAGTTAATCCCTATATTTGCTGCTCCTCTCACATAGGTTACGATGGATAACAAGACTATGGCAGTAAAACCTTCTCGAAAGATGAAACAATTATTGCTTGCAGGTTTGAGTGTTTCACCACTTTCAGTGCTTGCAGAAGAGGCAGAGAAAAAAACAACAACCGAAGAAGTCATGGTATATGGTCAGGCTGCTGCATTAAGTTCAGCGATAAATCAAACCCGCCAAGCAGATGGTGTGGTAGATGTGATTGATACGCAGCGCATGGGAGATTTTCCGGATCAAAACATTAGCGAATCGTTGCAGCGCCTACCTGGCATTAGTATCCAGCGTGACCAAGGCGAAGGACGTTATGTGAGTGTCCGTGGTTTAAACCCTGATTATAACTCCGTCAGCGTCAATGGCATTAATATACCTTCGCCGGAAGCAGATACCCGTGCTGTGGCGTTAGATGTGATACCGAATGATTTAATAGGCTCCGTCACGGTCGATAAAACAATAACCCCTGATAAAGATGCCGATGCTTTGGGCGGTGCTATCCATATCAAAAGCTTAAGTGCTTATGATCGCGAAGCCTTTAATTACAAAGTCTATGTCGATGCGAGCTACAATACCTTAGTGGATAAGGTAAGCCCTAAGCTTGGCTTAACATTCACTGATCGATTAAGTTTTTTGGGGATAGAAGATGCACTGGGTGTGGCTTTCTCATCCTCTTATTATCACCGTGACTTTGGTTCAGATAATGTTGAGACAGGCGGCAGCTGGCAATTTGATGGAGGGGTAATTCAAGGATTAGAAGAGGTAGAGCAACGGGATTACACTATCACGCGAGAGCGACTGGGCTTTGGCCTCAACCTTGATTTGCGGTATTTTGATAACACCGACCTCTATCTGCGAACGCTTTATTCACAATTTACTGATGATGAAGAGCGTTTTGCCAATAAAATCGAATTTGGCGAAATGGCGCTTAACGATGAAAACGAAGAAGCCTTTGACTCTAAAGCTATAATGGCAGGTGAAACAGCGCAAGCGGTTGAAATGGCTAAGGAGCTTAAAGACCGTGAAGAAACCCAAATCATTCAATCCTATGCTTTCGGTGGTGAGTCGCGTATTGATGATTGGAGGATCGATTATCGTTACGGTTACTCTGAAGCTAAAGAAGACGAAAAAATGCACATCGATGGCGCGGAATTTAAAGCAGTATTCGGTTTTGATGCTGGTATAGGTTTCTCAGACAGTAAAAAACCGCAGGTGTTTTCAGCAACGAATATCAACAACCCGTCAAATTTTGCCTTTGATAAAATTGAGATGGCTGAAGCAGATGTGAAAGATACGCAGCAAGTGCTTAATCTCAATGTTGCACACAACTTTTCCATCGCTGGCATGCCAAGCTTAGTCAAATTTGGTACTAAGGTTAGTTTGCGCGAAAAAGTCGCAGAAGAGACGGTGAGTGTTTATGAAGAAGGTGATGATAACGAGCTGCCTGATAACAGCTTAGGTGCGTTTGTGGCGGAGAAACCCGATTATAACTTGGGTAATTTCGGTAACGGTGTCAGTAAGGATCGTTTGCTGGAGGCTCTACCTTTATTGGCACAAGAAACCGATCTTGAAAAATCAGCCATTGGTGATTACACCCTACAAGAAGATATTATGTCCGTTTATGCCATGATGCGAATGGATATTGATGATCTGCGTTTAATCACAGGTGTTCGTTATGAAGGCACGGATCGCTCGATGACAGGTAAGCGTTTTGTTAAAGAGAGTGAATCGGTGACTGCTACGCAGTATGAGACGGATGATCAGCATATTTTGCCTGCTATTGTGGCTAAATATGACCTTAGTGAGGCATCTGTACTTCGCGCGGCTTGGACGAATACTTTGGCAAGGCCCACCTTTGAGCAATTATCGCCCGGGGCATTACTCAACGTCGAAGATGAAGAAGGCGAGGCGGGCAATCCGTTACTTGAGACCATGACATCTTCCAATATTGATGTAGCTTATGCGTGGTATCCGGGGGATGTGAGTGTGGTTTCTGTTGGGGTATTTTATAAACAGATCGAGCATTTTATTTATAAAACAGCATTGGAGAGTTCTATCTTAGGTTTTGATGAAGGGTTAACCATGGAAACTTGGAAAAATGGTGATAACGCAAGCCTTATGGGGATGGAATTAAATGCAGCACATCAGTTTAATTGTGGTTTATTACTCTCGGCTAATGCCACTGTTATTGACAGTGACGCCACGCTTGAATGGTACGATGAAGACAAAGAAGTTTATCAATCACGCGAAATTCGTTTACCTGGTCAATCGGATTTTGTAGCGAATCTTTTGGTGGGGTATGAATACGGCAGATATTCTCTTCGCTTAAGTGGTAATTACCAGGCCTTGATGTTAGATGAAGTTGAAGATATCACGGATAAATATAACGATATTTATATTGATAGCAATATGCACTGGGATTTTGTAGCTAAGGCGAAACTCATGAATGAGCTGAGTGCAACTTTCAAAGTAAGTAACTTAACCGATGAGTCATATTATGCTTATCAGCATAAGTCTGACTACAATTATCAATACGAAAAATATGGTCGTACCTTTCAGTTAGGGTTTGAGTTAGCGAATTTTTAACGCTCAAGCAATGAAGACGATTTTTATCCCTCGATCTCTGAGTGGGTGGTCGAGTTTTTGGTTTTATTAAAAGGTAATTTCATGAAAAAATTCCGATGGATGTCCACCTTTATTTTCACCTTTATTTTAGGGTGCTTCATTGTAGCCTGTGCCAATCAATCAAAGCAAAGTGAGCAATCATCAGCAATTCATGCTTCCACTATTGTTGTGCAAAAACAACAGGTAAACCTTGATAATCTTAGCGATCTATTGCCGCTTGGTAAAACGCGTATGATCGCCAGTTCAGAAACACAGGGTTTATGGATGCTGACCACTGACCCGACTCAGAAAAACGCTATTTTATTGAGAGGCGAATTCGACGCTTTAGGCAAGGTGGGTGAACAATTTGGCGTGGTGGATACCAAAAATAATCAACTCACGATATTTTCACTTCCGCTATCGGGTATTAAAATACACCAAAAAATCAAACCTAAAAAATTATTATTAGAGGGATTTTGTGAATATAAGTCGCCAATTGATAACAACCGCTATTTATATTTGTTTGATGGGTTAGGTTGGGTTGAGCAATATTTAGCGGCTGAAGAAGTTTCAAAGCAAGGTAAAATCACTGAGCGCTGGCTAAAACAGCCTGTCTTTATTAAATCTTGGCAGGTGGGGAACGAAGTGACAAGTTGTGTGGCGGTTTCTGAAAGCCAATCACTTTATATTAGCGAGCCAAACATTGGTATTTTCCGTTACCCAGCTGAAGCTGAGGGTGACTTAAAGCGTGATTTAATTGCAGTCGCTGAACCTTTAGGGCAACTGCCTGCCGATGTGACAGGTCTTGTCGTCGTTAATCCTAAAACCTTAATGCTGGTTAATAAAGAGACCGATCAGCTTTATACGCTTGATCTTGAGTCGTTTCATGTTAATACCTTAAAAATTAATGGGTTAAAAGATACTGAAATAGAAAAGTTACACCGATTAAACCATTCGGTTGTTGCGATTGATAAAGTACAGCAGTCGCTATACCAGTGGCCAATGATGCCCTTGTTTGTATTTAATAAATCTGAGGCGCGTATTCAAGAAACGCCTGTCTTTACTGTTAACGCCGTAGTCGAAACACCGGAGATGAATTCTACTGGCGATACGGCAGATGACCCAGCTATCTGGGTAAATCAAAAATACGCTAATAAAAGTCGCGTATTGGCAACCAATAAAAAATCCGGGTTATTGGTCTATAACCTTAAGGGTAAGCTTATTCAAGAGATTCCTCATGGGCATGTTAATAATGTCGATGTGAGATACGGAATGTCCATTGGCGGGCAAGTATTTGATATTGCGGCCAGCTCCAACCGATCCAATAATAGCATTAGCCTGTATCGTATTTATCCTAAAACCGGGTTAGTGTCTAAAGACAGCGATATTCCGTTAACATTAAAAGCGCCTTATGGCCTTTGTATGGGCAAGCAAGGAGGCCAGTTAACGGTATGGGTTAATGATAAATCGGGTTTATTTGTGGAGTACCGATTAAGTGCACCCAATGGCAAAATCAAAGCAACTAAAGCCCGTGAGTTTGCGTTAAAAACTCAGCCTGAAGGCTGTTTTATGGATGATAAAAATCAACGACTCTATGTCGGAGAAGAGGATGAAGGTGTCTGGGTCGTGGATTTATCCAAAGCGCCATTAACGATAGAGCCTGTGATTAAAGTGGGTGAGACTTTGGTTGCAGATGCTGAAGGTATCTCTATGGCTTATCAGGGCTATCAAGGTAAGGATGTATTAGTGATTTCAAGCCAGGGAGATAATAGTTATGTCTTGGTAGAAGCTAATGCTCCTTTTGCTGTGTTGGGTAAATTTCGTATCACTATTGATGGTAAAAAAGGCATTGATGGCGTATCTGAAACCGATGGTCTAGCTGTTACCACGGCAAATATTGGCGGCCACTTTAAAGAAGGTTTGTTGGTGGTTCAGGATGGTTACAATGTGATGCCGAACAAGGCGCAAAATTTTAAATTTGTGCCTTGGGCAAGCATTAAAAAAGGGTTGGCTCAATGAGTAAAACGCTTACCGAGCTAACCCGTGTCCAATTAACGCAAGAGCGCGCCGATGGGTGTAAATAAACCTGTGGCTTCTGCACAAGTTAAAAATTTTGGCTTTACTAATTGATTATATTGCCTATCTGCCTATTAGCGGCAGCTCCACTCATGGAGTGTTATGCATCAATCATGAATATATAGGCACCGCATATGATTTTTTCAGCCTTTTTATGCAAAGAGCAGGGCTGGGCAAATGCATCCAACGAGTAGCAGGCCATGATGAAAAATCCGTGGGCTTGAGCGTTATTGAAGTGAAAAATAATCGACTCGCCGCTCAGACCATTGCTGACATTTTAAAAGATTGGGTAAATCAAACGATTTTTTATATGGATAAAGCAAAGCCTTAAAATAAAGCCTTTTATCGATACAAGCCAAAATGCTGTCATGACGCAAATAGGGATTGCTATGTGTATTTAGTTGCTGGTCACTTATTTTAAACGCTTAACTGGGCAAAACAAATCGCCGATGCACATCCTTAGATTACTCAGCCTCAATTTGTTTGAAAAACGAACGTTAAATGCGCTGTTTGAGCCTCCCAGCATTAACGTTGGAGATGATCAAATAAGGCAGGCTGGCTTGCTATGAGCTATGGGGCACCAGTGACTTTGGGTTAATAGGTGCAATGGAATTATTTATATTCTGGTGCGTCTAATAATTTTTTATTGTTTTAATGGTGTTGACATGAAAGTATTGCTGATTTCTTTCTCTTTATATCTTTGGTGTACTCTTCTTCACCACCTCGGTGCCTTGACTGTGATTCTGATGAGGATGTCACTAAAGACGGTAGCAGTTGTTATTGCAGTGCCTGTCGATTTACTTTTCCATGCTAGTGACCTATAGCCTATTAACGCACTCGTCATAGAGAGGGACGCGAGGATCCCGTTAGTACGCTAGGATCTGTTGACATAGTTTTATTTATGCTGCTGCCGCCCCATCTGAACTACTTATCTCTTCACCCGTCCCTGCATCTCCACAAACCAACCGGTTTAGCTCATCTTTGTGTTAAACTCCATAAGAGTGAATGACTAAATAAAGACATGCTTTTTTATGAGCACATTAAACACGCAGGTTATTTTGTATTCGTTTAGGCGTTGTCCATATGCAATGCGAGCACGTTTAGCGATTCTCTTTAGCGGACTGTCTGTTGAATTACGTGAAATTTTATTAAAAGATAAGCCAAAAGCCATGTTGGCTGCCTCGCCGAAAGGAACGGTGCCTGTGTTAATTAACGGCTCCCAGGTGATTGATGAGAGCTTGGATATCATGTTTTGGGCGTTAAATCAGCGAGATCCTGAAGGGGTTTGGCAGCCGTTAACGGATGATGAGCAATGCTTGGCTCATCAGTTGATTACTCAATGTGATAATGACTTTAAACCATTGCTTGATGGTTATAAATATGCACTGAAGGAGCAATCTAAAGACAAGCAAGCCTGTTTTGAGGGTGCTACAAAAATATTAATACAGTGGAATGCATTGCTGACGATGCATCCGTATCTTTTAGGTCGATCGCCAAGTCTAGCGGATCTGGCGATTTTTCCGTTTATACGTCAATTTCGCAATGTAGATATTTCATGCTTTAAAGCGTTGCCTATTCAGGCACTAGACCATTGGCTTGATCGCTGGCTGGCATCGGATGCATTTTTAAGCATTATGCATAAATGGGCAGTGTGGGATGAAGCTGCTTTAGAAGGTGGCGAGCTGTTCCCTGCACTCTAAGGTTCACTGCTTTGTGAGAGGTGAGGTGATTTTTTACTCAGGCATGCGTTCTGACATGGTGAGTTGGTATGTTAGTAGATTTGGGTTATTACGTAATAAAGCGTGTGGGGAGCGATGAGGCGATTGGGGTAAAAGGTGGTCTTGCTCACTTCCGTGTGACAAGTGGTAATTTAATAATAACGTAGAGTAAATCTAGGGATGATCAAGCGTTTAAATCTCGCCATTCATAAAATCTTTCCAGTAACTGTTAAATTCACGAAGATAGATCATTCGCGTCTTTTTCATTTGCTGTTTGATCTCATGATCAGGTGAGATTTCGTGATAGTCATAAATCAGCTGAGTTAAGGTTTTAAAGGCTTCATCAAAATTATCAGGCGTTAGGTTTTTTTCTTTGCGGAAGGTGATGATGGCGTTCTCACTGACCTGAGCCAACATAATAATATAGCGCTTACCGCTCTTGTTACGTTTGTGCATCTTAAGGTTAATAAGGTGCCCATCTTTCGCAAAGAGTTTATTGAACCCAAGTTCATGACGCATATTAATAATGCGTAGCTTATCCATGTAGAGTTCGCGGGTTTCTCTTGCCAATTGCCAGGCTTTGCGTTTTCCAAATGTTTTAAATGGAAAATATTGCTGGATGCCTAGTGGCCTGATTTGTAAGCGAACAGAGGTTGGGTTTTCCTGATTCGGATGTAAATAAAGGTACTCAGAATTTCTCATCGAAATAAAAGTGTCATAATTACTTATTGGGCAAACTATACCATAAAAACGGCTTAAGCTTGAGGTTTTACAAAGGGCTAAAGTGCAGATTATGAGAGATAACTAACGAAAGCGCTAATCAAAAATAGGATTAGCGCATTAAAAAGCCGTAACTATTTCTTTTTGTTATCTTTTTTGGCTTTTTTATTCTCAGGCTTGCTAGGCTTTTTAGGTTTTGTGGTCTTTTTTGTCTCTTTTGTTTTTTTCTCAGATGATTTTTTTCCGCTTGTTTTGTGGTTTTTATCACTTTTAGCTGGCTTTTTCTCTGAAGATTTCTCTTTTTTTGGTGGTTTTTTTGTGACTCTTTTCTGTTTCAGGTGTTTCTTTTTTGGCGGATTGAGACTTTTTACCGCTTTGCTTTTTGTCTTTTGTTTTTTCGCTGTGTTTTTTAGGGGATGGCTCTGACGATGATGTATCCTTGGATGCATGGTCACCATGGCCTGGTTTGGCACGGCAATAGCTGTTAACTTTTATACCATCTGAGCGTGTATAGCCATGAACCCAGGTACATTCGTCATTTTTTTCGCACGCCGATTGCGATTTATTATGGCAATCGGCACTCAATGTTATCGGTGAAAATACAAGTGTTAAGAGATATACGAAGGATGCAAACAATGCGTTTAGTTTCATGAAATACCCTCTATGCTCGAAGTGATACACTGTTAGAGGGGTGAATGCGCTGATAGTTTATTTCTTTAGGGGTTTTCTAGTACGTCAATTCACAGTATTTATTGGGTATGACAGAGTGAATCTCGCTCGCTCTCATCCTCGAACGAGGGAATGCCAAAAGATGAAGGCATTGTTAGCTAAGTAGGCATTACTCTCAGGTAGGCTCTTAGTGAGTCGATAGGCTTAGACTCTGGATAAAATATCATCAATCAAGTTATCCATGCTCATCTGATAAGTTTGTTCGATATCTTTAACGGCATAGATAGATACTGTATCTGATTTACCGCGTATTCGGATAGATTTGAAGTTGTCTACGACTAGCTTATGTTCTGGATTAATCGATTCAAAGAGTGATTCTTCGATGATGATTTGTGCGCCATTGGCTTCATTACACAACCTTGAGGCTAAATTCACGGCATCTCCGACTACGGTATATTCCATACGATCAACTGAGCCTATGAGCCCTGCAAGCATCTTCCCACTATTGATACCAATACGTAATTCAATCGAAAACAAGCCTTGTTTTTTGCGGCGTTGGTTAAGTCTATCGGCTAATTTTTGCATTAGCACAGCACAAGCTACAGCATGGTACGCATGTTTTTGGTCAGGTTTAAGTGCACCGAACACTAGCATAATGCAGTCACCAATGTATTTATCGACAATGCCAAAATAATAGCGCGCACAGGCGTTAAAATACCCATAATATTCGTTTAGAAGCTCTTGGACATCGGCCGGTGAGATATTCTGCGAAATTTTAGTGAAGCCGACAATGTCAGCAAATAACACCGTTGCTTCGACATATTCGCCTGTCATGTGCACAGGATCTAACTGGTCTAGTACTTTGCTCGCTACATCCTTGGTAAGAAATTTACCCAAGAGCGATTCAAGTTCGGTTTTTCGAATAAGGCCCTGGCTCATGTCATTGATGGCATTCACCAAATGTCCGATTTCATCATTACGCCGCTCGGGGATTTGGTCTATTTTGCCCTCTTTTATATCCTGAGTTGCCTCAAGTAGCTCTTGAATGGGCGTTGTTAAGCGTCTTGCAATGTGCACAGCGCCCAAGCAAATAGTGAGTATGAGGGCGATAGTGATTAATATCATTAAAATGAGCTGGTGCCTGAAATTTTCAGACAGAACTTTGTAAGAAAAAATGACCGAGACAAAGCCAATTCTCTGATTACCCTGATAAACAGGGTGGTTATGAATGATATATTGGGAAGTGAAGGGCAGCCATGGAAAGTCATCTTGTTCATACACAGGTGTATTTACTTTGATGGGGTTTTTGGGCAATATCCCGGCTCGCGTAATGATTTTTTGTTGCTTATCAAGAATGACGATGCCTTTAATATTGTAGTCTTTGGCGTAGTCATTGATGAGCTGTTCTAATTCAGGTAGGCGTTGATCAACGATCATATCATCCACTGTGATCGCGATTTGTTTTACCACCATTTCACCCAGTTTATTGATGTATTGGGCATTTTGCTGCATTTGTTTATAGAGCAACATAAACGCCAAAACTGTCATGCCAATAAGACACAATGCCAGAATAGTCGCGGTGTAACGCGTGGTAATGGAACGAGCAGGCTGTTTGGCGACGGCAACTTTCATTCGGTGACAAATTTCATTTTGCTGCCTTTGATAGGCAGCTATTCTTTTTTACAGTATTGGATGGATACGCAAAAGGCGGTTTCCATGATAAAACTGTGATCTGCTTTGCAGTCTATCGTAGCTTTCACTGAGACACAATGCCAAAATTAGCAGCTGTATCAAGACAATAAGCCGCATGATGGGTGTGCAATGAAATCGGTTGTATTTTTGATCAGCAGTGTCTTTCTGTTGTGTCTGTTAGGTTGTGAGAGAAAATCACTAACGCCATTTGATGGGCAATGGTCACGAATCATTGACGTTCCAAAAAATACACAGGGTCGGTGCTTTGAAGAAGTGTTATCTATTCGTGATGAGCTTTGGCAGTTAAGTGTAATTCTGCATTCTTCTTTTCTTTGCAATCAACCGACCCTTGAAATACATTATCAAGGTGAAATTACTCAATCGAGTCATCAGAATAATCGATGGACACTGGTGATAGAAGCAATTGAAATTACTTCAGTAAAAAATATCACAGGCTCCGAAAAGGTTGATTTGCCTAACCATGGCATCAAGAGATTTCATGAAAAATATGTTGAAGGGCAAGGTGAAATCTTTAATCAAATGATAGAGCAAGTTTCACCCAATGTACTGAGTGCCAATATTTATCCTGTTGCACTAACGATGGGTATTGAAAAGCACCCTAAGCCCGACATGCAGATTACTTACCAATTTGATCAGCCCGTTCAGTAGTTTTGTAATCAATGGCTTCTATAAGCCAATCTGTTGCTTTTGTCTGTGTTTTAACAGTCACTTCGTCATCAACGTGTTTTTTTAATAATGCCCTTGCCATGGGTGAGTCAATAGAAATAGCATCTTTGCGATCGAATATTTCATCATAACCAACGATCTGTAAGCGAAGTTGTTCGTCTGTATCTAGGTTAGTAAGCGTGACCCAGGCACCAAAAAATACCTGACCAAATTGCACAGGATTAGGTTCGACGATCTTCAGTTGGTCAAGGCGTTTTTGCAGGTAACGGATACGTTTATCAATTTGCCGAAGTTTGGCTTTGTTTTCTTTGTAATCAGCATTTTCGGAGCGATCGCCAAGGCTTGCAGCCCAGCTGACTTTTTCGGTGATTTGTGGCCGAAGCTCCCGCCATAAGTAATGCAGTTCATCTTTGAGTTGTTGGTGACCTTTGGGCGTCACGAGCGGTGTTGGCATAAAAATTTTCCGCAAATCCCAAGTGTAGCGAGTTTTATTTTTTGAGGGAAGATCAATCAAAGCACAGAGCAATCAATAGGCTGTTCCCGCGTAAAGCGGGGAACAAGATTGAAAAAGGGGACGTTAATTACTGACTTGATAAACCGTTGTCGATCCTGAGATCTCATTGCCAACGATTAATAAGGCAGTACCGCTTGGGCTTTGATTGGCAGGTACAAAAGTCATGCCTTCAGGGCCCAAATCGCCGACGGCAGTATAGTTGGTATCATCAAAGTTTGTCGTTATATCGCGGTTTATTGTGTAGCCTTCAAAGGTAACTTTTGCAGGGTTTGAAATGTTATACATCATGATGCCGCCAGTGCGTTCAAGTCCTATAAAAGCATAGATTTGGCCTTTCATCTTACCGAGTGCTAGGGCTTCGGGTTCAGGGCCTTTGGCATCGGATCGCTCATCGGGTGAATTTTCGTCATTATCGTTATTAAACCCAGCCAAGCCTAATTGTTCGGCGGTGATTTGCTCAAAGTCGCTGCCTGAGTCATAGATCCGCTCCGCAGTGTCGGCCCTAAAAATAGAGAACGAACGTGCTCCAAAGCTATAGAGTTTCTCGTACTGGCCATCGCCACTGGTATCTCCTTGGGTCGTTAATACGTTTAAGCGGCCAAGCTGAGTCTCATCTTGAATTGAACTTGCAAAAACAGAGGCATCCAGTTCAAGCTTAGATACACGTGACTCGTCACTCCAGCTTAAGCAGCCATCGTCTTCATCCCAGTCTAAACCGCCGGCAGCCGTACATTCTTGCTCGCTTGCATCAAAAAAGTATTCACGCCCATCACCTTCATTGGCAGTCACAATGTAATCGATACCATTGACACGGTAGCTTGCAATACTATCTGGCATATATAAACCATAAAGGTTGCTGTAGTTTTGGATGTTAATGGCATCGTCTTTGTCACTGGTATCAAGGCCATTATTTTCTGCACCATGATCTTTATAACCAAACCCTTTAATAGCAGTGATGGTTTTTTTTGCTAAATCGACAATGGCATAACCGTTGTTTTCTTGCATGCTGATAAATGCCAAGGTGCTGTCTTCATTCACGGCAATGTATTCAGGCTCTAAATCTTGTGCCACACTGGCATTGGGGTGAGAAATTCTGACGGCATTATCTATTAAGTCAGCTTTACTGCCACCTTGGTTAAAATCTTTAAAATCTAGCTGGGTCACTGTATCCGGCCTGTTGTTTTTTATAGAAACTAATGTCACCGAGCCTTCAGGGTCGGTTTTGTAATCGCCAGAGGGCTCACCTTCGTTAGCGCTCAATGCATATAGGCCGTTGGGCGAGAAGACCACGTTATCGGGCAGTGCGCCTGTATCAATCGCCTGGACAAAATCGATGCTACCTTTATCGTTTAGCGTATAAAAGGCAATCCAGCCATTGGCTTGTTTATTGCTGTGCTGAACCGCAATCGCCAAAAGATTACCCGAAACAGCCACACTATTGATGCCGCCGACATTGGTGAGGTGTTTGCTCACATCAATGGTATTGATACGGGTAAGATTGCTATCCGTTAGCGGATTGGTTAAAGGTTGATCAGTAATGCCACTTGCATCAAAAATATCAATGGTGTTGTTATTGGCGTTGATGACCAGTATTGACTGGCTTGCGTTATGATAAGCGGTAATTTCTGCTTCACCATCATCGAAGGCTTGTGGGTTACTGTGTCGTGCAACTATGTTGTAAGATAAAGGTTCTACATTAACCTTATTCTTTTTATCATCATCACAGGCATAGAGTGCAAGGGTAGCCATCACAGGTGCCCATAGTATTTTTTTCATTTTTGATCTCTTGGTTAATTTTGTTGCACAAACTAACGATTTCGTATGAATTTTATATGACCAAAAAATGAAAATAAGATGATATTTCTATGAACCTTAGAGGAAATAAATTGACTAACACATTTCATAGTATGCGTAAAATGAGCACATTTATGAAGTATGTTATTTTTTATATTGTGATTTTTTTTTCGCTCCATTCTAGAGCGGGCTGGACGTCTTCTTATTCTTCAGCTGACATTAAAGAAGCGCTGTGTAAGCATGCGATTAAAGCATATTTGGTGTTTTGTGGTAAATCTAAAAATACAACAAAACCCTATACAGGCGAAACAGGTAACCTCCATAGGGGCTGTAGGGAAGGTAACGATACTTTGAGTATGGAGTGTGATGATAAGTGCGCTCGTTTGGTGCGGGATTTAGGTCAATCGGCAGCGAGTGTCGCTGATAATTATTTTTCATCGGGTATTTTGTATTGCAATAAAACTTTATCGGATTTTTACAATAATAAAACAACTGGTGCTTGGACAAATACAACGACTAATACAACGACTAATACAACGACTAATACAACGATTAATACAACGACTGGTTTAGACGGTGTGTTTAATTCCAGTGATAGTCTTAATACAACAACGGCATCAACAATTCAGCCAATATTGGCAGCTGCTGGCTCTGCTTCGCTTGCTGGGATAATCAGTGGTGTGGTGGTTCCCTCTGTATTGATGCTGGGTATATTCATTGATTATTCTTGCAATGATGGGAAAGTAAGGAAAGCTATTGTCAAAAGTGCTTCAGATGCCTGTTTAAATATTTACCATCGGTGTGTGAGGGAAAGAGTTGATAAACAAAGTACGCCCTTTTTTGATGTTGATGAAAGTGATCAGGGGCAGGATTTACTCTACCCCAGATTATAATCCTGTTTATAAGGTCGATATCTACTAGGGAGCCCCTGATTAAGTCAAGATGCCATCAGGCTTTCAAGCTTATTTCCTAACAAGGCGGA
>JAPOUS010000095.1 GCA_026708525.1 Cellvibrionales bacterium
ACACGCCAATTCCAGGTAGATTTGGAGTTAGATTTTGTTTAACCGGACAGCAGTGAGTTTTGGCGTTTATCGTCGAAATATTTGCTGCGATAGTGTTTTTGAATGGCCGCATGAAAGGATGCATAAATTTAGGGTTAAACGCCAAGACTTCCCTTTATGCGGGGAGGGGCATTTTTTGCCAAGGCCGACAGGCAAGACGGTAAACAAAGGTTACCGATAATAAGAGGATAAAGATAACAAAGGCTGCCCAAGAGGCTAAACTCGAAAGCCCAAAGACTTTGATGATAAGTATCTGTGAGAGTAGCATGAATCCATGAAGGCCTACAGAGGCAACCATCATCCAGCGAGTATCCCCCGTTCCTTTAAGGCCGGCTTCTGAGACTTGAATAGCCGCATCGGCAATCATGTAACAAATTAACCCCATCATCATCATCCGCGAAAGGTCTAGTATTTCTGCATAATAGGTGGAGTGAGGTGGGTTAAATATTTCGATCAAAGTGTCTTTATAAATATAAAACAGCAACGTTAGCATCAAGGTGTAAATAAAGGCGATGACAAATCCACCTTTGAGTGTTTTTTCAAGGCCATGCATATCATTGGCACCATAATGCTGCCCTACAAGACTAGTTAACGCGGCATTTAAGCCCATTAATGGAATGACCGACAGCATATCCCAATTAAATACAATAGCGGCTGAAGCACCTTCAACAACACCAAAGGATTGGAAAAGCAACACAAATAAATTAAATGCGGCAAAACCTAAAAACATATCAATGCCCGAAGGCACACCGAGGCGCAAATATTTTTTGAGAATGGCACGGTCGATACACCAACTGGATTTGATCGAAAAGGTTTGTTGATGCCATTTATCCAGATACAAAATGATATATAGGCCTAAGGCAATCATATTGCTGATCAGCGTACCTATTGCAGCGCCTGAAATACCGAGTGCCGGAATATTCAACCCAGGTAACTGGTCAAAACCAAAAATAAGCAGCCAAGACAGAGGGATGTTGATAATTACCCCGGTTAAATCCACAACCATGACTAAAAAGGTTTTTGACGTGCCAATAAAATAGGAAGCAAAAGCGGTTCGCATCAGCGCAAAAACAGCCCCTACTTGTAAAATGGTGAAGTACTGGGTTTCTAATGTCACCTCAAGGGGTGAGTGCCCCATCCAAACAAAGAGTAAGGGCCCTAGGAAGGTAATAACAATAATAAAAGGAATGCAACATAAGGTAAGTAATAGTCCCTGTGTTAGAACTTTTGGGCAGGCTGCGTAGTCTTTTGCGCCAAAATATTGTGCTGCCAGAGCGTTGCCATAAGAAATGACCCCCATAAAGAGTGATGAGCAAAAGAAAGCCGTCATTCCTCCGCCAAGTGATGCGGCAAGATGCACAGGGCTTAACTTAGATAAAAAGAGCCTATCGGTAAACATCATCAATGCCATAGCACCCTGGGATACAATCATAGGGATGGCTAATAGAATGAGTGCTTTAAATGAGGCTGGTGACTTTTCTTGCATGAGGGGTATCTTATAGGAAAATACGAAGTAAGTTGCAAGAAATATCGTTCAATGTACAGGAACACCAGTTATCTATAAAAAATTGCTCCGGGCTTATCAAGCACCTACCTAATGTATTGAGCAAACATGCGGTGACGCAGTTTTTACCCTGCTTGAGATAAAGCAGCCTTCGGTAAACTTAGGATGAGCGGTGGCGATATAGGCAACACCGCCGATTATCCTGCGTTACTCGAAGATGCTAAAAAAATGCATCAAGTCTCTCTTACGATAGAGAATGGTAGACTAACGATACTAATGAGCTACCAGTGCACACTTTTCATTTTCATATTGGTTAATTAATAACTGTTTTTTAACAATGGGCGGTAGTTGTGTATGCTCAATGAGATAGCGTTCAGCGAGTGTGTGATGCTGACAGTCTCTAGGTCCAAGGGCTAAAAATGCACCAAGAAACCCATTATCTCGATGCTCGTCAATAAATTGACTTAATAGTGTAAAAAATGTTTGTTGAAACTCACTTCGTGCAGCGGGTTGCTGTATTGGAAACAAATGGTTAAAAATCGCTTTTTTCTCCGCTAAGGTATAAGGCGAATCTTTTTTGATGGCATCGTCTAAGAGTTCTTGCTTCATCTGTTTATTGGGTAATGCTGCCATAGCAGCCAATGCGGATTTATGGCCACGCTGTGATTTATCGCGTTGCTTTTCGTTATCAATTAATGTTTTGGCTTTTGAATATCCGCCTTTGCTCAAACCAATAATTAATGACCAGCGCATATCTTGATCTACCTGAAAGTCAGCAACAGGGTGTTTCTCGCCTAATAGCGTAACTAATTGGTTGGCAGCTTCTGGTGTCGTTAATAGTTGTGTCAGTGTCTTGAAATAATAGAATTGATTATCACTATTCGCTGGCGCGGTTTTTAGTTGTTGCCAAAGTAGGCTGACGAGATGGTTTGTCAGTTGTTCGTAGGCTTTAATGTCTTTTTCTCGTGTATAGTTAAGCAAATTACTCATGCTGTAAGAGCCCACTAAATGTTGAAGGACAACCCGAACGACAAAGGGGTTTTGCTCTTTGGCAAGCATCTCAACGCCAATTTGAACCATTTGTTCGAGTGATAATTTCTGATCTCTTAGCATTTCCCAGAAGGTATGCCAAAGCTGTAATTTAGCTAGGGGTTCGTTTATCTTATCCAGGTTTTGTAAACAGTATTCCAAGGTTTTTTTATCTAGCGTCATTTTGAAGTAACCAAAACTTAAATAGTTAGGGAAAATACCGTCATGACAAGCTAGCCCTTCGGTTTCATTGAGGTTGGTTACTGCGTTACTGACCTTTACTTTTACCGGGGAGGTAATCTTGCTGGATTGGCCCTGAGGCTCAATTGATCCAATTAAAAATTCATGTGTTCTTAGCGTTGGGTAACTTAAGTTGGCTTTTTGGTGCACGGTCAATGTAGTGATTTTATCGTCTTCACATAGGCAATCAAAAATTAAACGATTGATACCGGCTGTTTTTAACCATTGCTCCGACCATTCAGAGAGGTCTCTATTTGAGGCTTTACTTAAGTGTTCGAGATAGTCATTGAGTGTTGTGTTGTTTTCGGCAAATTGGGTGAAATAAGATTTCAGCCCGGATTTGAAGGCTTCTTCACCAATCATAAAATATAGCTGTTTTAAGACGGCGGCTCCTTTGCCATAGCTAATGCCATCGAATATGGTGCGGGCAACTAAGGTATCGGCAACCTCTGTTTGAATAGGGTGTGTTGTGGGTAATTGATCTGCCCAATAAGCCCAGGTTTTTCTTGAATACGACAGAGCACGTGTATCTTCTGTATAGCTAATATTCTTTTCAAGAGCCAACGCTGCCATGAAATCAGCAAAACTTTCATTGAGCCAAAGATCATTCCACCAATTCATTGTCACTAAATTCCCGAACCACATATGCGCCATTTCATGCAGTATCGTTAAGTAATTGTTAAGCTCGAGTGCTTTGGTTACTTTGCCTTTAGAAATGTATACTTCGTTAAAGGTTACCGCCCCTACGTTTTCCATTGCACCCGAAGCAAAATCAGGAACCAGCAACTGATCATATTTTTGATAAGGGTATTTGACGCCGAAAAAATCTTCATAAAAATTAAATCCGTAACGTGTCATTGCCAGCCATTTATTGGCGTTGACATGCTTGGCTAACGATTGACGAACATACAGTTTTAGAGGGTATCTAAAGCTTGGATCGTCAAACACACTAAAATCACCGGCATGAAGTGGAAATAAATAAGTACTAAACCGCAGGCTTTTTGGAAATACCCAATGGTTTTTATCATTCTCAATCGGAGTGACGCTGGATTCTTTGGTGCTGCTGATAATATGCCAGGCACTATCGGCAATGACTTCTAATCGATAAGTGGCTTTAAGGTTGGGTTGATCAAAACAGGGAAAAAATTGATTAGCAGCAAAAGGTTCGCTGTTGCTATAAATATAAACCTGGTTGTCAATTGGGTCTACAAATCGGTAAAGACCATAGCCTGTTTTGCTGTAATCATGTTCGTACTCGATATCAATGCGATTTTTCCCCTGGTTTAAGTGAACCGTTTTTAGGGTGATTTGATTGCCATTGTATTTGTATTTAATCGATTGGTTATTTAAGGTCATGTTTAATATTTTGCCTTGGTGAAAATCAATCGATAAGGTTTCACCGCCGCCAAGATAGTCAAATTTGATCACATTTTTTCCGTAGAACGCATCTTGGCTTTTCGTTAAATCGAAAAATAAGTGGTAATGCGTGTTATTGATTTGTTGCTTGCGTAACTTCGCTGCTTGCTCAGTTAGTTTTGCAGGAGGAATAATGTTTTTTTCTTGCGTTTTCTTATCTTTGCAAGCTGAAATTGACATACTTAACGGCAATAAAATCAGCAATAATTTGGCAATGAAAGACATTATTTAGAATTTCCTACACTGGTTGTTTAATGGCAGGTGCTAACAAAACCCTTCAGTTGGTAACGGAAAAATGAGTGAAGCGGCTTTGATCGTTAAGAAATAGTGATAAGAGGAGATGGCTACATGCACGTTATTCTCTTCTTATTATTAGGGCGAAAATCGGGCCGAAAGTTTCACACAGATAAGGAAATATTAAAGGGACTTGTTGCTTTTTATACGGGCTTTTTGGCGCTTTTTTTCATCTTTTGGATCAGCAATAGGGTTGGCCTCTATCAGCATTTTGGTGTAGTCATGACTCGGCTTTTTGAATACCGTATCCGAAGGGCCTGTCTCGACAATAATGCCCTTTTTCATAACCGCGATAGTGTCAGAGATGAGACGTACCATTGATAGGTCGTGTGCGATAAATAATAAAGTTAAAGACAGCTCAGATTTTAATTCGAGTAACAGGTTGATAATTTGTGCTTGAACAGACACATCCAACGCAGAAATAGGCTCATCACAAATGATAAATTTAGGTGATAGGATTAAGGCTCTAGCGATGCCAATGCGTTGGCGCTGACCCCCTGAAAATTCATGAGGATAGCGATTAAGGTGGTTGATGGACAGACCAACTTTTTCTATCCAGTAGTGAATAGCTTCTTGTTGTTTAGTACGGGATCTATTATCTGTGAGCTGCATGGGCTCTCTTAGAATCTCTTTTATCGTCATGCTGGGATTAAGCGAACCATAAGGATCTTGAAAAATCATCTGCATATGTTTTGCATGGGATCTAAAATCACTTAAGGTGTAGCTTTTAGGTAAAAAACGACCGCGGTATTTTATCCAGCCTTGCGTCTTATGTGTTAGGCCAATCATGGCCTTACCCAAGGTGGATTTACCTGAGCCACTTTCACCAACCAGCCCTAACACTTCGCCCTCTTGAATGGATAAGGTAACGTTTTGAACCGCACGCAGGTTTTCTCCCTGTTTGATGGGGTAATGTACGCTCAGATTATTAACTTCAATGACCGGGGGCTTCATTTAATTTTCCTATAGGCCGTTTTTATAGGTTTTGGGCAGTCATCATCGTGTATCCAACAATCGGCGCAGTGGCTCGGTGAGCCATGCGTAGAATCCGATGTTTTTTCTGAATTGAGTGTATAAGCTTGTGGGTGTTTTTTGTTGCAAATGCGCATCGCAAAATCGCAGCGCGCGGTGAATGCACATCCTTTAGGTGGATTAAATAAATCAGGCGGCGAGCCTTCAATGACAGTGAGGGGCTTGCCTTGTGGATGATCCAGGCGAGGTATAGAGGCTTTCAGCTTTTTTGTGTAAGGGTGGCCAGTATCATAAAAAACGGAATCCAACGCGCCGTATTCAATGATTTTGCCAGCATACATTACCGCAACCTGATCCGCCATTTGGCAGGCAACGCCAAAATCGTGAGTAATCAAAATCAGTGACATGGCCTCTTCTGCTTGAAGGGTTTTGAGTAAATCAAGGATTTGTTCTTGAACACTGACATCCAGTGCGGTGGTAGGCTCATCAGCGATTAAGATATCCGGCTTACAGGCAATGCTCATGGCAATCATGACACGTTGTAACATGCCGCCTGAAAGCTCAAAAGGATATTGGTTAACACGAAGGTGGGCATCTGATATGCGCGTTTTTTCTAAAAGTAGAATGGCTTCTTGCCAAGCCTCTTGCTTGGCATAGGCTTTGTGTGTGATCAGCACTTCGGCGATTTGGTCACCGATCTTCATGGTGGGGTTGAGGCTACTCATTGGATCCTGAAAAATCATACTGATTTGTTTGCCCCGAATTTGATGACGTTTTTGTTCATTCAGCGTCAGTAATTCATGACCATGTAACTTGACGGAGCCTTTTATGTTGATATTGGCTTGATCGTGAAATAACCCCATGATTGCTTGCATACTAACGGATTTGCCGCAGCCAGATTCACCTAGTATGACCAAGGTTTCCCCTTTATCTACAGAAAAACTGATGTTTCTAACGGCTTTAATGCTGCCTTGGGATTCTTGAAATTCAACGGATAAGTGATTGACGTCTAATAGCATTGCCTGCTCTCCATTACCGTTGATCTTCTTTCATTTTGACATCGAAGGCATCTCTAAGCCCATCTCCCAAAAGATTAAATGCCAGGACAGTGACACTAATAAACAGGGCAGGGAAAAACAGTTCGTGTGGATGAGTTAATAATGTATGAATCCCATCGTTACAAAGCGAGCCCCATGAGGGTGTCGGCGGTACAACCCCCATGCCAATAAAGGATAAAAATGCTTCAGTGAAGATTGCGCTGGGTATTGCGAAAGTCAGTGTCACCAATAGCAACCCTGTGACATTGGGAAGCATATGCTTCAAGGTCAGATGGAAAACATTGGCACCCATAAGTTTTGATGCTTGAATATAAGGCATTTCTTTGAGTTGTAAGACTTGTCCACGAATCAGCCTCGCAACTGATGGCCAGCTTAGAAGAATTAAAGCCATTAACATCGGAAAAATTCCGCTCTCTCCTGGCCCAATGCCAAAGGCGACCTTAAATAAAATCATAAAAAGCAGAAAAGGCAGCGCAATAATAAAATCAACGAATCGCATCATGATCTCATCAGCTTTGCCACCTAAAAAGCCTGAAATACCACCATAGAGCATCCCTAAAAAAACAAAGATTAATGGAGCAAGAACACCGATAAATAACGACGTCTTAGCGCCTTCAATGAGCCTTGCTAAGAGGTCTCGGCCTAAGTAATCTGTGCCGAGTGGATGGGCAGGCAAGTGAATAAATTTACCCAGATAGTTGGTTTTTTGGTGTATAGGGATGATACCAAGCTCAACGGCATCACTTAATGGGATGGCGTCCATGGCTGTAAGCTTTATGGTGCTGTATTGTGTTGATTGGCCTTCGTCAAAAATGGGTATGATCGAATAGAAGTAATCAATAGGTTCTAATCTTAATGCATCAAGATAACTGACATGCTCACCACCTTCGTTTTCACCCAAAGGTACGCCAAGATCATCAATATGCTGTGGTAAATATTCATGTCGAAAAATCTGATACCCTTTAGCTCCCGCCACCGGTTGCCATTTAAAGGCAATAAATTGCGTTGTTGGTGTGCCAATCACGGACATGCCACTCGAGGTTGTCTTGAGGGTATATTCTTCTTTGCTTGGTTGAATAATTGGTTGGTAGTGAATTTTATCAGGAATCACTAAGGCTTTTTTATTGAATGAGGGAGGGGATGATATTTGAGTGAGATCTTGGTCGTAAGGGTCAACCGTCCAAATTTTATCACCAATCAAGGTGAAGACTACCAAGGCAATGATAATCAATAATGAGATGAGTGCGCTTGGGTTTGTTTTGAGCTTGCTAAAAGCCTGCTGCCAATAATTGCGAGAGGGGCGTTGAATGATGTCTGGAGTTCGCCCTTTATAAGGTAGAAATTCTTTTTCATCCATTTTAGGCGGTTCAAGGGTTTTTGCAGAGGTTTGTTTTGTTGTCATTTGACCACCTGTATTCTGGGGTCAACCCACCCGTAAAGGATGTCGACGAGAATAACGGTTAACACCAAAAAGCCGCCATAAAATACAGCGGTGCCCATAATAACGGTATAATCGAGCTGCTGAACGGCTTCGACAAAGTACTTGCCAAGGCCTGGAATGGCAAAAATCATTTCAACAACAAAACCACCTGTAGTGATGCCTGCGACGGCAGGGCCAAGTACGGTGACAACGGGCAGTAATGCATTGCGTAATTTATGTTTAGCAAAGATTTGCGCGTTAGATAAGCCTTTGGCTTTGGCTGTTCGAATATAGTCGGCAGATTCTATATCCAGTAATGATGAGCGCATCAACCGGGTAAGATAGGCAAGCGTGCCTAAACCGAGCACTATCGAAGGAACCACTAAGTGCGAAAGGCTGCTGAACCCTGCAATAGGAAAATCCGTATTAAATGCATCATTAATTTTCATAATGCCCAGTTGGCTAAGTGCTGCAAAAACAAATCCAGGCACTGAAACCACAAGAATAACCATTAGCATGATTACATGGTCACTGAGCTGGTTTTTATGGGTGGCGGCAAAAGCGCCGAGAAAAATACCCCCAAGGGTTGCAAAGATTAAGGCTAATACACCTAATAGGGCAGAGATGGGAAAATGCTCGCGGATAATATCGTTGACTCGTCGATTTTCTTGGGTGAAAGAAATACCAAAGTCACCTTTGGCAATATTTTTTAAAAATATGCCGTATTGGGTTAAAAGCGGTTTATCTAAGCCATAACGCGCTTCAAGGTTTTTTCTGATTTGTGGTGACATTTTTTTTTCACTGGATAGCGGGTCACCTGGAATTAAATGCATCCCAAAAAAAGTAGCTGTGGCAATAAACCAAATAGCGATAACCCCGGAAATCAGTCGTTTGATGGCATAAGCTAGCCATGGGTAAGAGGTGGTTTTCTGCGTGTGGAGTGTTTCGCTCATAACGACTCCGGTAATTTTTCAATCTCAGCCGTGTTCTCTGGCTGCGTTGGTTTTGGAATAATAGATGCATAATTAAAATTAATGCTAGCCCCTGTTTTACTGCGTCTAATCCCCGTTAATCTAGGATGCATGACATAGATATCCCCACGAAAATATAAAGGTATGACAACAGCATCGTCTTGGAGTATCTGCTGCATTTTGGCGAATAATTGTGCTCGGAGTTTGCGGTGGGTAGTTTTGTAGGTTGATTCGATCAGCATGTCATAGCGAGGGTTCTCATATTTGCCTGAATTATTGGCGTTTTGACTATAAAACAAATCCGCAAAGGTTAAAGGGTCATTATAGTCAGGTGCCCAACCTGTCAGTATAAGATCGAATTCGCCTTGATATTGTTTTTGGAGTCGTAGTTTAAAGATTTGTTTATCAAGCAATATTGTAAGACCAAGCGCGTCTTTCAAGGCCTCTTGTAAAAACTCGCCCGTTTTATTGCCGTTATTGCCGCCATCATCGATTAATAAATATAAAGGCGGAATAGTTTCAAGGTTCATTTCGCGTTTGGCTTGAGCTAAGTATTCTCGAGCGACCTTTTCATCGATACTAATAGGCGTTAATGGGTATTCTTCGTGGAGTGGTTTTTTATTGCCCATTAACCATTTCGGTAAAAGCCTATGGGCAGGGGTATTGCCTGGTACACCTAACACTTTGTTGGTATAGAGATAAGGATCAATAACATGTTGAATGGCTTTGCGAAGATGTTTGTTACTGGTTAATCGCTCATCTCTGTGGTTAAACTCAAAATAAAATACAGCGCCTGTTTCAAATTTATGCAGAGGTAAATGTTCTTTGAGTGCTTTTTTTATTGATCCTTGGCCAAGTGCTGGGGGTATCCAAGTGGCAATTTTTTCTTCTAAAAATAAATTAAATAAAGCTGATGGATCTTTGGTGACGTAAGGGATATTAATACGATTAAGCGAAATATTGTCTTTATCCCAATAGTGGAGATTTTTATCCAGTGTAAGTTTTGCACCATGTATCCATTCGGTGAGTGTAAAAGGGCCGTTGCCGATAAAGGTTTTTGCATCGGCAGCATAGGCGTTGCCCCATTGTTGATGCAAGTCTTTGCGGGCTGGCCGATACGTCATAAAAGCCACTAATTCCAAAAAGTAAGGGCAGTTTTTTTCGAAAGTGACTTCGAGCGTGAAATCATCAATCGCTTTTACACCGAGTGCTTCAGGTGGTAATTTCCCTTCATTAATCGCTTCAGCATTTTTGATGGGGTAAAGAATAAATGCATATTGCGATGCAGTTTTAGGGTTAACGACTTGTTGCCAGGCGTAGACAAAATCATGCGCAGTGACGGCAATGCCATCTTGCCATTTTGCATTGGTTCTAAGCCAAAACGTTGCGCCTGTTTCTGTTAATTGCCATTTTTCGGCAACAGCGGGTTCAAGTTGTTGGTGTTGATCATATCGAAGCAGTCCTTCTAATAGATGATCAAGAATAATAAAACTAACAGAATCCGCACTTTTTAAGCTGTTAAGCTTTGGAGGTTCGGCGGTCAGGGCTAAAGTGATTTCCTGGGTTTTTTCGTTAAGGGCGGTTTCTTTTTGAGTGGTATCGCAGGCAGTCAATAGACTACTTAGAAAAACAACTAGCGAGAAGTGTTTAATCAAGGTGATCATTAGACCCTTAGACGTTGATAAGACGCCAAATCAGTGTCTTCAAACTGACAGCAATAGTCAAGCGCTTATCATAAAACAGCGTATTGAATAAAAGAAACGCTTTAGCCGGCACCCAACTGCTGACTAATAGTCGGTTTTGGCGTTTATTGAGGAGGCGTTGTTTTAGCGTTTACGGCATAAATTACGCTGCGCTTAGACAGGGTAGCCATGTGTTGTATAAGGCGAACTATTTAGACATTTTTCATTGTATAGCACTGAGTGAGAGCGGTATTTTTCAAGTCCATCGACGCATGGTGTCTGTGAGTTTTTCTAATGCTTCGTGGTTTATGATGTAAGGCGGCATAATATAAAGTAATTTACCGAACGGGCGAATCCACACACCGTCGGCAACGCACTGTCTTTGGAATGATGCAACGTCAATGGCTTCTTTCATTTCGAGTACGCCAATAGCCCCTTTGACCCGTGCATCTTGTACGTTATCTGATGCAGCAAGTGGTAACAATGCTTCTTGTAGCTGTTTTTCAATGCGTTGAATTTGAGCTTGCCACGGACTTTCCAGTAATAAGTCACAACTTGCGTTGGCGACAGCACAGGCTAACGGGTTGCCCATGTAGGTTGGTCCATGCATAAAAACACCTGCCTCAGATTGACAAATGCCCGTAGAGACTTTTTCTGAGCATAAGGTTGCAGCCAATGTCATGTAACCACCGGTTAATGCTTTACCTAAACAGAGAATGTCAGGGATGACATCGGCTTCAATGAAGGCAAATAACTCGCCTGCTCGACCAAACCCTGTAGCAATTTCATCAAAAATTAAGAGTGTGCCGTATTTTTCGCAATAGTGCTTTAACGCTTTTAAATAAGACTTATCATAAAAATACATTCCGCCTGCACCTTGAACTAAAGGTTCAACGATAACGGCTGCGAGTTCATCACCAAAAGCTTCAAAAAACATCTGTAAGTTGTTTTTGTCTTCTTCCGATAAGGGAGCATTTGGCTTAGTGGTGGGTCTAGGTAAAAAATGATTGTTTGGTAAGTACTCATTGAAGAGCGTGTGCATGCCATTTTCAGGGTCGCAGACACTCATAGCACCTAAGGTATCTCCATGATAGCCACCAAGTAATGCACCAAGGCGTGTTTTTTTGTGTTGCCCTATGCCTTGCTGGTATTGCAGTGCCATTTTAAGCGCAGCTTCAACAGAAACAGAGCCCGAGTCGGCGAGAAAGATTTGGTCAAATACCTCTTGGGTCATTGCCAGGAGTTTTTGGCCTAGGGTGATGGCTGGGTTATGAGTCAAGCCGCCAAACATAACATGACTCATTTTTTGCGACTGTTCGATGAGGGCTTGATTAAGTATCGGGTGGTTATAACCATGAATGACTGACCACCAAGAGCTCATGCCGTCAATTAATGCTTCGCCAGTCGTTAGATGGATGTATACATCCTGGCAATGAGAAACCTCATAGGTCGGCAAGGGGTTGGTGATTGATGTATAAGGGTGCCAAAGGTGATCGCGATCAAAATCAGGGTTTGTCATTGCCATAATTAGTTAACCAGTATTTAATTTAAAGTTAACAGATTGTGTTTTAAATTACCACTCTAACGACGCATTACTCGTCGCTATTGAGGAGTAGCGCTGTGTTGTCCTGTGATTGTAATAAAACTTTTTAATGGTTAGACAGTCACAACCTTGGAGATTGTTTTGAGTCATAAATAAAACCTAGCTTCAGTGAGCAGTATTTGTTCTTGAGGCAAGATCACAAGATACAAGCGGTGAAAACTAGGTGTCAAGTCTTCAAGCGATTCCATTTTACAGTGGAAAGAATGGCCCCCCATACCTACTCGAGGAAAAAATGAAACGATTAATTAGCTGTGTGTTAAGCGCCTGTCTTTGGTTCAGTGCCATGAATGTAATAGCCTGTGAAAAGGATGAACTCGCAGGGAAAGTGCTGACGTTCTCTGGCTACTCCACAAAAATCGAAAAAATCATTAAAATGTTTTTAGAAATGATGAATTCAGAGTTGTTTGTTAATTTTTCTGACCAAGAGAAGCTAGACGCCAGTCAAATTATTTTTTCTTATGTATCGAAAGGCACGTTAATGTCGAATGTTATAAAAAAAATATCACAAGGATTGACACTTGAAGAGATGCGAACCTTACTTGCTTGGTATGAATCAGAAATCAGTGAAAGGCTTAAGGAGATGGAAAAAACCTCGATGAACGAAGAGGCCCTTATGATGGCTTACCAGAATACAGAAAACCTCATTAAAGAGCATGCGGATCGATTGCCGTTGGTGCAAGTCATTGCACAAAGCTCGAGATCTGAAGAGTTGATGCAGAAGGTGAAACAATTTTATATGGATATTTTCTTTATCATGAATGGAACGCCTGTATCTAAAATAGAATCTGGAGCGATTTGTGAGGTCTCTGATGGAAATGCTTGGGAGGTATTGGTGATGGCTTGTCTTTTACATGTTTATGCTAACGCGTCCAATGATGATCTTGAAAAGCTCAAAACGCATGTCTTATCCGATGTGTTCGTTAATTTAACCGAGTTGGTGTTAAAAGCAATTGATCAAACCTTTGCCGAACTAAGGCAGCAATTAACGGATCAATTTGCCTATAAAGTTCAGTAGACTAAATCGTAAAACAGCTATCTCCTAGATGGCTGTTTTCTTAAGGGTATTTCTAATCATTGATTTTAGGGTTCTGCGCTGCATTTCAAGGGGTTCAGTAAGGCGAAGGTTGCCCTTAATTATTAATAAACGACAATAATATTAATCTTCCCGTAAGTTCTCGCTGTTACCGGTCTCGTTTCCATGCGCCGGCGCCGAGGTGCAAAGTCATTAAGGGCATCTCTAATAATTGATTTTGAGGTTCTGCGCTAAATTTCAAGGTTTTCAGT
>JAPOUS010000028.1:0-10458 GCA_026708525.1 Cellvibrionales bacterium
TTACAATCTTGCATGTGGACGCTCCTACTTTTGATTACCTGATTAATTTTAATCCGTATGGCGCATTGTGACGCCGGATGGGAGCGTCCATCACATCATGCTATGGCTTGAAGACGCTGAAAACGATTTGCTTGCTTTTAAAGCGTACATGAATGTTCGCAACCCCGAGTCCTCAAGTAGCATTTTGCAAGCCGTTTTTCACTCTGTTGACTTGCTATCGGATAATCCGCTAATGGGAAAAGTCGATGATATCCACGGCACACGGATTTTTTCAGTGCCTGACTCGCCTCTCAAAATTATTTACACAGCAGAAAAGGATTGCGTTTATATCCTATTTATCCCCCACCAAAAACAACAATGGCCACCACAATAACGGCCACTTTACTTTTTCTTTTTTTGAAAGCGCGCTTTGGTTTTTTCTTTCGCTTGATAGGCTTTTGAGCGCTTATTCGCCCTGCCTTCAAATGGGTTTTCTGACGTTTTAAACACAAATTGAATCGGCGTCCCCCATAGATTCAATTCGCGTCGGAAGGTTTTTTCAAGATAGCGCTTATAATGATCGGGCAATTTTTCGGTTTGATTGCCATGAATAACGATAATCGGCGGGTTAGAACCGCCAGCATGCGCATAGCGCAATTTAATACGTCGACCAGACACCATAGGCGGCTGATGCTGCTCGCAAGCGACTTCTAATATTTCATTAAGCTTTTTGGTTGATAACTTGGCGCGAGCAGATTCGTAGGCTTTATCAACGGATTCATACAAATTACCAACACCGCTGCCATGCAAAGCCGAGATAAAATGAATCTCAGCATAATCAATAAAATTGAGACGGCGATCCAGCTCACTTTTTATGCGATTGCGCTGTTCTGTGCTAATACCATCCCACTTATTAATTGCAATGACTAAGCCTCGGCCCGATTGAATACATAAGCCTAATAGGTGCAGATCTTGATCAACCAAATCTTCTTGCGCATCGACCACCAAAATGACCACATTCGCATCATCAATGGCTTGCAGGGTTTTCACGATAGAGAATTTTTCTACCATGCCTTTCACATTTTTTTTACGACGTACACCTGCGGTATCAATCAGGGTATAAGGTTTTTCATCGCGCTCGTAATCAATATAAACACTGTCTCGCGTGGTTCCAGGCATATCAAAGACCACCACACGATCTTCGCCTAACAAACGATTAACTAAGGTCGATTTGCCAACATTTGGCCGGCCAACGATCGCAATTTTAACGCCGTGTTCTTCATCAGCCTCATCGTTTTCGACTATCGATTGTTCTGAAAAATGCGGCCCCAAATTAAAAACTATTTCATCCAGCAAAGATTTAACACCTCGACCGTGACTTGCTGTGATTGGATAAAGCTGCTCTTGCCCTACCTGATAAAAATCACTCAAGGCTTGATCAATATCAATGCCATCGGTTTTGTTAACAGCCAGCATAAATTCTTTATCCCGCTGCCTAAGCTGCTTAATAATCCACGCATCATCTGGCATCAAACCTGCTTTGGCATCAACCAGCAACACGATTAGGTCTGCTTCTTCAATCGCTTGCAGCGATTGCCCTGCCATCATTTCATCGATGTTTTCTTCTTCAACATCGGATAAGCCACCCGTATCAATGAGCATAAACGCTTTATCATCATGAATGGCTTTACCGTATTTACGATCACGAGTCAGTCCTGCAAAATCAGCAACAATGGCATCACGTGACTTGGTGATTCGGTTAAACAGGGTCGATTTGCCAACATTGGGCCTGCCGATTAGGGCAACGGTGGGTAGCATTTATTTTACCGTCTCTTCATGTGTGCCAAGTGCGTTTTTCTTATGTTTTAGCACATCAGAAGCCATAGATTGTGAAGCCTGCGCCTCCATCGTCAATGCTTGGATCTGCCCGTTATTGGCAAAGACATAAAGGGTATTGCCATCAACCAAACTCTGCACACGTATTGGCGGGTTAGTCTTCATTAAACGCTTTACTTGAATCGTTTTATTGTGTCCTGGGGTAGGTTTTTTAGGTAAGGTTAAGGATTGCCGGCCAATAAACTCACCGGTTTCAGGGTTTAACGCATGCAAGAAACCTGCAAAATCTGTGATCAATAAAGCGCTGTCTGACACCGATACGGCAGAGGGTTTACGCCGCTCCAATCCATCCTGCTGCCAAACTTTTTGACCCGAATTGATATCAAATGCATTAATTTTACCATCCGATTGGCTAACAAAAACCCTGTCGCCACTGACGGCAACTGCCTTATAACTTGAAGCAGGCTGCGACCATTCTTTTCGTCCTGAGGTAATGTTATATGCCGTTAAATTGCCTTGGTAACTCACAGCAATTAACCGGTTACCGTGAACAACAGGGGTTGCATCCACATCGACGAGACGTTCAATTTCCGTATCGCCCATAGGCACAGCCACTCGATCAGCCCAACGCTTTTGCCCTGTTTTTACATCGAAAATCGCCAAGGTGCCGTTGGCAAACCCCATTGCGACAAAGGGGCCAAAAATAGTGCCTGAACTTGTGCCTCGAAGTGTCAAAGCCGGTATTTGCGTATCCTGACGCCAGCGCTGTTCACCTGTTTCTGGGTTAAGATTCACCACCGCTCCATCATTGGTTTGCACAATCACGTTCAAACCATCTACCGCCGGTGGGCTTACCACCTCAGAGCTCAGTTGTTGACGCCAGCGCTCAGAACCATCGGTTTTATTCAGAGCAACCAGCTCACCATCTAAATTACCCACATAGATAGCATCCGTATCGATTGCCAGTGCAGCCGTTAATGGTCGTTTTAATCTAATACGAAACGTCTCTTTACCGGTAAGTTTATCCAATTTAACCACCGTACCATTTTGGCTTGCTGCATAGATCCAGTGGTTATCTAAAGCAAAATGAAACTGATGATAATATTTACTCAGCTTACCTAAATGATCGGCAAAAACTGGCCGAAAACGCATCGTTTTAGTAATAGCGGTCAGTGCTTTGGGTTGCAACGCTTTTTCGGCTTCTTTTTTGGCTTTTTTCTTGTCTTTTTTTCGTTGTGCCGCTGCCTCTTTGGCTAGCTCGGCTTCGGTTTTTTGTTTAGGTGTTGAGCTACACCCAATCAAACCTACGACCAGTAAAAAAACCACTAAGGCGAATCGAAAACGGCACATATGTACCACTCTTAAGACAACAGATTTTTGGTTATTTTTTAGAACGCTCAAGATGAAAACCTTGCGGATGATCAATAACGATTTAACGATAGGTCAGGTCGAAACAAGGATTCCGACAATCGAAGGAATCCTTTTTTACTAGGTAGCTATTGTACTTTAATGCTGATTAAGGCGTCAGGATCTTTTTTAATGCCATCAATTTTAAGATCCAATAAGGTACCTGGTCGTTTACTAAATGATGATTCTTTTGCTTGTTGGTATGCCACCAATGCTTCGTCTATTTTGTCTTGGCTCATCAATATATCGCCACGCACTTCTGCATATTCAGACACAAAAATGGTTGAACCTTTATCCAAAAGAGTAAGCGCTTCATCGAAATGCCCTTGAGCTGCTTTGACTCTTGCTAAACGCAATACGGCAAGCTCTCGCATTTCTTTGGCCTTATTACCATGATCGACAATCCACTGAAGCGTTTGTTCAGCTTTTTCCAAATCATTATCCTGAACATCAAGGCTCGCACGCATAAAGGCAGCATAGGTCGCATAGATTGAATCTTTATAGTCCGTGGATAAATACCCGTAAATTTCATCAAATAATAAGCGGCTATCTTTGTCCTTAACACCCGATTCCATCGCTCGGGCTAGCTGAGTATAAAGGATACTGGCCTTGGTTAGGGATTCTTGCTGTTTCTTCTCATAGAACTGATAACCGAACCAAGCAGCCAACACTACAGCTAAACCCAGTAAAATCTTACTGCCGTAATCGCTATACCACTGCTTCAACGCGGCAATCTGTTCTTCTTCATGAGCGTCCATAAACCTTCCTTCACATCAATTCTTCGTTAACATTAGTAGCATAAACAGAATCAGCCTAAGCTTTTTTGCTACTTATTAAAAATAAATACAAACCTTAGTCTGCCAAAAGCGTTTTGAGTTTCAAAGGTAACTCATCTATTGCCACTGTCATTTGCTCATCGGCTAGTCGCAAAGACTTAATGGAAACAGCACCCTCGGCTAATTCGTTTGAACCGACAATAAGGGCAAATCGCGCGCCACTTTTATCGGCCTTTTTCATTTGGCTTTTAAGGCTGCCGCCACCACAATGCATCATCAAGCGCATTTGCGGCAACGCATCTCGAAGCTTATCAGCTATTGAAAAAGCTTCAAGATAATCTTCATCATCACAGGCTGCGACAAAATACACATCTGCACGATCAAAAGCAATGGCTACCGAACTCACAGCCTGCACCAACAAGGATAAACGCTCAAGGCCTAAGGCAAAACCTACCGCAGGGACGGGTTTACCACCCAGTTGTTCTACTAAGGAATCATAGCGACCACCACCGCAAATGGTGCCTTGCGCACCTAAACTTTCGGTGATCCACTCAAATACCGTATCGTTATAGTAATCCAAACCACGCACTAATTTCGGGTTCTCGGTATAGGTCACACCCACTTTATCCAGCAACCTTTTGAGTTCAGCATAATGATTTTTTGATTCGTCACTTAAAAAATCGATCAGTTTTGGCGCGTCATCAAGTAAGGCTTGTGTCTGCGGGTCTTTCGAGTCGAGTATGCGTAAAGGGTTAGTCGTTAACCGCTTCTGGCTATCTGCATCCAGCTGATCTTTCACCCCTTCTAGATGTGCGACCAATGCATCACGATAAGCTCTACGCTCGGCTAGTTGACCGATGGTATTGAGCTCTAAACGGACATGTTCTGCCACACCGAGTTTTTTCCATAGCCTTGCGCCAATGATGATTAATTCGGCATCAATAGCGGCACCTTTGATATTAAAGGTTTCAAGCCCCACCTGATGGAATTGGCGCTGGCGTCCTTTTTGTGGGCGCTCATAACGAAACATCGGACCTTGATACCAGAGCTTTTGCTGCTGCTGGTTATTCAGCAATGCATGCTGCATAGCTGCACGCACGCAAGAGGCAGTACCTTCCGGTCGTAAGGTCAAGGATTCTTCATTGCGATCGTTAAAGGTGTACATTTCTTTTTCGACAATATCGGTCACTTCGCCAATGGAACGTTTAAACAGATCGGTATATTCCACTATCGGCAAGCGAATTTCTTCAAACCCAAACGAGGTCACCACCTCATTGATGTTTTTCTCGATAAACTGCCAAACAGGGGTTTGTTCAGGCAATAAATCAACCATGCCCTTAATATTTTGAATTTTCTTAGCCATGAAACCTTAGTTACTTATGCTTTAGACGACTTATGCTTTGGTAGCTTATACTTTAGTAATTAGGCTGCTATCAGCGGCCTGCTTATCTTTGATTTTTTGACGAATCAAGGCTTCGAGCTCATCAACCAATTCGTCATTTTTTAATTTGTGATTGGGCTTGCCATCAACATACACTAAGTTGTTCGGCGTACCGCCTGTTAACCCCACTTCAACCGCCTTGGCTTCACCTGGGCCATTGACAATACAACCAATAATAGACACATCCATGGAGTCATTGATATCTTCCAGGCGAGATTCGAGGGCATTGACGGTCTTAATGACATCAAAATTTTGGCGAGAACAACTTGGGCAAGCAATGATGTTAATGCCACGATGGCGAAGATCGAGCGCTTTGAGCATATCAAAGCCAACTTTAACTTCTTCCACAGGATCTGCCGCAAGAGAAACTCGCAAGGTATCACCAATGCCTTTCATTAACAGATAGCCAAGGCCAATACTGGATTTTACCGTACCTGAGCGCAGGCCTCCCGCTTCAGTAATACCCAGATGCAAGGGCTGCTCGATAAGCTTTGCGAGTTTTTCATAGGCATCTGTTGCCAAGAACACATTCGAAGCTTTCACACTGACTTTAAAATCTTCAAATTGATGATCTTGCAAAATCTTGACATGACGCATGGCGGACTCCACCAGTGCATCACCATTGGGTTCACCGTACTTTTTTTGAATATCTTTCTCTAAGGAGCCGGCGTTAACACCGATACGAATAGGAATTCGATGGGCTTTCGCGCAATCAATCACTTGCTTGATACGGTCTTCTTTTCCGATATTGCCTGGGTTAATACGCAAACAGTCAACACCATACTCCGCCGCCTTAAGGGCTAACTTATAATCGTAATGAATGTCCGCAATTAACGGGGCTTTAATGTGTGAGCGAATGTCCTTAAAGGCTTCAGCGGCCTCATCTGTTGGAATAGAAACCCGAACCATATCAGCACCCGCATCCAAAATGCGGGTAATTTGGCCAACGGTAGCATCCACATCCGTGGTCTCTGTATTGGTCATGGACTGCACACTAATGGGTGCATCACCACCAACGGCAACATCTCCAACCCAGATTTTACGGGACTTTCGGCGAACTATGGGTGATTCAACTTTCATGAACGACTAATCAAGTAACAAAACAGCGCGATTATAGCCTAAACACGACCACATCAGCTAGGAGGTTGTCCGAGAATTGCATTCGCGCATAAGGTTCCAAGAATCGAGTCAGAAATTTTAGAAAATTTCTGTGAATACTCAGCCTCTTAATCAGAGGTTCCCTAGCAGGTGATCAATATAAAGCAGCCAGCAGCTATTGGAAAAACGTCTCAAGACACACGTCGATGAATGACTGCAACTTTGATAAAGGAAGCCAACATCAATGAGTAAAGGTGGCCTTCATGCCAAAACTTAACGATTCGATATGATCAATCACTCAACCAATCCTCATCATCTGTGATCACATTCTCCCGATCATCATCGGACTCATCATCTAACCAATCGCCTTCACCATCCAACCAATCATCTTCATCATCAAAATCTTCTTCACCTGAAAAAGCATCCTCTACCTGCCCATCATTGAGCTCATACTCACTTTGCTGAAGATAAAGGTTACGAATAAAAATATAAGGATCCCCCATGATCAGGTTCTCAGCTTTAAGCAAATTCGCTCTTTTATCAATGGTACGAATGGCAAATAAGGCATTTCGATCCGCCACGTTATCGACAAAAATCGGATCAAAATAAATATCGACGACAGCCCCTGCACCACTTCGCATGGTATAGCTACCTAAAAATGGTACGACAAGATAAGGGCCTTCTGGTACTCCCCAGACACCCAAGGTTTGACCAAAATTTTCTTTTTCTTGTGGTAACCCCATATCCTTAGCCACATCAAAAATCCCAAAGAAACCCAACGTGGCATTAATACCAATGCGCATAAGAATGCGGCCCGTTTTTTTCACTTTACCTTGCAATAAGGCATTGGCCCCCGAAGGGACATCTGAGACATTTGAGAAAACCGTTGAAATCCCCTGCCTTGCAAATGAAGGTAAAATAGTGTCATAACTTACAGCGACAGGTTTTAAAAAGTATTTATCCAGCGTTCGGTTAAATTCAAAAATGGTACGGTTGATTTTTTCGTAAGGGTCGCGTTCTTCAACCGTTTTGGTTTTAGAAAAAACAACGCCAGATAGAAACAGTGCTAAAAAAACAACCATTGTTGAGAAAAATGAAGACTGCCGCATGATCAGCTCGGTTTGTTATCCTTGTAAGGTCGCATCATCAAGAGATTCAAAATAAAGGGGATATCTATACCCATTCACGCTTAATTTTTTGGCACATGTCAGCTAAATCATCGCCTTCAGCAAATGCTAGCCCTGCTAAAGAAAAGTCTGACATACTGTTAGCAGGAATCAAGTGAATATGTGTATGCGGCACTTCAAAGCCTGCAATCATGAAACCAACACGCAAAGAGCCTGTGACTTTTTTTATCGCCTTGGCTGCTTTTCTTGCAATGCGCATCAAGTGCTCTGCCAAGTCTTCATCTAAATCATCCCAATAATCGACTTCTTCTTTCGGAATAACCAACACATGCCCCGGTTTAACCGGTTGAATTGTCATGATCACAATGACACGATCATCCTCATACACAAAATGACCGGGAATGTCCTTTTGGATAATTTGAGTGAATACACTGGCCATAAGGCGTCCTTTTTAGCTAGTTCAACAAGTGTGGGAGTTAAGTAGGCGTTGGTAGAGTTGTTTAATCTCAGCTATAAACGCTTTTTTGCCAGGGCACTTTGCATTTTTAGCGCCCTCAGTCAGAGGCACATTCTTTATCAAGACATCCAGTAACGCAAGCGCTATTTGGCGCTTTTCAAAGGCTACTTCCTGACCCCAAGCATTAAGAAGAAACAGCAGCAAGCTATAGCGACATTGATCAAATGCCAATCGATGAGCCACAAAAGCTTTGCATTGATTCTTATGGTTCACGCCGATTGACCATTGGCCATTTTTCAATATTTGAGCGATTAATTCCGTCGATAAATGCTGGTGCTGCGTCATGATCTGATACAACAATCCTTCAAAAAAATCCGGCTGCCACTGGCGCTTCAGCGCACAACCCTGAGCATCAATTGGGCGAAGCAGTAAACCACTTAAAAGCCCTGTTGCGTTATTTTGCTTAGTGCCTAATTTGATAAGGTCAAAGCCATTTCTCTGCCAAAAAGCGACCAAATCAGACTCTAATGAAAAACTAGTGCTCAAAAAATTGACCGAACTTGATGCATTTTTTGAAACAAAATCTAACAGTGCAGACCCTACACCCTCACGGCGATAAGTTACATGGACGGCTATGCGACTTATACGCAAATACCTTGCCTCAAGGGCACCCTCACAAGCTTCGTGGTTTAAGCTTTGTGCGGTCAAATGACCTCTAAATCGCCTTGGGCTTTGAGCAAATTCATGGATTGTTTCCCCATCAAAACCACCTTCTTCAAACAGCATCACAACGCCAATAACCCTCTGCGATTTTTCAGCTACCACTAATTGCAATGCCGGATGATCTAACAATAAACGTAAATCGTCAGGACGTGTTTGATAATGCGCTTCGACAAGCAATCCATACACCTGTGATAACAGCTCAGGTTCTTGTAGACATTCATCTTGAGTCAGTTTGCGTATATTTGTGTCACTCTCAGCATCTACCACGCTGACATCTGGGGCTAACAGCAGCATCTTTTCAACAACCCGCTCTAGAGGGTCGTTAAATCCAAAGCGTATGGGCTCATTTAGCGAATGGGTAGACATTTTTCTAAATGCTTCGTTAAGAAAAGGGACAAAACGCATGGCAAAGCCTTGACCATGCCCTTCATAACCTTGCGTTGTCGTAGCAAAAAGTATTTTAGAATAAACCTTCGTTAGTTGTTTTAACACACTGACAGGAATGGCAGCCGCCTCATCTACCACCAACATATCAAGTTGCGGCTGCTCCAGAATTAACTGATCAGGAGAGAAAAAGAACCGCTGAGTCACAACAGCAGCCGACTCACCAAGTCCTCGGGCTAATTCATGACAAACCTTGATTGCCGCCTTTTGACTAAGTGCCGTAATGCCTATCCTAAGCGGCGACCTAGCATCTAGCCTCAGTAAACCAAGTAAGGCCCGGCCCACAGCAGTTGATTTACCACGCCCTCTAGGTGCTGAAACCACTAAAGCCTCTCGACGTTTTCGCGACCCAAAATGAATAATCTTCTCGATAAGCGCCATTTGTTCAGCGCCAGAAAAAGGTTGATTTGACTGAGCAGCCAACTTCGGCCAATAAACATCGCCCTCTCGTATTTGAATAATTGAAGGGGTATTTAGCGCCTGGATGCAATGCGATATAAAACGAAAAGGTTTTTGTACTTCGCCTTCAGAATCCATACGCTGGTAATCACGATCGTCAAGATGAGGCCACTGCGCATTGGGTGGCGTGATAAGAATAAATAAACCACCCGCTTTCACCCAACCATGCGAAACACCTAAAAGATCAGGGTTCAGACCTTGGTAGGCATTAAAAACAACCGCTTGAGTTTCACAGCCTAGCTTATTTCGATACGCTTTGATCTCTCTATCATGCTGTAAATCAATCCATAGACTGTCACTAACATTTGCAAGGAGTAAAAGCTGCTTTGCTAAATCAATGGCTTGTCGTTCCGGCAATTGAACATGACACACTAAACGCCAGCGATGACCGGAATGCCACTTAAGCTGTTGTTGAAATTGATGAAAGAAATCTGGGTTAATCGGCATTAAAAGGCTGCCCTGTCTATTCTACGGCTTTGTATGACTCAACATGTAAATTTAACTCTCCCAGTATCTCAGAGAGTTTCTTGCCTTGAAAAGGTTTATTAAAATCAGTACGATCTATACTTACTGGCGAGTTTTCTCCCACCTCCTCAATGCAAAGCTTACGTAATTTAAGCTTGCTTTTTTTTCCTATTATTCCGAAAATAAACGTTTTTTCTTCATCTTTCACATCTTTCAGAGCCTGAGCCAGCATATATTGCTGTGCGT
>JAPOUS010000028.1:10468-13322 GCA_026708525.1 Cellvibrionales bacterium
TGTGCGTTAGAGAGACCTTTCTTTCCTCGATGCTCCTCGATCTCTCCGCTAAAAATATGAACAGCCCCCTCAATCATTTTTTTAATTGGTATTTTTTTGGCAGCATCTGATTTATACAGATCTTTCCAGGGCTTCAATAGGAACCAAAGTTCGTGGTTATCTTTATCGATCAAGAACTTTTGCTGCTTAAATTTATTAATAGCCTTCTCTAATGGTGTTGGAAAAAAATATGGATAACCATAATCACGCCAAAGTGGAATCAGACTAACCGATGCACTGGCTACCAAGGCAGTCTCAGGTGATGGCTCCATGGACAAACTAGCGATAGTTGCAATAACAGACAAAACAAAGGATTCAGTAAAAGTACCAGATGATGCATGGCTTATCTGTAAGATAAGGATTAACAACAGCATTTTTCCAAAACACGCGGTTCGATGGTTAACCAACATACAAGACTCCAGAAAAAAACCTCCCCCAAACACTCAAAAACAACTAAAATCAGTGCTGACAGGAGGAGCTATGTTTAAACGAATTTCCCCCGAAGGGGCACACGAACATCTAGACAACCAAACTGCACAATTTGTTGATATTCGTAATGATATCGATTTTGAGCAGGGGCATATCCCTAAAAGTCTGCACCTTGGCCAACATAATTTACAGGAATTTATTCAAACTGCCGATATAGATAAGCCTGTGATAGTGACATGCTATCACGGCATATCAAGCCAATCTGCTGCACAGATACTCGTCGAAAAAGGCTTTGAAGATGTCTACAGCCTTGATGGCGGTTTTGAGGGGTGGAAGCAAGCGTACCCAGATGAAATCGCTCAATAATTATTGAGCGGTTTTATGTGCTCGAAATTGCCAACGCGCAAATAGCATACTGCTAATGAATAACAGCACTTCCAGGGGTAACTCAATCCAAGGGATAACCCCATATTCCACTAAAAATGCTGATTGAACACTATTTAAAAAATACCCTAATAAAATAAAACAAAACCAAATATGCGCTCTTGGGCTACCTTTTATAAGCCAAGGCAATAGCAGAGCAATGGGCAAAATCACCAAAACACAGATCACCCAATTTGGCGATTTATGCGTCGGCGGAAACCACAAGGTTCCAGCCATAAGAGTCAACACGAATAAGGCAATCCCAATACCGTTGATAATAGCGGCTGATTTAGCCAAGGTTGCATAAGATTGTGTGGTCATGGGATTTTATCGTTATAAATTACTATTAAGATTGAAGCTTTAAAGCCAATGTTGCAATGCGCTCACCTAAAGCCCTTGCTAAGAGCTTTTCATCTTGGGTTAAGCCTTGATCTCGATCCATTGCGACATGACTTGCGCCATAAGGCGTCCCGCCCTGCCGAGTATGATGCAAGCTCTTTTCACTGTAAGGAATGCCAGCATACACCATACCTTGATGCAGCAAAGGCAACAGCATAGATAGTAAGGTTGACTCTTGTCCCCCGTGCATACTACTTGTGGATGTAAACCCACCAGCGGGCTTATCAATTAAATCGCCCGACAACCACAGAGATGTCGTTTGATCAAAAAAGTATTTGAGTTCTGCTGCCATATTACCAAAGCGCGTAGGGCTACCCACGACTAACCCCGCACATTGACTAAGATCATCCAGCTCGCAATAAAGAGGGCCATCGTCAGGAATGCTTGCTTGTATTTGCTCGGACTTGGGGGAAACCTCAGGCACGGTTCGCAAGCGGCAATCCATACTCTCCACCTGATTCACACCACGCACCACCTCAGCAGCTAACGCAGCTGTTGCTCCATGGCGGCTATAATAGAGAACTAAAATATAAGGAAGATCGGTCATTACAGAAGATCAAGCACATTTTCAGGTGGGCGACCCACAATCGCTTTATCGCCATCAACAACGATGGGGCGCTCGATCACTTTAGGGAATTGCACCATCAAATCGATTAAGGCTTCATCGCTTAATGCTTTGTCGGCAAAATTGTTGTCTTTATATTCCTGCTCACCTTTGCGTAAAATATCACGTGGCGTTTTACCGAGTTTTTTCAACATATCGGTGAGTTCTGTTTTAGAAGGCGGGGTTTCCAAATATAAACAAATCTCAGGTGTCACGCCTTTTTCTTCAATTAACTGCAAAGTTTGACGAGATTTAGAACAACGCGGGTTATGGTAAATTTTCATGCAATCCAATCCATGCGAAAAATAGCCCGCATTTTAAAAGTAAGTCGGCGAAGAGTAAATGGTTTCGATAAGTTAGCATTCCTACGCAACAGATAGGAATGCATAAACCAAAAGGCTTAATGGGTAACCATTTTGGGTAATCTTTTTGCTTCAGAGACCCAATGCGCCACTTCTTTTTCGCTTGGCAGGCGTTTCACAAAATGCTTTTTCTTATTCACTTCATGAAGTTTGGCGTAAAGGTTATCCGCTTTACGGTTAGCCAGCTCTGGTACACTATCAACGCCTGAGTTTTCCAACAAATCTGAAAACTGCGTGCTGATGCCTTTAATCCGCGTTAAGTCTGCACGATTGACCCATTCAAGGAGTTGTTTTTCACTTAATTGGCAAGATTTTGACACATCTTGCCGTCCTTTTTTACTGCCAGCTTTTTTTAATAGCGATTCTGCCGATCGAACCCCCGCTTGTTGCAATTGCTTGGCATGCCTTGCGCTCAACCCTTCAATATCAACGAGTTTAGTCATCTTCTCCCCTCGATAAATTAGTTAGCATTATCCGTTAGATTATTTTTTAAGCAGAAGTTCATCCCAAAACTTTCGAATAGAACTTATCTGCAAATAATTAGCCTATAAGGGCACCTCTAAAAATTGCTTTCGGGCTCTGTAACGAAATTAAATAA
>JAPOUS010000119.1 GCA_026708525.1 Cellvibrionales bacterium
CTTGCGACGTCCCTGTATCTAAAGAAACTTTTACTGAAGGATCATAAATATCGTTAGTAGTGTCATTTGAATCACTGCCGCAACCGACTAATCCAATAGCACCTGTTATTGCTAAAAATAAAAATACTTTATTATATTTCATCGCTTAATCCTAATAGGTTAATGTAAATCCTGTGTAGTAATAACGCCCATCTCGCGGCCTATCATCATAATGATCGCTATGATCTTTAATCACGTCTGTGAGGTTATCTATGCCACCATACAAACTCAGATTGTCTGTCATGGCATAATTAGTTTTAATATCAAAAACGGTAAAATTTTGCGTTTTAAATGCTTGGCCTTCTGTGTCATACACTAATTGATCTGAAACAAATCGCGCATTGGATAAGAAGCTCAGAGCATCAAAAGGAGAGACTTCTATGCTTGTTTTAGCCTGATGACGAGGTCGTTTTGCTAAACGCCTGTCTTGTGTAAGATTTTGCGCATCAATATAGCTATAGCCGCCATTCAAAGATAACCATGAACTGATTTGGGCTTGAGCATTGATTTCAACACCCTGAATCCTAGCCTTTTCAATATTTTTATAACGAGAGATGGCAACACCTGCTTCAAATTCTCCAGTAAATTCAGGCTCAATCATATCTGTCATATCGTTGTAAAATAGATTTGCGCTGACCGCAAAGTTATCACTTGTAATCAATCCAAGCTCTATTTGATAATTAATTGAAGATTCAGGTTTAAGGTCTGGACTGCCATAAATGATGTAACCTAAACCCGAGTGATCAAAAAGATGATAAAGCTCTTTTAAATTTGGAACGCGATATCCCTGACCAACGCCAGCTCGAAGAAACAACGCTGTATCGCCATCATCAATGATATCTAGACGGGCATTAATTTTGGGGGTTAGCTTACCACCAAACAAATTATCATATTGATACCTGAACCCTGGAAGAATCTGGAATGACCCAATCGTCATATGATCCTGAAAGTAATATTCAATACTTCTAAAAACCTCACTGTCAGGCAACTCATCAACATTATTTTTAATGCTGGCAAGTGTGTTGTAATTATATTCAAGACCTTGTGTAATCTGCTGAATGCCTATCTCCACATCCCATTGAGCATCTAGGTTTAAATAATCAATTTCGGCTCGTCTAAATTCACTTTTTTTGGGTGCCGACTCATTAATAAATTGCTCATAAGTTGCCCCCCATTTTATGGTGTTTATTTCGCCAAAAAACTCGCCATCATATCTATACGTATGACGGTCAACCTTATCTGTTTTAAAAAGGTTTAAAGAGTTACCCCCATTGCGGAAAAGGTAGTCTGACACCCAGTCTTGAAAATAATATTCATAGCCAATTTTATGGGTTAATTGTTCAGTTTGAAAAAAAGATAATTTAGCAAAACTGGAAATTTGATCACCTTTAGGTGCAGGCTTAGTAAAGTCATCCTGATCAGATAGAAAGCTATTAGATAAGATCGCATTAACACCTGTTTGAATAGCGAGTAGCGAGTTGGCATAACTTAAATAGCCATCATAACGTTGTTTAGGGACAGAGTACTCGCCATCTTCTACATCTCGCTCGCCCCAACTTCCCACATCCATTGAAAATCTTGCACCAATCCCACTATCCGGCCTTCTTGTTATAATATTGACTACACCGCCAATTGCCTGACTGCCGTATAAGGCAGATACTGATCCTTTTACAATTTCAATGCGCTCAATTTGCGAGGTTGGAATTTGGGTAATATCAACAGTTGAGCCCGTACTTGGGGATACTGGTTCACCATCGATTAATACTAAGACTCGATTAGCAGAGACACCTTGAATCCAAACAGACTGCCCTTCTTTACCTCTTGGTTGCTTAAAATCTAAGCCGGGGATATGTTGAATCGCTTCATACGCATTTTTAGCATGCAGCTTTTCAATTTGATCACGATTGACTAACGAAACTTTGACAGGAGCATCCCAAACCGATTGCTCGGTTCGCGTACCGGTAACAACGACCTCTTCGGTTATAACATTCTGCGCATTAACCTCAGTGGCTATAACATAACTCGTTAGCGTTGGTAGGATCCACCCTGTGCCAAGCAACAGGCTTAGTGATAATGGTCGCATTTCTTATTCTTATACGTAAATGAGAATGCTTATCATATAGATTATATTTGATAATGCAATCGATATTCAGTAAAATTTCGTTAAAATTTATTGAGTCGAATAAGAAAGTCGATTAGAAATAGAATAACTACTAAGAGAATGACACAGGTTCACTGCCCATGAATACCGCAGATAACACGTCCGAATTCAACGAAAAATCCGTGACATTGACACACACCGATTGCGAATCACTGTTAAGCGAACTCCCCTCTTGGGGCAAAGTGACCGTCATTATTATTCATGCTGGAAGCGTTTTTGAATTTAAAGGCGAATTTCCTAAAGGCTCAAAAGCCCACGGCTTTTATAACCTTGATAGCGACGGCTTAGGATTTGAAGGCCATATAAACACAGACAAGATTTCATCTATCGAACTGCAAAGCAAACTGCATCGTGGCAGACCCAGCTATGCTTTAGTCTTTAGCACAGAAAAAGAAACCCTGTTTAAAGTATTTTTAGGCCGAGATAGCGAAGGCAATATACTGCCGAATCAACTGAATCGCTTTCAGCAACTCGAAGAAAATGCACAAAATATACAATAAAAATTTATATTTAAGATAAAGAGAATAAGTATGAAAAACCCTGCAATGGAAAAACGCCTCACTGACGAAATCAGCGAGTTTATCGACAGCCGCATGTCACTTAACCTATCAACGATTGATCCTGATGGCTTACCTTTTGCCTCATATGCACCTTTTGCCACTGGCGATAATTGTATTTATTTATTATTGAGCGATATCGCTGGTCACTCAGTGAATCTAAAAAACAATCCTAATGCCTCCGTGCTTATTATTGAAGATGAGCAAGATGCCCAGCACTTATTTGCACGTGTAAGAGTCAATCTTACTCTAACCTCAGAGCATCAAGCACATAACTCAGAAGGTTACAACACTGGCCTTAAAATTTTAGCCGATCGACACGGCGAAATGATTGAAAATCTAGCAAGCCATACGGACTTTAACTTATTTAAACTATCACCAAAAAAAGGTCGATACGTTAAAGGATTTGGTAAAGCTTATTCGTTTGAGAACTGCCTTAATGGCGAACGCCTCGTTCACATGCGCGATGGCCATAAAAAGCGTGAAGAAGCCTAATTTAGGGCTATCTCACATAAAAAAGGCCGCAATTGCGGCTTTTTTCATAAAAGAAATTACGCATCGCTATCGACAGCAATGGTATGTTGCTCCATATTGCCGCTTCGCTCAAAAGCTTCTTCCGGCATTGGATTAGCATGCGCATCTTTAAAGTCTGGGCTTTGCACCCAGTTTTTAAAATCTTGCTGAGTCGCCCAAGTCGTCTGAATAATCCAAGGGGTTTCTTTACCTTGGCTTTTTAACACTTGCATTTTAACAAAACCAGTCTGCTCTTTAAGCTTTGGCACTCGCGCTTGAAACCGACGGCTTAACTCATCGCCATAGGCTTCATTAAGGTATAAACGATTACTAACAACAAACATATTTTTCTCAAATGATTGATTATTTTTTCAAATTATGAGGAAGGAAAAACATCAATGCAAATCTCTATCATTTGCACGATTAGAGTTTAAAATAAACAATCAACCCAAGGCTTATCATTAGAATAGGCCAATTTAACCAACTAGGCAGGTAGCTGATAGCTTCGATTATCAACTGAATTAATCGCCCCACTCTTTACTTCCTTTGTGTTCTCTACTTCCTTTTATAGAATCGATTAAAATTTGCTTCACTAAACCCATTCATATGTTTGTTTTGATAAACAATAACAGGCACTCCTTTACCGCCTATCTTGTCATATTCACGCCTAGCACGAGGATTTTTTTCAATATCGTATTCAACAAAGGGGATATTATTGTCGCTAAAATACTTACGTGCTTTTTTGCAATAGCCGCACCAAGCGGTGGAATACATAATCACTTTATCGCTTGGCGGAGTAGACAATGATGCATTTTGATGTGTATAAAGATTGGGTTGCAACGTTAGTGATTCAACTTGCTTTTCACCCGGTTGTTTATCACTAAAATGCACCCGGCCTTGATCATCAACCCATTTGTAGACCTCCGCAAAGGCCGGTAACGAAAAAAATAAAATACATGAAACAATCAAAGCCATAACAGTCAACAAAAAGCCACTCTATTAAGTGTTAGTGACAATAGCCTTGGCAGAATGTTCATTTTTACCCGTCGATTCGTTTAGAATCACAATGTTAAACGTCTTACCTCCATCGACAAAAACCCCTTTATATCCTTTATCAAAAGTCTTGAATGCCATATTTGAGTCAAAGAACTTCAGCGCTTGATAAATTTTGTCTTTTAAATTTTGCACATCTCCTTGCCCGAGCTGAACACTACAGGACGTTTTACTTAGGGTAATTAACAATTGATGTTCTGCTTTCAAATAGGCAGTTTCCCCAGCATTTTTGGATTCAACTTGCTTAAAGTGTTGCTTATCAAAGGATTTTAATGATTGATCAAAACCTTTTGACTCAAAAATACAGTTCGTAAAATACAAAGAGGCAAGTTTATATCTTCCGTCTTCTTGAGAATATGCCAATGTGGCCTGAACCATGATGAAAAAAACAGCGAAAACTTTCATATCCATTACAACCCAATTATTTTTTAACCAAGATTAACGCATATCACAAACAATTAATACCTTTATAGGCTGATATAACAAAGTGTAAATAAGAAAAAAATCTAACGTCTAGTACATCATGTCAAACCGATTGTCAGATGGGGTATTTTTTCAACGCACCCTCTTCTCGTTCCTATGCTCTGCGTGGGAACGCCTAGATCTGGAGGGATATTTACCCGATAGGCATTCCCACACAGGAGAGAGGGAACAAGCTTTGTTACGAGACAATTGCTGTGAATCGATCTACAAATCTATATCCGTTGATAATATTCGCTTTCGTTGCCGTTGGTTTTGCGCGGATTTTTCTTTAAAAAAATCTGCAAGGTCAGTATTGGTATATTCAAAGTAAATGGCCAGATCCCGAAAAATATCTCGATCATTGTCATAAGACATCAATTTGTTAGCAAATTCCGGGTCACGTTTGTGATTATCCCAAAAAGTTCGACTATACAGAAACTCCGGATGAATTAAATCGGAAGGCAGTCGCATGGCTTCAGCTTGAGTTGTTAGTGTATCGAGGTATGCATGTGTCTTACGTACATATAAAAAGGTATTTTGACGATACCACCACTCGATCTCCCGATCCGACCACAAGGCCGGCCGAAAGAAATCGATACATGCATAGCCATTATCCAGAAACAATCTTTGCCAGTAGCTCTGCATTTGCTCGTTCACATGCCCTTCCCCACCTTGCCAAGGCACAGCAGCCCCAAAAATGATCATATCACTTGCTTGACAGAGTGAATCAACAAAAGGCTTTGCGTATTTTTGATCAAAATGCTCGGCAACTTCTAGCGACATGGCAAGATCATAACGCCGATTAAGCTTAATAGGCAGTGTGAAATCTGTCGGCTTAAATTTTATAGATGCATGCAATAAATGAGATGGATTCACCCACTGCCCATCTAACCCATGTAATTCACTAACGCCTAAATCGCCTGCCGATGTTAACCAGGCACCAATACCGCAACCAAAATCAACAACAGAGCGCGGTTGATAATGATTGAATAAATGCCCTAAGCATTTTTTAGATGAACGTAATGCCCCTTTATACTGCCCTTCATAGAAGTGATAATCATAGTTAGGTTTAGGATCAGCAGTAATGACTGCTTTCGGAATGTCGCTTGGCTTAGAAAATGGCCGAATTAATCCCAGCGTTTCTAATTGCCCTGCATTTTCAAAATGAACACTGGCATCCACTAACAGGCTGTCCTTTTCTCCTGTTGCTTGCATCGCATCCAAGTAACGCTGATATTCTTCGTTGATACAGGCATGCTCATTGCGTGAAATTTCTTCACTGAATTTATCTTCCGCATCCCCTAAAAATTTAAAATGCAAAAGCCCTACCGAGGCGCTGGCTACCTTAGCCGGTGTTATCACATGGCTACTTGAAAGGAATTGAACCTTCCCGACTTTGACCAAGGGAGTTTTGGTTAATGGGTTACCGCGTTTTTTATTCTCCCAAACAAAACGCTTTCTGAACCCACCATAAACTTCAACAAAAGGAGCATGCCAATGGCCCGTTTGCTGGTAAGCATTATCAAAATAAGGTGCATAATCTAAAGGGTTATCACCGCCTTTAAAACCTTTCGCCTCTTGTAAGGTTTTTGAAAACATATCAATCATAAACCCTGTGAGTGCTTCAGATTGCTCATCACCTAACGCTTGGATTAACGCACCGACGGATTGATCACAAGCATCAGGTAAAACCATATATTCATCGACATCGACATAGATAGCCCATTGGTCTTGAGCATGCAGATTCATCAGGCCGTTAATCCAGCGAATACCATAACAAGAGGACTTATAACTAGCGCGTGTGTGATACAAATACACATCCGCCTGGGAACTTAGCCATTGAAAGCTGCCATCATCCGAGTCGTTATCGACAATGATAAAGTGCGTCACACCGAGCTTTCGATAATAATCAAAAAAAGCTGGCAACATTGGCATCTCATTTCTCAGTACAGTGAATAATGGAATATCATGCCGTTGAATAGTAATGGTTTTATCTGAGACATATACCAATTGATGTAATTGATAATCTAACTCAGGCACATAATGATTACCGGTGAATTTTTGCCATATTGCCGGCACCTTCTCTGCTTGATTACTGGCGTAAGCTGCCCAAGCCTTCAGCATGATGGTGATTCTGTCATAGCTAAAATCACTGATCGAATCAATCAGCGCCTGTGCTTCTTGTTTTTGCTCAAGCGCAATCAGTGCCTTTATTTTTCGTATTGTAAACCCTCTATGCTTACCTAAAACCGTCTCGGCATGATCTGCGAAATCAACAACGTCTTTATATAAGGATTGCTGAATCAGTAAGTCCATCTCATGTATACGCAAGACAGGATCTTTTGGGGCTTTAATTTGATGCTGTTGCAAGAAGCCACTGGCTGCATCAAAACCTTGTTGACGTAAAAGCGCACGCCAGGTTACATTAACCATTTGGTTCACAGATACCGAACTACCAAGCTGTTCAAGCAAGCGTAAAGCTTTATCTGCTTCATCAAGGTCAAGATAATACCAAAGCACCTCATTGACAGGTTTGCCGTAGTCTTCGATCAAATGATCCGTTTGGTGTATTTGCTTGCGTTTGGCACTTAACTTGATACGGAATAGGCATTGCTCTTCATCTTCCCAAGACGCCATGGTTTCTTCTAGTGCACGGGTATCTCCTAGTTGGATATAAGCATTCGCTAAAGCTCTATCGATAGGTCGGTTGGGATAATACTGATAAAATCTCGACGCAACCCTTGCCATGTCAACGAAATGGTCGTGCTGTTGGTACAATTGCAGCAATCGTTTTAAGATAACGTCCTTTTCACCAAAAATGACTACGGCTTCTTTTAAGACCGCTTCCGCTTTTTCATAGTAACCCAAGGCTAGCAATGCTTCCGATTTAGCCACATAGAGATCGGGCTGATCTTTCTCCATCGATAGGGCACAAGAGAGGTATTCCAGCGCTTTTGTGAACTCATTGTTTGTCATAGCCTGTCGATACAACAACCTTAAATCATCAACATCCGCGACAGAAAGGGGAATATTACGAACAGTTAAATCAAAATCATCCAAAAACCCCAAATGAAAATAATGGTAGGCTAGCGCTTTTTTGATATTTTTATTTTTTGGGAAGCATTGAATCGCAAGCCGACCATAAAATCGTAATGCCTTGTCATTCTTAAGCCTGAATAAGGCATTCATCATACGCAAGTAATAATAAGGGCGTGATTGAAAATGGCTTAACACACCGATAAAGAAAAAAACCAATAAAAAATGGCCATCTTTTATTAATGCCTGTGTCAATGACATAACACCATCAGGACTATAATCATTCCAGATGATTTTCGTATGCTGCAAAAGGTAGGCTGTCATAGATTGCATGAAACTGGCTTCATCGAAAAACGCATTTGCCAGTTGTTCAAGCAACCATTCGCATTGCTCTTGGCTTTCTTCAATAAGAATTTTCCCCAGCATCAAAGCTGGCTTTATCACCTTCGGATGCTGATCGTTTTCGATCAAATGCGAGATTTCAAACAATAGACTGATGAGTTGCTTATCAATAGGCAATGCACCAAAGTCAGACGAATCAATATTCTCGACAACATTTTGCACACGAGAGAGAGGTTGAATATTTCGCCAAACATCTAATGGCAAATCCACTAACGCCTTGCTTGGAATGTCAGGCAATGGCGTTTTATAGAGCATCGACCGCACGCTAGGCAATATGGCTTCGTGCTCCCAGTCCATAGATAAAAATGTAAAAATGCCGTCCAGTGTCTTATCGGGCTTATTGAGTAAAGAGTCATAAGAGACTTCAAGATAAGTCTCTTTAGTAAGATGAAGGCTTTGATTGCGGATATTATCGAGTTTATTTGACCAATGGGTAATATAGTAAGACAGCGCTAAACGTTGATCACTGAATTGTTCATACGCCTTTTTATAGGCAATGCTTGGCCAACTGAGATAACCCGAATTGGCGAGTATTCGACAACCTCGATGTTTTTGCATTGATTTTGCGCAAGCAACACCATCTCTAACAATATGAATAAATTTTGCATCAGGCCATATAGTTTGGAGATCTTGCATATAATGGCCATAATCGGGCGTTTTATCTGCCTGAATGGATTGCTCTTGTCCAAAAGTAAGCTGGTGAATCGTTTCTACAAAAGCTTTTACGCTAATAGGGGTATTCTGCTGAACTAATTGCTCTAAAACTTGGAAGGAGTGATCTGGATCTTCGGCGTAATCGTTAATATTACCATCAATGCGATTGCTCCCATCATCCCAAGTGACATCACGCGCCACAGAAAGTAATTCAGCGAAAGGGATTAACCCATTCTTAAATTTTTCTAAAAGCGTGGGAATCCACTGGGTTTCATTGAAGATACCCACCTTAGGATGTAAGGCCAAAATATTACGCAATAAGGTTGAACCACTGCGACTTGTACCAACAATAAAAATCTTCATAAAGTAAGCCGCTCAACGAACGGCCGGTATTAGATTAAAGAAGCTTTGAGTTTATTGATTTTCTAACGCTTCGATACGGTCAACCAAGTCAGATAATTTAACTTCGTTACCATTATCAACGAAAATAATATCGCCTTTAACGTATAAATCACCATTACTGCTCAATGATAATTCAGGGCCTGCTGCACCATTTTCGATATTAATACGCAATTGGTTATTGGAGTTATTAATATCAACATAACTTGACTTCGTTTGCAGTCGAACACCCGAAAACTCAATCGCATTGCTATTTTCAATAATGGCATTCATTGACCAGGTATCATCGTCATCCTTGACATGAAGTGGTGCACTAGGTGAGTCAGTATTTAAGCCAATATCACCATCAGCTGCGACAAAAAGGCTATTATTGGGTGCACCTGGTTTAATCTTGAAAGGAAGCTGGCTGCCGTTAGTTACATCACGAACAAAAAAGTTTGCTTCATTGCCTGCAATATCCCACGTTTGGGTAGAAAAGCCATCACTGCCATCTTGCTCTAATCGCAAGGTGGGCGAATTGCCATCTGTCACATGCATGTGCACAACCGGGTTAGCCTGGTTAATGCCAACATAACCACCAGATTCAAGGACTAACTGATTATTGGTTGCACCAGCCTGAACTTTAAACGGCGTTTTCGCGCCATCAACATCAGTGATGGCAAAATAATTTTCACCGCCATTAGCCGAATCATTGACCGTAATTTCCCAGTCATTACCAGGAAAGCTAGCACTGCTACTGGTATCAACAAATTTGATACGTAGGTTATTCTCTTTAAGACGCAATGTGTCAAACCCAAAACTTTCACCGTTGGCACAGTCCATACCCACACACTGGCTACCATCAACGATCACATCGTCAAGAAATACCTGATCGGCATAAACAGCAGCAGTTAATCCTGCACCTGCTAAACCCAATAAAATTTTCTTATTCATCCATTAAGTCCTTATTCCATTTCATCTGATAAACTGGTCACTTCACCTGATTCAATGCCAAAACGCACTGTTTCAACAACCTGAACGATTTCACCTCGTCGTGGCGTATCTGCTCCTCTTCCAACCGTTGGATCTGCTTTCAATCTGACTTTACCTAGGCTGGCTGAAATGGATAATTCATAGATGCCATCTTTTAATAATTTCACTGGATTCACACTTAAACTATTCGACTTTAATGAGTAGTTTTTTGGCCCTTTTATTTCAATAAACTTAACATTATCAACATCAGTCACAACGGTTAAGTGACCATTATCTCCTATGATAGATGTTTCAGCCTGGGTAAATGGTATGGTACATATAGCCCCCACACTCAATAAATACAGTAGTTTTGGCATTTTTTATCCTTAGTAAAAACAAAGAAGCTATGACAAGCGATGAAATTGTTGTGAGAAAAATATAGACAATATTTTTGGTATTGATAGGTTCTTTAATGAACTAATTACAATAAAATTTTATTTTAAATAACCAAGCTCAAACTACCCAAGGCCATGAATGATAAAATACGATAAAAAACTATTTTAATAGATAGGGAATAATCTAAAAAACCTAACTCACAATGAAAAATTGTGAGTAAATTAAATATTAAAGGTTTTCGTTCAGATTAATTTTGACGCAACATTGAAAAGTACAAAATCAGACTTAGTCTCAATGAATCGCTGATAAAAAAATGATGTTATATGCTTTTCAAACGAGTTGTGTTCCTGGCTATGTCTTTTAGTGCATTGTCTTCGGCTGACAATATAGTGACAATGCCATCGCCTTTCGCGCCTATTATTTCAGATATGAGCTTGCTCGAAAGCCGCCACGATCCCAAGTGTTATGCCACCGCATCTCGCCTTGAAGACTTTATCTTTGGCACACCATTGGATGACAGCGCACGGTTTAGTAAAATTGAATGGCAAAAAAAATTAATTAAATCAATATGGCTTGAAGCAACCCTTGCCTCTGAAAAACGTCAAGAACAGACGATTGCCAAAGAAACGATCTTCCCTTTATTCGCACGCAGCCTCAACGCTAAAAAACAACCAGATGGTGCTTGGTATTTTCAACTACCCAACCGACAAACCATTACCATTGATGCCGATACTCAAAGGCAGTACAGCAGCATTGCCTATAGTCACAGAGCCTTACTTGCGGTTCAACAGGACAATCTATTTGATGACAAATTATTGCTGCCTCTTTCAGATGATGCACTCAAAACGTTTCGTTTATTTATTGATCTAACCACATTAGCAGCACTAAAAATTGCCGATGACCATGCACGCCTGACAGATAAACACCAAATTGACAGCCAATTATTCGCAAGTGCCTGGAAAAGCATTCAGCAACATAAGACAAATCAACGCACCAATGCAATAAAACAGCCGCTATCTGCTGAAAAAATTCAACAACATTTTGCACTAACGCAGCAGCTCATTTCACAGAAGATTACTGCCTATGCACAATACAATCACATTGCTCACCCAGTCTTTATGCGCAATCTTCAAGTATATTTTGCTAAAGTACCTTGGCCCAAAGATCCAGCAGCAGGTCAGAAAATCAAGCAAGACTTTCATACCATCATGCTGGGGCTGGCTGAGGATATTTATGCAGGTGCTGAAAAAGTCGCCCAAAAGCGACAAAGACAAATCATTCGTATTCAGGACGTGCAAGACTTTATTCAGTTTACGATTCCACACAAGGTTAATGCCTACGAAGATGTCACGTTTTTTCCTAATCAATCGCCATCACACCAAACGACCATAGAGTCTTATGACATGGATGCCTTTAGGGATAGCGGCATGCACTGGCGTTACCTGGGTTGGGCATTAGAAAGCAAAAATTTTAAAGCGACACTTCCCCTTGATCCCTTTTCTGCCGAGCTTTTTGTTGAGAACCTCTCACAGCTAGGCGTCTTGATATTTAGGCTGGCAGGCCAAGCTGCAAAACAAGAACAAGCCCCTACGCTTAACCATAAACATCTGGCTAAGAGTATTACGCTGCTACAAACACGAATCAACAACCAACAACAACTTAAAAAAGAGACAATAACGCCACCTACTCTTGCCTCAACGGTTAATCCAAACGCTAACAATACTTCTGATATTTTTAAAGAAGTCAGCCAGTCCCTCGGAGTAAAAACTTCACACTATACCGCTGATTGGTTGAGCCGATTGATTCGTAGCTATCGCGTGAAAGAAGGCAACATTGGTAAGCTCACTATTCCACCAGCTTTTGGCGGCTCTGGCATTGCAGCCGAAGATCTTAATAATGATGGATTTCAAGACTTATTGATTTTAAGCGGCAGAGGCAATCGACTATTTTTAAATAATGAGGGTCAAGGATTTACTGATATCACGGCATCTGCGGGAATACAGCCTATAAGGCCAGATAATACCTTTCCTGAACCACGACAGCCCCTCATTGTCGATTTCGATAACGATGGCCTGTCAGATATTTTAATTACCTATGTTCATGACCCTCACAGGCTCTATAAAAACTTAGGTAACGGGCAATTTAAAGAAGTCACCAAACAAGCAAACCTTGGCGGTGCTAATTATGCTGGAGGCCCAGCAACGGCTTTTGATTTTAACCAAGATGGGTTACTTGATATATACATTGCCTATTTTGGAGATTATATCCAAGGCGTTTCACCAACGCTTGCAAGAGAGAACCTCAATGGTCTCCCCAACAAGTTATTTATCAATAAAGGCAATTTTACTTTTGAAGATATCACCGATAAGGCAGGTGGCGCACACACAGGCTGGGGACAAGCCCTTACTCATACGGATTTAGATGGCGATGGTTGGCAGGATTTGATTGTCGGTAATGATTTTGGCCTCAATGTGTATTACAAAAACATTAATGGCAAAAAACTTAAAAATATTACTCATCAACTTGGCACACAAAAACCTTCATTTACGATGGGAATAGGCCTTGCCGATCTTAATGATGATGAAATACCTGATATTTATATCTCTAACATTGTCACCATGAATAAAGATGAAAAGTACGTTTTACCCAATGAAAACACCCCTCAAAAATTTGATCCAAATAAAC
>JAPOUS010000197.1 GCA_026708525.1 Cellvibrionales bacterium
GCCCACGCCACTTTTTCCCGGTAGGCCGACACGATAAGCAAATTCGCCTGCTTCATCATAAAATCCACATAATTGCATGATGGCATTGATACGTTTGGTTTGGCTGGGCGAGATGACTTGCTCGTTGCTTCTTGGATGCATGCCTTGGTTAGCTAAAAATAAAAACGTATGGGCTAGCGATTCGCAGCACATTTCTAATGAGCAGAGGTAGCAATAAAGGTCTAAAACTTTTTCTGTGGGGTTTTTGATGTTATCAAAGTCCTTCATAAGGCTGACCAGTGCAGCGTTTCGGTAGCTAGAGTTTTTTTCTGATTCGGCAATACTTTGGTTGTAGCATAACTCATCTGAGCAGGCTAAAAAGCGAACAAATTCTAATAGGTGTTGTTTAGGATGGTCTAATGTGCTGATGAGTACATCGCAGATAACAAGCGCCCCCGCATTAATAAAAGGGTTTCTGGGTTTTCCACGCTCAACTTCAAGCTGTATTAACGAATTAAATGCATTGCCTGAGGGCTCAACGCCAACACGCTCCCAGAGTTCTTCGCCAATGGTTTTGAGTGCCAGCGTCAATGAAAAAACTTTTGAAATACTCTGAAGAGAGAAGGGTGTTTGTGCATCCCCTGCGGAGACGGGTGTTTCATCCAGTGTCATTAAACTAATGCCAAAAAGATCAGGCGGTGTACGTTCAAGGCCTGGAATGTAATTGGCAACTTTTCCCATGGGAGGATTACTGCGAATTTGGTCGGCAACTGCGGTAATTTGATGCGAATAATTATCCATGATGTTGGGGGCGTTCACTGCGGTATTGGTGTTGTCGTGAATGTTGAGTAGTTATTAGACAGGCGTTTTTAATAGGGTTCATAAAAAATGAGAGGATTAAAGCGAGGCCTAGCTGTTTTAGGGTGCGGGCATTTTTAAAATAGAGGGTTTAACAATTAAAACTCCCCCCAAACAGAAGCAATATACAAGAACACTTGGATACCTATAGTGCTGTATCCGCCTATAACAAAGACACAACCAAAAATGCGTGTGGTCTTCCGTTTGACTTGATTAAACAGTAAACCAATCGAGCCTGAAATAAAAAATAAAGGAGTCGCAAAGCTTAACAAAACCATTTGATAGGGCTTATATTCATCAAGAGAAAATAACAAGATATAAGCAATGGCTTGAAAAATGATCATGACAACAATATAGGTGGTTAGTTTAGGTTGGTAGTGAAGACAAAACAATAATAAGACAATGCTCATAAACACTGGCCCGCCAGCAAATAGGAGTGCGGTCGTAAAGGTTTCTTGAATCAAGGGCAGCTATCCTTAACTGTTATCGTTTGAGTTTTTATGGATCGACTAAATTAGATGGAAGGTTTATGGCGGTTGAGCAATATTCCAAGCATCATAAAACACCTTAGCAGTAATCAAATAGCGAGCAATAAAAAAGGAGGCCATGGCCTCCTTTTTTTCGATTATTTAACGAATGTTATTCACCTGATGGAACGTCATCCGCTTCAGATTTGGCTTTACGAATTCGCTCAGTAGCAACACCAAAGTCGATACCAGGGATTTGGTATTTCTTACGAGTGTTAGCGATTTCAGCGAGTGAAGTTTCTATGCTAAATGAGCGCCAAGGTTTTCTGGTCATTAATCGACGACTAATGGACTTACAGACTTGTGAAATATTACTGCCTGAAAAGCCATCGGATTCTGCTGATAATTCTGCGCTAACCATATCCAAGTTTTCCATGAAGAATTCCATTTCATCATTTGAACCACGACGTTTGATGATTTTGCGAACTTCTTTTTTCAAATAGAAGGACCAAAGCTTGTTACGTGTATCCATATCAGGCAAGTCAAAGTGGATGTGATGGTCAATACGACGAATCCATCGCTCATCGATTGGGAAAAGAGAGTTATACGTGAAGATAAAAAAGTAATTCGATGAAGGTTCACTTGAACGGGTAAACATGAAGTTATTGATGTTTGCCATGATAAAGCGTTGTTGTCTGAAGTTTTCCATAAGGAAATCTTGTGCTTCATCGAAAATGACAACGGTGACGTCAGAGCGTTTTCTTGCCCGTCTGTCGATACGATCAAAAAGCTCTGACATTTCACGAATCGCTTCAGCTTCCGAGAATTGCAGAATCGCAGCACCTGAGATGAATTCATACGAGAAACCGGTTCGATTGGCGATAATTTTCGCAAGCATGGTTTTACCAGTACCTGGAGGGCCACGGAAAACAAAGTGCGGCTTGATATCGCAAGGCTCTAGCTCACGTAGAATCTCGATATAGCGGTCAATTTCAATTTGCAGATGGACATTATAGTAGACACCTTTAGGAATTTTTGTTGAAAATCCACCCGTACCTTTATGGATATAAATTTTCGGATCAAAAAATTTCTTTTTGATCATAGGCTGTAAGAAGCCTGAAACTGTGGTACTGGCGACAGAGTTTGCGGCTGCGTTTAAGAAGCCTCTATCACCAGTTAACGGCATACTCTTTGCTATATTGCTGGCAGCAGAAGTAAAAAAATCTGCCGCCATGGTGAAACTGAGTGCAAATACATGGTTGACATGCGTTAGCAGCAGCAGCATAAATAAAATTTTAGACTTCTTTTTCATACAGTACTAATCCGATAATCATTTGCAGTAGCTTCCTTTGAATGGCAACAAAGGAAAAAGTTTATTATTTTTCAGTAAATAAATAGCAAGCTTGACTTAAGTATCGGACAAATGCTGGCATTGTTAAAAAAACTTTGGCTTTATTTTTTTAACTTTTCTTAACATAAAAATTTACGTTCGGTGTATTTTTCTATTTTTTTGCAATAGAGAGAGCTTTTTTCGTACAGTTTGGCTGCCTATTCTCTAGGCATCTGTCTGAGCATAGATAGGCGCCTAGGGTCGGCCAGTATTTTTTATTTGATAAGCGTTTTGATAACTAATTGAAATAGATAATCATTAATGATAGACTCTGCGCCCAGCAATAGTGGGTGAAGTCTTTGCTTGATACCAAGGGCTTTAATGGGAAGTCAGTGACCTGTCTATCTCGGTGATACCGGATAAGACTTTGATTCTGACGCTGCCCTCGCAACGGTAATTGGCGTTATGATTTATTTTCGCCTTAAGCCCGATACCAGCCTGCTATTGGCCACACTTGTTGCGAAGGGCAACAAAAGGCAAGTGCAATCTTTTCCTTAAGTTACGACAGCGCTTTGTGTCTATCGAAAAGTAGGTGGGTTGTCCCTTTCCTCTCCCTTTGTAACCCGACATTATAATAATTAATGAATAACAAGGGGTTCTCTATGAAGCCATTCCAAGGCTCACGATGGTTAAAAAGCCTGGGTGTTTTATTGGTCTCATCTACCGTGTTTGCTGAAGAAGCACTTGAAGAAGTTACTGTTCAAGGTGTTAAGCAACGTTTAGATCAACAAGGTGCCTTAAGTGACACCATCATGAAAACCGAAGTCATCTCAAGTGATGATATTCAAAATAAAAATGCCATTAACTTAAGTGAAGCACTTGAAGGCACGCCAGGTGTGCGTGTCAATAATGAATGCTCTATGTGTGGTGTTAAGCGTATTCTTTTAAATGGTATGAAAGGTGAGCAAACCACTATCTTAGTTGATGGTTTACCCTCCCATACGTTAATTTCAGGGTTTTATGCCGTTGATGCAATTCCGACCACAGGTATTGAGCGTATTGATGTCGCCCGTGGTGCGGGAGCTTCATTAATTGCACCTGAGGCTATTGGTGGTGTGGTGAATATCATCACTAAAGAAGCGACGGAAAACGGGGCTGAATTAGATATCTCAGGCGGTGAAAACGGCTTTAAAAAATTAGGGTTTTTAGGCACAGGTGTGTCTGAAGACGGAACAGCGAAAGCCACCTTAATCGCTCAATATGATGTACGTGAACAGTTTGATGCCGATGATAATGGCGTTAGTGAGTCGCCTTTTTTGGAGAACATGAGTTTAATTTCTCGGTTTTCTAAAGATATTGGTATGAATAATCACTTAAGCTTTCGTGCAGCACACATTCGTTCCGAAATTTTTGGCGGGCCGATGTTGGGGCAAAGCTTTGCTGACGGTAAAATTTCATCGCCTTCGGATGCGATTGAGCGTTTTGATGGCGAGGAGAGCGATGCGTTATTTGTAGGTGGTAATGTTAAAAATAAATACCTTGGCAAAGCCTGGGAGCTGACGGAGTGGATTGAAACGCAGCGCGATGAATTATCTGCCAGTTGGTTGTCGGAGCTAACCGATAAATGGAACATGTCTCTGTCAACAAGCTACGCCAAGCATGTGCAAGATTCCTTTTACGAGGGTTTTGATTATCAGGCAAAAGATGAAATGTTGTTTTTGGATGCCAAATTCAACTGGGTGGCACATCAAGATCATTTGATTACCTTTGGTGTTGACCAGCGCATGGAGTCTTTGCGATCGCATTCTAAAGCAGGGCTTGAAAGTAAAGGTTATGTGTCTGATAGCTTCGATTACAATGTTTCTGGTATCTACTTACAAGATACCTGGCAGCTATCAGATAGTTTCGAAGTGGCTTTAGCTGTTCGTGTTGATCAAGTAAAAGCCGATTTCACCGACCCTGAAAAAACCGGTGTCGAAATCGACAAAACCATTGCCTCTCCGCGCATTGATATGCGTTACTTCCACAATGATTACTGGACATCGCGTTTATCCGGTGGCCAAGGCTATCGCGCACCTTTATCTTTCTTTGAGTCGGATCACGGCATGCTGGATACAGGCGAAGGTTTCCGTGTCGATATTGATGATCTTGAGCGCTCGCTATCAACAACTTATGCTTTAAGCTATGAAAATGCACCATTCACAGCCACTTTATCGGTTGCCTATACCGAAGTAGATAATCTTGCTACGATTACTGAAGAAGTAGTTGACACCGATGGTGTCATTAGCATGGTGCCACTCTTAACTCAGCTTGAAGAAACAGCCAGTGTATCCGTTGCTGATTTGGCGTTGGGTTACCAAGCAACTAATAATTTAGGGTTTGATTTGATCATTGAAAGCTTTTTTTATGATAAAGCCTTCCGCGAATCATACTCGATTGCCCCATCGGATAAGCGTGTCACCTTTAATATGGATTGGGATATTAACCAATGGGAGTTGATTACCACAGTCGTTTGGTTTGGGGAAAAAGACCTAAATGATTACGGGTATGATGCCTATGACCAAGTATCAGAGTCTGGTTCAGAAAATCCTGTCGTTGAATCCAGCAAAAAGACCACCACAGCCGACGCGTATTTTATCGTCAACAGTAAAGTGCAACGCGAATTGGGTGAAAACCTTAGTGCCTATATTGGCGTGAATAACTTGTTGAATGAAACCCAAGCTGGCAATGGCGAATCGCCTTTGATGTTTGATGATGAAGGCGGTATTGATGTTGCCTATATCCATGGTTCTTTACGTGGGCGAGAAGCCTACGCTGGTGTCACCTGGAAATTCTAGTTGCGTGTTTGTAGCATGAAGCTAATCCGCCATTTACTCTGTGCTTTTGTGCTGATTGCGCAATTAGAGGGTGTCGCAAAGACACCTACTGAGCCTGTGCAAAATGATTTTTTTTCAGCAGCATTTAAAAAGCCTATTTTTGGCGACCTGACCTTTGAGCCGGATCCATCGCAGCCCTTACTGCTGCTGTTTTTTGAACCAAATTGTACTTGGTGCCTTAAACAGTCAAAAGTGCTTAATTTATTAGGCTCCTGTGAAAAGGCATTTTCTGTGGCGGGTATTGGCGTTAATGGTAATCTCTTAGCGCTCAAAAAAATGGGCTGGCAGCTTAAGGCGAATTATCCGTTGTATCTGGCTACGCCAGCGTTTTTGAAAAGGGTGCCAGCGATCGAGGCAACGCCCACCCTGCTTTGGGTAGATGCCAAAGGCGTTGTTCAAGGTCAACACAGGGGGTTTTTACCCTTCTCTTTGTTGGTGAATCAATTAAGCCAACAAGTCCTTCTTAACTGCGCTGAACTTTCAGCGTAAATATCAGTCCCACAGGTTTGGCGAGTCTGAACCTGCTGCCCTTTAATCAAAATAATTGATTAAAAAAATTAAATCATTCAATTTATCTTATTTTTATTGAAGGCATACACTTGTTCAATCGATTGATTAACCAAGGTTAAACATTATGGCGAGTATCATTACTGAACAGGTGTTGTCTGTACATCATTGGAATGACAACCTGTTCAGCTTTAAAACGACTAGACAGCAAGCATTTACCTTTGAAAATGGCCATTTTGTGATGATGGGGCTTGAGGTGGATGGTAAGCCATTGATGCGTGCCTACAGTATTGCCAGTCCCAATTATGCTGATCACTTGGAATTTTTTAGTATAAAAGTCCCAAATGGGCCGTTAACCTCAAGACTCAAGAACTTAAAAGCAGGCGATACGATTTTATTAAGTACTAAGCCCACAGGTACTTTAGTGCCGGGTCATTTATTGCCCGGTAAGCACCTGTATTTATTATCAACAGGAACGGGCCTTGCACCATTTTTAAGTATTATTCAAGATCCGCACATCTATGAGCGTTTTGATAAGATTATTTTGACGCATGGTGTAAGGCAGGTTGAAGACTTAACCTATGAGCGCTTTATTCAAGAAGAGCTGCCTCAAAACGAATACTTTGGCGAGTTGGTTAAAGAAAAGTTGATTTATTTTCCGACAGTTACGCGAGAGTCATTTAAAAATAATGGCCGCTTAACGGATCTGGTCAGAACGGGCAAGCTGTTTGAAAAAATTGGCTTGCCTACGCCCAAATTGACTGATGATCGATTTATGCTTTGTGGCAGTACAGGCATGTTGAAAGATTTCTCTGAGATGTTCACAAGCCAAGGATTTGAAGAGTCTCGGCAGGGGAAACAGGCGCATTTTGTCATTGAGCGTGCCTTTGTTGAAAAGTAGCAAAGCCAATAATAGGATGACAGATTTTTATCCTTACTTTTTTCTTAAGGGCAAAAAGTGACAAAAAGTGTCAGATTGAGTATTAACTTGGTCGCATTCTTGTAGCTCTTACATTTGCTGATTTGTCAGATGCAGGTAGACTTCTGCTATCTTTGTCGATATTTCTTTTTGGGTTTTCAATGAAAGAACACGCCTTAGCCTCTTCAAATGAATTAGAGCAACTTCAGGTCACCAGCCAAATTGCTTTTTTTAATGAGCTACAGCATGAATCTTTTGATCAATTCGAGTATTTGATGCAAAACAGCAAGTTGCAGGAATACTCACCGGGAGAGGTTATTATTGCGAAGCATGATAAATCGCCTTTTTTCTATAGTTTATTGCGTGGCACAGTCGATGTGTTTTCGGCTGATAAGCCGGGGCCTTTTGCTGTTGGCCAATTAACCGCCGGCCAATTGTTTGGCTTTTTGGCGGTGCTCAATGATCAGGAGCGAACGGCAACGCTTGCAGCCTCGCAGCCTGATGGCTGTAAAGTATTGGTGACTGATTTTTCAACGGCAGGTGAGTTGCACGATTTTAGTCGTGTTCATCTTAATACTAAACTCAGATTGTACCGAAATGCAGTGAACAACACTCGCTGGAAGCTTGAAGTCTACAAAAATGCCACGAAAGACTTAACCTTAACTCAAGAGCTTAGTCTTTTTGGTTTGTATGAGGGAGAGAAGGGCTCAGTCGAAGAATTAGACTTTTTGGCGAATCAATGCCAAGAACTGGCCTCTTTGTTAGACTGCTGGAATGATGTTGCCGAACCCACGATTGAAATTCCTGAGAGCGCAAGCGATACGCCTTTCACCAAAGTGATGTCTCTGTTTAAAAAGAAATAACCATGATTAAAGCGCTTTTTTTTGATATGGATGAAACGCTTTGCGATACCTCCCTTGCGGATGCCAAAGCAAAACAGACGCTCATCACTGAGATAGATCCATTCGTTGATGGTGCGAACACGGCTGAATCCATTGCCTGCGAATATATCGAAGGCATCTACAAACGCCTATCCAAAGAAAGAGAAGCGCAGTTATATCCCATTACTGATGAAAGTACCTTCCGCAAAAAGCTATTAGCATTATTATTTGATGAGGCAGGGTATCCACAAACCCAAGATATTATCGATAGCCTTCAAAACAACTTTAATAAAAACCGTAAAGGTGCTTTGGGTTTTTATGCCACATTAGAAGACGCGTTAGCATCTTGGAAAAACGACTACATTATTGGCATTATTACTAATGGCCCTGAGTATTCACAGGTATTAAAAATTGAAGCCATTGGCTTAAAAAAATATGCAGACTTTATCTTGATTGGTGGTTTAGAAAAAGAAGAGAAGCCTGCGGTTAGTATTTTTGAGAAAGCGTTAAGGCTTGCACAGGTCAGTGCTTCTGAAGCTATTCATTTTGGCGATAAGCTCTCGACAGACGTGTTGGGAGCTAACCAAACCGGTATTCAATCCGTTTGGATCAGTCATGGTAAGGATAATAATGAAGGCATCGTGCCGGATGTGACTTTAGATGCCCCACTGGATATGATTGATTTTATCCAACAATTATCCTAAAGACCTGTTTAGAAACCCCCTTTAGAAAATACTGCGCGGAATGCGTAAAATATCACCGGGTTGCATCTGTGTATCTAACTCCGCGCTGATGGTTTCACCGGCTCGGGTTAAGTTAAATTTATGTTTATGGGCGCGCTCCGTGTAACCACCAGCAATGGAGATAGCTTGTTGTATGGTGAGCCCCGGCCTAAAGGGGTAGTCTTTGGGTTGATTCACTTCCCCATGAATAAAAAAAGCACGGTAGGCCACAATGCTCACTTGTATGTTGGGGTTGATCAGGTAATCCCCCCTTAGCCCCTTATCAATCGTTGCTTTTATTTCATCCATGGTTTTGCCTTTAAGTGCCAGCTTGCCAAGAAATGGGTATGCAATCGTACCTGATGCATCCAAAGTGACCCGCATGCTGAGTTCGGATTCGTTGGTCACTTGTATGTCAATGGTATCCCCTGTATCCAGAACATAAGTCTTGGTGAGCGTAACGGCTGATAATACCAATATAAATAGTGCAGAAAGAATGCGCATAGAGTTGATGATCCTGTTTATGTTTTGCTGTTCATGTTCTTGCTATGATCTTGGGGTTCGAACTTGCTCAGTAAGACTGCCACTTTACTGCAAGTTCAATAAGGTTTCGATGCGTTTTATTTCCAAGATCAGACGCTTCAATGTCACTGTAGGTGTAATTCAAGGTGATGCGCCACGGCGAGGAGGGTGTCCAGCCTAATTGATAGTTCAATTGGGATAGCATCCTATCTTGAATGAAGGGATCTTGGGATTGGTCGTCAATCTGGCTCAGTGATAACTTGGTGTCCCAGGCATCACTGAGAGTAAATAAGCTTGCAACATAGTAAGCGGTTTTTTCAATAGGCAGCTGAATTTCTGGATCAATGCTCACTCGTCTATCAAGGGCTAATTCTGCGGTAAAAAAATTCGTAGGTGTCCATTGTAACTGTGCTTCAAGGCTAATATAGGATTCATCCAGTTGCGTCGTTGACAGCTTGCTTTTAGGGTAATCCATGCCTACTAAGGCAGCCCCTTGGATAGCTGAGGTTGCATCAAATGCAATGCCTGTGGCTAGGCGTAACCGGTTAAGTTCAGCTTGGGCTTTGCCCGCTTGCAAACTTTCTTCATTAAGGTAGGAGAATTCAATTAACCAGCGTGTTGCTGTAAAGGATTGAATAGAAAAGCCTGTTAATGCAAGTAGATGATTAACATTGGAATCCGGCTGTGATTGGCGTTGAATGTCCCGAGTAAGGTATTGTATGTCTGTTAGATATTGCACTAAGGCACTATCATCGCCTACACGAAATTGGGTTGCTAATCCGTTTTCTTCTGAAGGGGCATTGATTAGGCTGGTTAAGTTTTGACGTGTAATCGTTTCCTGGCTATTGCGTTTAGCGGTGAACCCATCAATAGAGGCAAACCCCATGGCTTCTTGGTAAAAATACAGGGTGTCGAAAGCTACTCGGTATTCGTTGTTAAGTCTCTCTCTGGCAGTTTCTTGCTTCACCCATAAGGTTGTATCACCGGAGATAGAAATAATCCACTGGTCATAGAAGTAAGAAAAATCAACAGCGGGAGAAAAAGAGACAGTCAATTGATCGTTAAACGCCGGATTAAGTGCCTCTTGATATCGCCCGCGAGTTAATAAGCTATAGGTTAGCCCATCTTCTTGATAAGGCTGTGAGTATCTAAACTCACCGTATGCAAAGGATGCACTCGGGTGTAGAAAAAGATGACAACCTGTCATAAATAATAAGGGCCATCGCCATAGCGATGACTGACTAATCGGCAACTTGGTGTAAAAACGGCGAGGTGACATCGTTCAGTGGGTGAGTGGCAGAGTTCTTTACTTTTATGTTTTGAATCTTATAACTGGATGATGGTGTAAATCCAGTCACATTTTGCATGAGTATGGAGATAATTTTATCAGAGTCACAGGTGTTTAATGCTTTTTGGAGTTCGGTTAATTCACGTTGCAGTATTGCCCAAGGTAGCATGGCCTCATTCGATTTGAAAATTTTTGAATGGTCTGAAGGGGCAACATCACCACCGATTAATAATTCTTCGTAGAGTTTTTCACCAGGTCGTAATCCTGTGTAAATAATGTCAATGCCTGTTTTATCGCCCTCATGTTGTTTAACATGATGGCCTTTGTATTCGATGAGTCGTTTTGCCAGTGAAGCGATATTAATGGGTTCTCCCATATCTAACACAAAGACTTCTCCGCTGCCTCCCATGGCACCTGCCTGGATAACTAAAGCAGCCGCTTCAGGAATAGACATAAAATAACGCACAACATCAGGGTGAGTCACGGTGACAGGGCCATGATTTTCAATTTGTTTAAGAAATTTAGGTATCACAGAGCCACTTGAGCCTAAGACATTGCCAAAGCGAACAATGCTAAACTTGGTTTTTCCATGCAGGCTGTCGGAAGATGGCATCGCTAGTGCTTGGCATATCAGCTCACACATACGCTTTGATGCGCCCATAATGTTGGTCGGGCGGACGGCTTTATCGGTTGAGACAAGCACAAAATCGTGAACGCCTTGATCGCAAGCAGCAAGGGCCGTATTGAGCGTGCCAATCACATTGTTATTCACCCCTTCAATGAGGTTCTGCTCGACAATAGGGACATGTTTATAAGCAGCCGCATGATAAATGGTCTGAATTTGGTAAGTAGACAGTAAATTCCTGAGGGTTTGCAAGTGTGTCACGCTGCCTAAAATAGGAATAATGTCGACAGAAAGCGCAGAGGTTTTCGTTAATGCATGCAGTTGCTGTTCGATTTGATACAAATTAAATTCTGAATGATCCAATATGACAAGTCGAGCAGGCCGTTGCTTCAGCACTTGAATAGAAATCTCAGAGCCGATGGAACCCCCTGCACCTGTGACTAACACCGACTTTTGATAGATCAGCTTGGCCAACAAATCTGGATTGGGTGGGATGGTCTCGCGCCCAATGAGTTGATCGGTTTCAATGGGTTGATGTTGTGTGATAATCGAGCGCATAGATTGATGGTAGATTGCTGTATTGCACCCGATCGATTTTAATTCCTTCTCTATATTGAGTGTTTTATTCGTATCGTTAAGTGGCAGGATAAATGCAAAATCGATATCAGAGAGTGTATCCGTATTGAGTTGGTTTTTATGAATGATTGGGATGCCTGCGATCGCGCGGTGATTTTGTTGATCAAGATCAATACACAGGCGTAGATTAAAAGCTGAGTTTTTTCTAAGTGTATGGATTTCTTTGAGCGAAGAACTATTATCAAAAACCACAGCAATCGTGAGCGAGGGTTGTGGCGCGCCTCGTTTATCTCTTGCATCGCTAATCCAGGGTTTGGCACCTTTTGTGAGTAACCAAACAGCAAAAAATCGTGCAGATAAGGTGGTCAGTAAGCAAGCAATCAGTAAGGTTGCATAAACATGAATGGATATAGCAAAAAATACATGATGGATAAAGAGCGCGAAAATCAAACTGCTACTTGATAAAATCAATGTGAGCTGTTGGTAGCTTTGCTGGGTTAATAAGCGAACCGAGTCTCGGTAGGCATGGAAGAGGGCAAACAGCCCGACATTGACCAGTGCAAACAACAACGCGGCCAAGATGAGTAGACTTAAATTTATTGCAGGGGCGGGAGTTTGTGTGGCAGAGAAAATCCCGGTAGTCACTAAAGCCAGCAGAGAAAAGGCGATGGCATCATAACTGATCATCAGGCATCTTTTCTGCGTGCTGGTCATATTCAGTAGAGTATGGCGCATGGTCTTTTGGTGTAATCCTTAGCTATTGGCTGCAACTTGAATGTCAATAGCGCAGGATAAGACTTGCTTAAGTGTGGCTTTGGCAAAATGTCGATAGGCTTCATCCAGTGTGGGGTGAACAAGAAACATCAAACTGCTTTCCCCTAAAGATTGAGCATTTTTCAGTGGTGTTTTCGGGGCAAGCTGTTTATTGATGATGGCTTTTTCACGGTATACTTCAGGGCAGATGCCGGTAAAGCAGGGTAATCCTAGTGCGTTGAGCTCATTAACTAAGCGGTCTCTATGCCAGCCTTGATTAAATTGGGAATGATCAACAAAGGCATAGCATTTATACCATGCATGCTGAATATCCGCTGTTGGGATGGGGGCAAATAAGCCAAAATCCTGGCAGGTGGTAAGAATGGCTTGAGCATTCAGTGCACGAGTTTTTGTCCATTCAGGCAGTTGTGATAATTGATAATTACCGATAGCAGCCTGCATTTCTGTCATGCGGAAATTACTGCCAAAGCTTTCATGCAGCCATTTGAAACGATAATCTTTGTTTGGCTCGGCAGCCAGCTGGTTAACTTTTTCTTGCGATTTACCGTGGTCTTTATAAGACCAGGCAGCTTGCCAAATGGCTTTTTCATTCGTCGTTAGCATGCCACCTTCACCTCCGGTAGACATGATCTTATCCTGACAAAATGACCAAGCGGCGACATGGCCTAAAGCACCAACAGATTTACCTTTATATTTTGCACCATGAGCTTGTGCACAATCTTCAATAATCACGATGGCATGCTGATTGGCGAAGTCCATGATAGGGGCCATGTCGCAGGGCCATCCTGCTAAGTGCACACAGATGATTCCACGGGTTTTTGTTGTGACAACAGGTAAAATGGTTTCCAGTGAAATGTTTTGATTCTTGGGATCAATATCCGCAAAAATCGGCGTAGCACCCACAGCAATAATAGCGCTAATAGAGGCTATAAAGGTTCTTGGCGTGACG
>JAPOUS010000016.1 GCA_026708525.1 Cellvibrionales bacterium
TACTTCCTTACAAACAATACTCGACTCGCTGCGCAGACTATTGCTGACATCTATAAAGATCGGTGGCAAATCGAACTATTTTTTAAGTGGATAAAACAAAACCTCAAAATTAAAACCTTCATTGGTACAAGTCAAAATGCTGTTATGACGCAGATATGGATTGCTATGTGTGTTTATTTGCTGATTGCTTACTTTAAATTTTTGAATGGTGTGAAGAGATCACCCATGGAGATTCTTAGGATACTTAGCCTTAACTGGTTTGAAAAACGATCTTTAATTGAGTTGTTTGATCCGCCTGACAAAAACCCCGAGAGCTATGAGGCAAGACAGGGAAGCTTGCTATGAACTATGGGACAGCAGTGATGAACAATAATTAATCTTTTTTTCAGTTATTATCACACTAACATATTGACATATTCGCTATAAAAAGTGTAAAAAATAGCCAAACGCTTTAAGGGAGATAAGGTCATGGAAATGTCGTTAGGAAAAAAAATTCAAATAGGTAGCTATAGCCTCTATAAAGCACTAACCTCTCCTACCTTTTCAGAATACAATCCAGATAATTATGATTCATTCTGCGCAAATCCCTACCCGATCTATAACAAAATTCTTAATGATAAAAAAATATTTTTTAATCCAAGGCAGGCCGCTTGGGTTGTCGGCGGTGATTTTGAAACCGTAAAGTCTTTAATGCATGATCCACGATTATCCATTCGATTTTCAGAATGGAAGTTTGCTCCCAAAACAGATTATGAAAATATGACCCCCCTGGCCCAGCTAAATGCCAACCTATTAATGAGCATGCCACCTGAGAATCATTCACGCATTAGAAGGCTTGCGTCTCCTGCATTTAACCCTAGACAAGTCGAAAATTTAACGCCAGATATCCAAGGCATTGTTGATGAAAAGCTGGATGCCATTCAAGGGCCTTTTAATCTGTTTGAGGTCTCATCAACCATACCACTTTTAGCCCTTGCTCGGTACATAGGGGTACCTGAAGATTTTCAAAAAGAATTCGAAGGCTTATCACTATCCATTTTAAGCAACTATGATCCAACACTGACATTTGATGTTGATCTGGCTATGGCCGGGCTAGAAATGATCAACGGCTTGATCGATGAGAAAAAAATTATCGCTCAACGTCTTATTGATGAGCATGAATCACTCAGCGATACAGATCAAACACTCGATGACTATGTAGCTGAACATACCAAAGACTTCTTAACCAGTTTAATGATTAAGGTGATAAAAAGTGATGAAGGCCAAAAAATTACAGAAGCAGAAGCGCTCTCTTTAGTGGCCTCCGCGCTTGCAGCAGGTGCTGATACGACCCTTCATCATGTAAATTGGGCCATTAGTAGTCTTTTGAAAAATCCGCATGTCATCCCTGAGGTTTTAGCGGACGACACAAAAAAACTGCTAGACAATGCCATTGTTGAAGCGTTTAGGTGGGATAATTTAGGCCATTCTGGCAGTGTGCGATTTGCATTGGAAGATATCGAAATTTACGGGCAGACCATTAAAAAAGGTGAAATGGTCAGACCACTTAACTGTGGCACCTTCCGTGATCCTCGAATGTTTTCAAACCCAGATGTGTTTGATATACATCGAGATAACCTAAAAGAAGTCTACACTTTTGGTATTGGCCCGCATTACTGCTTGGGTGCGGCTATGGCAAAAAAAATTACTCAATTAACCATTTGGTCTTTTTTAAAGCGTTTTCCTAAGGCAAAAATTATTTCAAAGCCAACGTTTGAAAAGCACTTTATCATTCGTAACATGACAGGTTTGATGGTCGACCCCATGATTGATAAGTAACCTAACCATTCAAGACCTATTTAGCTCAGGATAGCATCTCATCCAATCGCTGTTTTTCATCATCGCTTAACAGCGACTGGTCTTTGAATGTTCCAGCCGTTTTAATTCGGTAAATGACAAAACCACCCAGCAACAAAAGAAATAAAGGGATAAGCCACAAAGCAAGGGTTTTTGCATTCACAGGCGGATCATAACGCACAAACTCACCATAGCGTGCAACCAGAAAATCAATAATTTCCTGTTCAGATTGCTCTTCTTCAAGCAGACGATAGATCTGAAAACGCAGGTCTTGTGCAATTGGTGCGTTGGAGCCTGAAAGGTTTTGATTTTGGCACTTAGGGCAACGTAACTCATCAATCAAACGGTTATATTGCGCTTGTTTTTCTGGTGTTTTAAAGGTGTAGGTTTCTATCACCGCTTCTGATAATCCCGAAACCAGTAATACATACATCAACAATAATCGCATTATTTTACACAAGCCTCACTGCTTAACCCTTGATAGATAGCTTGTAATTGCCCTTCCCAGTTTTGCTTGGATAAAATACCGATATGTTTATAACAGATGGTGCCTTTGGCATTTACAAAGTAGGTTTCAGGCGCACCGACAACGCCAAGATCAAACCCCAACACACCTTCTTGATCCTTAATCACTCGTTGGTATGGGTTGCCTAAATCGTTTAACCATTGAATAGCATCACTAGGGTCATCTTTATAATTAACGCCCACTATCTTCACTCCCTCGACGGCCAGCTGATTAAGGAAATCATGCTCTACTTTGCAAGATGGACACCAGGTAGCCCACACATTGATTAAGAGTGGTTGCCCCAATAGATCTTTTTTTGATATTGGTTTTTCAGTCAACAAATCGGTTAAATGGAACTCAGGTAATGACTTGCCAAGAAGAGCGGATGGCAAATTTTCGGGCGAATAATCTTTAGAAAGTAAAACAGATGCGAACACCCCGCAAAGCATAAAAAAAGCGATTAAAGGTAAATACAGCATCCAAGATCGCTTAGGCGATGACGGGCTCTCGATCTTATCAGGGTTTTGCATAAAGTACCTCTAGACTTTTCGGTAACGTCGATCAAACACAGCAAGAGCTGCGGCAGCAAACATCATTAATGCACCCAGCCAAATAAATCGCAAGAAAGGTTTTACCTGCACACGTGCAGACCATGCCCCCTTCTCTAAAGGATCACCTAAGGCAACAAAAATATCTCGCAGCAATGTCGCATCAATGGCAGCTTCTGTCATTGGATTATTGGGTTGAGAATCATAATACCGCTTCTCTGGATAAAGGTGACCTAGCACATTCCCCTTGTGCTCCACTTCAATGATACCTTGATCACTTTGGTAATTAGGGCCCTGAATCGTATCAACAGAATGCAGCGTGAACTGATAATCTTGAATAGTAATGGGTTGATTCGGTACTAATTTAACATCCCGTTTATCATCATGAAAGCTGACAATACAAACGCCTAAGGCGGTAAATAGCAAGCCTAAATGCGCTAACTGCATTGCCCAGTAAGAGAGAGATAACTGCCCTATTTTTCTCTTCACTTGCTTCATTGATTGCGTTTTTTTTAATTTCCCCCATAGATCAAAAAGCATGCTTGAAAGCAGCCAGCCGACCATACTGCTGGCAATAATCAATGATAAAGACACTTCATGGCTAAACAGCAAGGTCAATAATACACAGAATAATGTAGCAATTGGCAGAACAATAAACAGTAGAGGCTTCCACGTTGCACGTTGTGTTTTTTTCCAGCTGAGTACTGGCCCTATGCCTAATAAAGCCAACAAAATTAGCATGATAGGCACAAACAACTGATTAAAATACGGCGGCCCAACAGAGTATTTGCCCAATTCAAAAAAATCTGCAACGAGAGGAAACAAGGTACCGACCAAAACGACAAGTGATGCGACCACCAGCAACAAATTATTTAATAATAAGAACAATTCACGCGATGCCCATTGAAACCCCGAGCTGCGGTAAGTGACAGGGGCTCGTAACGCAAACAAAGTCAACGAGCCGCCAATAACAACCGCTAAAAACCCTAATATAAATAATCCTCGATCAGGATCAGCAGCAAAGGCATGAACAGAGGTTAAGACCCCTGAGCGAACTAAAAACGTGCCTAATAGGCAGAGTGAAAAAGTAAAAATCGCCAACAACAAAGTCCAGCTTTTAAATAAATCACGCTTTTCTGTCACCGCTAATGAATGCATTAAAGCAGTGCCTACTAACCAAGGCATAAAGGATGCATTTTCAACCGGATCCCAAAACCACCAGCCGCCCCAGCCAAGCTCGTAATACGCCCACCAGCTGCCCAGCGCAATTCCCAAGGTCAAAAACCCCCAAGCGGCTGTTGTCCAAGGTCTTGTCCAGCGCACCCAAGCGGGATCAATATCACCTGACAATAAGGCGGCGATGGCAAAAGCAAAAGCCACAGAAAATCCCACATAGCCCACGTACAACATCGGTGGGTGAATCGCCATTCCAAAGTCTTGCAGTAAAGGGTTTAAGTCGTTGCCATTGCCCGGTATAAAGGGCAAGGTTCGAAGGAAAGGGTTGGAGGTTAATAACGAAAACAGTAAAAAACCGATTGTAATCATACCAAGAACAGCAAGTACACGTGCGACCATATCTTCAGGTAATTGTTTACTAAAAAAAGCAACAGCGGCTGTCCAAATGGATAAGATCAAAATCCAAAGCAGTAAAGAACCTTCATGGCCACCCCAAACAGCAGAAATTTTATAGATAAGCGGCAGCGCAATTTGTGAAGATTGTTGAACAATCACCACACTAAACTCATCATTCACAAAACAAAGGGTTAAAGCCACATAAGACAAAGCAACGCAGAGTGCCATCCAAAACGCTAACGGTTTAGCCGATGCCATTAATCGGGCGTGATTAAAATGCACGCCAAGCAAGGGAACAACGGCTAAAAGCCCTGCACTCAGAAGGCTTAGAATCAAAAAAAAGTGGCCAATTTCTGCTAACATGATGCCATCACTTGTTTTTATAAGTTACTGAGGAATCAGACGATTTAAGGGTGTCCTGTAATTCAGGTGGCATGTAATTCTCATCATGCTTGGCCATGACTTCATCAGCCACAAAAAGGCCTTCGTCATTGAGCCTGCCGGTAACCACCACACCTTCCTTTTCTGCAAACAAATTGGGCAGAATGCCTTGATAAGTAACCGTCAGTGTTGATTCATAATCCGTCACCTCAAAAATAACTTGCAAGCTATCATCTAGCCGACGAAAAGAGCCTTCAACGACCATGCCGCCTGCACGAATTTTTTGACCCGGCGGCGCTTCTTTATTGGCAATTTGCGTGGGCGTATAAAAAAGATTGAGCTCATCTTTTAATGCATAAAATAGTAAGCCTGTAGCCGCTGAGACGACAAAAACAAAGCTTAAGACAAAAATCAGTCGCTTTTTACGTACTGGATGCATTACACACTCTCCTGCATTCGCACTTGAGGCCGATTGGCAGAGTGGCTACGTTTGAGCTTTTTTAGGAGTGATCGCTTTTGCAATAAAGGAATGACGACCAACCCGCCAAATATCACAAAGGTCACAAGGAAGGTTGTCCAGACATAAATGCCATGCCCATCCATGAAAAGTAATGCACTCATGCTATCAAATTTCATTCTAACCTCATTATTGTTTTACTAATGCTTGAACCCAGCCGGTTTTCTTTTCACGGCGTAATATTTCAACCCTTGCATGCAAAATAACCGCCAAGGCATAGAAGGCATAAACGCCAGCTATCATGATAAGTAGCGGCCAGAGCATATCAGGATGCATACTCGGTTTTTCTGTAAGTTTTAAGGTTGCTGGTTGGTGCAAGGTGTACCACCAATCCACCGATTTGTAGATAATGGGGATATTGACAGTACCCACCAATGCTAGGATTGCTGCGGATTTTTCTGCCAGTTCTTCACGGGTAAATGCCTGCATCAAGGCAAAGATACCAAGGTACAGAAACAAAAGTATCAACATAGAGGTAATTCGGGCATCCCAAACCCAGTAGGTGCCCCAAGTGGGCTTACCCCAAACAGCTCCAGTAAATAAGGCAAGAAAGGTCATCGCCGCACCAATAGGCGCGCTGACTTTTAGCATAATGCCGGCCATTTTCATGCGCCAAATCAGAGAAATAGCGCCCGCTATGGCCATTAAATAATAACCGGCCAATGCGATAAATGCCGTTGGTACATGAATATAGATAATACGGAAGCTGTTGCCTTGTTTATAATCCATAGGAGCAAATGCCAGCCCCCAAACCGCACCGACAACCAGCAATGTAATTGCAACAAATGCAAGGTAAGGCATCAATTTACCGCTGATGTTATAGAACCACTTAGGCGATCCCAATTTATGAAAAAACTGCCACATGTTTTTATGATTCTTTCTCGTTATTCTTTTTACTGCGATTCCAAATTAATTTTAAGGGCTGCACTAATCACCCAGGGGGTCAAAAAAGTTGTCATCAAGGTTAAAGCCCCAAGCAAGGCCAAATAATTAGAAACGACAGCTAGCCCTTGGTTAGATGCATTCAAAATAGCTGCCAATAATACCAAAACCGGAACATTCATTGGTAATATAATAAAAATCAATAACATACCTGTGTTTCTTAATGTAACAGTTAAGGCAGCTCCAACCGCACCTAGAAAGATCAAATTGAGGCTACCTAAGGCAAAAGCCACAAAAAGCGTCAACACCGAGTGTTGCGGCATATGGAGGATAAACCCTAAAACCGGCGCAAATACACTTAACATGAACCCACTACTAAACCAGCTAACGAGGACTTTCGTACCATAAAGCAGGTAATTTGAATGCGGACTAGCAAATAACAGCGCGGTTGTGCCATCGTCAAAATCTGCTTGAAATAAACCTTCGGTTGTCATCAGTGCAGAAAGCAAGAGAATCATGATAAGCACCGCAGGTGCCACTTGTTGCAGCTGCTGTTCACTCAAGTTTAATACCATGGGAAACAGCGATGTGACCATCAAACTAAAAAATATCGGCAGTAAACTGGCGGATGGCTTTCGAATAACTTGCAAGCATTCTTTTTTAACAAAGGCTAACCAAGGGGTCATTGATCCTCTCCCTGGTCAGAAAAACCTGGCATGGCCAAGTGCTTGCATTCAAGATTCACAGTGTGGTGGCTTGTCATCACCACGGCTCCACCACGGCTTGCATGCTGTGCTATCAAACGCTCAATCAGACCGATACCCTCAACATCAACAGCTGTAAAAGGCTCATCGAGCAACCATAAACTGGCTTGACTTAAGACCAAGCGGGATAAAGCAAGCCGCTGCCTTTGCCCTGCTGAAAGCGTACTCACCAAGTCGTCTTGAAGTCTCCACAGCTGCATTTGATCCAGCACTTCATCGATTGATAAAACAGGGTTAGAAGGGAAAAAATCACGGAAAAATGCCATGTTTTCATACACGGTTAGATTTGATTTGACACCCAACTGATGTCCCAAATAACAGACATCCGCATAAAAATGACCGCCCTGCTCCAACGGCTCACCTTGATAAGATAACTCACCATCAAACCCTGTCAAAAAACCTGCCAAAACCTTAAGCAGCGTTGATTTGCCTGCGCCATTAGGGCCTGTGATTTTGAGGATCTCGCCTGCATGTATGGTAAAATCGACCCCACGAAAAATCACTTTTTCCTCACGGGAAAAACCCAAATCGTTGGCAGATACGAGCGACGGCAAAGAAAGACCTACTTTATTATTCTATAAATGTTCGCGATTATACCCAAAAGCCTTGAAATATCGCAGGAAAGTTTCGCACTTTGCATAAATTCCCAAGAAATACAGCAAAGCATGGCTCAAGGTTAACTCATTGGTGTTTTTTTCGTTATTATAGTGTCTTTTTGGCTTGATAATCTTTGTGAATACTACCGTCCATACGATCGACCTTTGGTTTTGTAAACCGAGCCTAATTACGGATGCATCTCTATTATCCCGTTATCACCACCTGTTAAATGCAGAAGAAGCAGAAAAAGTTGCTCGGTTAAAGTTCGAAAAACACAGAAAAGATGCCTTAATCACCCGAGTCTTTATCCGAGAGATTTTAGCCAAATATACCGGCATGCCTGCTACATCACTTGAGTTTGGTAAAGGCGAAAAAGGGAAACCCTACCTATCCAATATCCATCGTCCTATATTTTTTAATTTAAGCCATACCCAAGATTTGATTATTTGTGGAGTCACTCCCTTTGCAGACATCGGCGTTGATGTCGAAAATTTGCAGCGAAATGACGAAAATATCATTGAGATTGCAGATCGCTATTTTTCACCGACAGAAGTCGCGGCACTTCAAAAATTACCTGCCAACCAAAAAAAGAGCCGTTTTTTTGATTATTGGACACTGAAAGAATCCTTTATTAAGGTCGTTGGCCTCGGCTTATCCTTTCCCCTCGATAAATTTAGCTTTTCAATTGGCTCACAACCCACCCGCTTATGGAACCCAAATATCACTTTATCGGTTGATGAAGAGCGCTTAGAAAACGGCGATGAGTATACTAGTTGGATTTTTTATCCATCGACAGTGCATCGAATTGCATTGACCATCGAAAACAAACAGCAACTGGAGAAATCAGCATTTTCTCTTCGTTTTTTTGAAACGATACCTGGAAAATGGACGAATGAAGTCAACCTATTAACGGATGGTATAGTATAAAAGTTAATAATATATAGATTAACTGCACCTAAAAGACAGCCGACCAACGCGGAGGGTGTTGAAAAAATGTTCGGATAGGACTCCCCAAATCGAAGGCAGCCCTTAAGTGAATGATTAATGATTAAAACAGCGCTGTATCTTAGGGGGCTGCATACTAATATCGAATGCTTCCCAGTTTTCTTTATCTTGCGCTAACCGTTCAGCTACTACCCAATAAACCAATGGATTATGCGAAAAGCCAACATGACTGGATCGAACATGAATATTTTCAACGAAATCATCATCCTCAATCATGGCGGCATGCTTAGATACTGCTCCATCCATCTCACTATAAATAACGGATGAGCGAACTGTTCTCTCACCTAATTGATTTTTTCGAAACTCCCAAGCTTCAACATTTTGTAGATCGTCATCGACAGTTGACATATTGAGGTATTTTAATAAGTTCCAGGTGCTGGTTAATTTAGGGTTACCGACAGGAGCCCCCAGGGTGATCACTTGCGCAACAAGATCCGGATGTGTTTGCGCTAGGGTATTGGCAAAGACACCGCCCATACTCCAACCAATCAGAGACACTTTTTGGCCAGTTTCTTCTTTAATTTCTATAATACGTTTAACCAATTGCTCTTCGCGCATTTTGCAATAGGCGAGGATTTCATCCATTTGGGTTACCCGACCATCCGGTAAATTACGGCCAAGCTTCCATGGGTAGGCTTTGTAACCTAAGCGGTTAAGAAATTGCCTAAGCATAGACATACAACCATCCGCACCACCAAACCCCGGGATAGTTAATACTGGCTGGCCATCGCCTTTGGGGGCTTTCGATAACTGGCCGCGCCATTGAAAACTAAACAGATCCATTGCTTCTTTTGCAGCTCGCGGGAATTCTGTTAATAGCAAAACATTACTCGGTGGATTTACGGGAGTCTCATTCATTCTCACAGCAGTCCCCTTAAAACATTATAATTAGTAAGCTATTGTTAAAATTATAGATCAAATTACTGTTCTACCAAGGCTTAAGCCATACTGATATTTATGAACATAGCCCAATTTTGCTGTTTTACCTATTTTTAGCTTATTTTTTTGCGTTATAAGTAAAGGCTTAGATTGGGAGTCTGCTATAAAAATTTTTAAAAAAAAAGTTGGTTTATTTCAAAAATGAAATAACGCGAGTTTAGGAGAAAAATAATCAATTTCCATTGACAAAACAGGTTAAAAAATGCAGAAATCCTGTCCAATTGGATGATTTAATTCATGCACTTAGCATGAGTGCTTTAGTTCTTCACCTTTTACCTAAGCATAAAAAAGCCACTCATCATATAAGTTTTCGCTTTAAATTCAGCAATCTAAATATTCTCATTCGAACAATATGCTTAGGCGGCATGTAATTTTTTTCGCTTTTGGTTGTCAAATAATGACGACCAACCTAGAGAAACAACATGATTAAGCTGTGGCAAGGGTATGAAACAAGCATTAGTTATGATGAGTTATTGGAAACAGCCAAAACCCCACGGCCTGTCGCAAAAAAGCTATACCACTACATTAATTCGTTAACTGAAGAGGACATCAAAGCGCGAAAACAATCGGCAGAAGCAACGATAAAACAAATGGGCATTAGTTTTACCGTATACTCACAAGGGCAGAATATTGATCGCGCCTGGCCATTCGATATTATTCCTCGCACTATATCGAGGAGTACATGGGATAAGGTTTCATCAGGCTTAAAACAACGCCTAAAAGCGATCAATCTATTTATTGATGATCTCTACCACGACCAAAAAGTCATAAAAGATGGCATCATTCCTAAAGAATTAATTCAAAAGTCTAAAAACTTTCGTAAAGAGTGTGTCGGGCTTGCTCCGCCACTCAATATCTGGGCGCATATTTGTGGAACAGACTTAGTTCGAGATAATGATGGTGAGTTTTACGTACTAGAAGACAATTTGCGAGTACCCTCTGGCGTCTCTTATATGCTGGAAAACCGCTCTATTACCAAGCGTATCTTTCCAGAGCTTTTTGAAACCATGAAGATAGAGCCTATCAATAATTACACGTCGGAATTGTTTGATATGCTCTCCTCTCTCTCTCCGAGAAAACGTTCAAATCCTGTTGTTGTCGTATTAACCCCCGGAATATTTAACTCAGCTTACTTCGAACATGCGTATCTTGCTCAACAAATGGGTGCCGAATTAGTCGAAGGGTCAGATTTAACGGTTGAAAAAGACGACTGTGTTTACATGAAAACCATAGCAGGACTTGAGCGTGTCGATGTCATTTATCGGCGAATTGATGACCTGTATCTTGATCCCGAATGTTTTTTAAAGGAGTCTGTACTGGGATGCCCTGGGCTGATGCGTGCCTGGAAAAAAGGCAACGTCGCTATCGCTAATGCACCGGGTGCGGGTGTCGCTGATGATAAAGTCATTTATGCTTTTATGCCAAAAATCATTAAATACTACCTGGATCAAGACCCCATCATTAACAACGTAGAAACCTGGCTATGCCTTGATAAAAAGCACAGGCAACACGTAATTAATAACATTGAAGAATTAGTGGTGAAACCTGCCAATGAGTCTGGTGGTTATGGCATCCTTATCGGGCCTAACTCCACCAAAAAAGAACGCGAAACCGTCATAGCTCAAATAAAAAACAACCCAAGAAATTTTATTGCGCAACCCACACTTGCCATATCAACAGCGCCTTGTCTAGTCGAAAAAGGAGCGATTGAACCACGGCACTTAGACCTCAGGCCATTTGTATTACAAGGCAAAAAATTGTTTGTTACCACAGGTGGGTTAACTCGCGTCGCGATGAAAAAAGGATCCTTGGTTGTTAATTCATCGCAAGGAGGAGGCAGTAAAGATACCTGGATAGTCGATAAAGAAGATTAAGCACTCCATAAACCCACACAAACCAATGGGAGGTGGCATGTTATCTCGCGTTGCCGAGCGCATTTATTGGACTGCAAGATACTTAGATCGTATTGAAAATACAGCTCGCCTAATCGATGTTTATCATAAATTAATGTTGGATTTACCCTTAGGTGCATCCTTTAGCTGGTATGGATTAATTACCCTTAATCAATCTGAAACACTGTTTAAAAAATCCTATAAAAATGAGGATGAGCGCAGCATTATCAAATTCTTCTTAGGTGATAAACAAAACCCCTCCTCTATTATTTCTTCACTTAAGCAAGTACGGGAAAATATCCGAACAACCCGTGACACACTCCCAGAATTTATCTGGATACTCATTAACGAGATGAGTTTGTTTGTTGAAAAGAACTTACACCAAGGGATCAATCGCAATCAGCGTATCGAATTTCTCGATGGCATTATTCATAGCTGCTTTCAAATAAAAGGCTTATTACTGTCTACCATGCCGATGAGCGATGCTTGGTACTTTATGGTGATTGGCAGGAAAATAGAGCGAGCAGATATGACCACTCGGCTTTTATATGCAGGCGCTAAAGCACATTTTCAACTCGAAGAGCAAGGCCCGACCATTAACTCGCATCAACTGGTGTGGGGGAATATTTTACAAACCTTAGGCGCACTCCAAGCCTATCGTAAAGCGACCCGCTATGCTGTGGTATCTGAAAAAGTTGTCCACTATCTATTAGAAGATCCTTATTTGCCTAGCAGCATTTCGCACTGTATCCATGCGATTCATACCTCTTGTGATCATTTACCCAAAAAGAAACCTGTGATTGATTTAATTGAGTCGGTCGAAAAAAACCTTTTTCGCTCTATGAACTACCGCAAACTTGAAGAGCCTTTTAGGGAATACCTCCATCGCTTACAGCTCCAAATAGCCAAAATCCATCAAGGAATAAGCGATAACTGGTTTCCCCAGTATGAAAATGACAAGTATGACAACGACAAACACAACAATAGAAAATCCGAGAATAAAAAGCACACTCACGAACAATTAAAATCTAACGGATGAGGTGCTCGTTGTGACGATAAAGGTTAGTTTAACGCATCATACACAATATACCTTTGACCGAGAGATTGAGATTTTTCCTCACACCATTCGGTTACGCCCCGCCCCGCACTGCCGAACCCCTATTTTGCATTACAGCCTTAATATTGAGCCTAAAGATCATTTTATAAACTGGCAGCAAGACCCTTTTGGTAATTATTTAGCCCGATTAGTTTTTCCAAAAAAAGCGCGCCAACTAACGATTAATGTGGAATTAATGGCAGACCTTGTAGTCATTAACCCCTTTGATTTTTTTCTTGATAAAGACTGCCGCCATTTTCCTTTTAGTTATACTGATCAACTAAAAAAAGAGCTCTCTCCCTATTTACAAAAAATAGAACCAACCCCTTTATTTGCAGACTATTTAGCCAACATTTCTACAGAAACAAAAACCACAAACGATTTTTTAGTCGAAGTGAACCAGCATTTACAACAAACCATTGCGTATACCATCCGCATGGAAGTGGGGGTTCAAACGCCTGAAGAAACTTTGAAAAAAGGCACGGGCTCTTGCCGTGATACCGCATGGCTTCTGATCCAACTGTTTAGGCATTTAGGATTAGCGGCAAGATTTACTTCAGGGTACCTTGTGCAATTAAAACCTGATGAAAAACCCATTGAAGGCCCGATTGGTGCATTAGAAGATTTTACTGATCTCCATGCTTGGTGCGA
>JAPOUS010000195.1 GCA_026708525.1 Cellvibrionales bacterium
TACAGCTTTAATCTGCGAAATTTGTTCGTCAACAATGGCTTCAATCTCTTTGCTTGATAGTTTGATTCCTACTTGGTTAAAGGCTTCTATAACTAAGTCAGATCGTGCCCCTGTCGCTACGGTGGCACTTCGACCTTTTCCGCTTTTACAGTGAATGTAAACTTCTTTTTCTGCATCCATACTCCCTTTTACATAATCAATCGCTCGACTTAGTATGTGGGGAGTTAACATCTCTCGATCGCGGCTTGAAAATTCAACTAACGTTACACCATTCACCCCTAAACTTTGCTTCAACCCCGATTGAGATAGTTCGATACTGTAGCGCCCCTCACTAAATTCCGATTTTGATTGTTCAATCTCAGCAGCTTTTACTGAGACAATCCCAGCAGTATCTAACTCAAACGCTTCGACGATTGAAGCAACGCGTAAATGTGATAAATCCATGCTAACCCCATGGACTCTCCTTGGTATAACTGCACTATTCAAAGCTTCCTCATCAATTTCTTTGAGTGAATGATAACTGCGCAGTAATTCATCAATATCGCCATTCACATCAATAATCAATTGTTGTTCTTCGGTAAGATCCATTTTAATTCGAGCCGATTGAGCTGTTGTGAATTCTTCTATTTGCGCATCAGAGAAATAGCGGAAAATCTGCCGTAGTTTGCCCAACTGATCAATATCATCATTTTTTATATGAATTTGCAGCTCTTTTGATAATCGCGATGTTTGTAATTTATCATCAATGGACAAGTTGAACTTCCGATCTCCCCAGAGCCGTTTGATATCAATCATATCTTGGAGAATAGTGTCATTATCGATGTCCAATCGGATTTGCTCATAAACATCAACCCAGATGCGTTCACCGTCGTCCCCGGTCATAATTTTCTTGATGCGATGAGGGGGCATCATTTTCAAAGCATTTACGAATCGATCAACTTCCGCCAAAACAACGTTTGTCCTATCTGATTCACCGCGACTTAACATATGTTGGTAAAAGTTTTCTCTTGCCTGATTATTGCTTGCAACATCTTCAAGTAGCCCACGTTGTGGCAACATGCCCAAAGTCATGTTTTTGCCTTTGTCTTTAAATTGCTGCGCGAACGATACGGAATGTTGTGGGTGTTTTTTAGCCAGCTGATCAGAGAGTCGCTGAGAAAGGGTTATTTCTGGCATTTGATTATATTGTAAATAGTTAGCATTCAATTTTTCGGCTAGATAAGCTCTTAGAAAATACGCTTTATCGCTTTCATAACGCTTCTCAAAAAACTCTAGGATGCGATGAATACCCCGCCAAAAACGATAGCGCCAAGTTTTTTGATCTGAAATCGGTAGGCTCTGAATATTGACCCGTGGAAGTTCACTTATCGCATCAACCGCCGGATCGGCCCGTGTTTTAACAACATGGATATGGGCATCATCAGCCATAAACGGTTTATATTTTTGGCTTTGAGGCGATAAGCCTTCTAAATTTACTTCTGATGGATCTTTCTCTGATTCTGGATAGGTTTTTTGCTCCACATCACTGTCGAATGCATCAAGAATAGCGTCACCGGAATGACCCATTTCTTGTAGAACGGCATAGCTTAATTTTTCATTAATGATATCGCCAATATAACCTGCTTCAAGCGTGCCTTCAGGCAAGCTTTCTTGCCCTTGTACAGTTTTCATGTGCTTTAGCTGCTGATTAACCAAGGTGTGAGACACCACCGTGATACTTTCTGCATCGCCCAATAAAAGCAGCATGGGCTGATCAAAACTAGAAGGGGCAAAGGTTTCGAGAACAACCAAGTTGTTTTGCTCGACTGGCTGCTTTTTATTCCGCTGCGACTCACTACTGCAAGCCCAAAGGGTGAGTAACCCACTTATTAATCCACCAATAAAGAGGTAATACCTAACCTTCAATACATTTTCCTTAGCACTTTTTGGGTCTTTCAAAAATAATCCTGACTAATAAAGTTCATTGATTCTCTCTATCAAGACTAGCAAAATTGCCTGAGATGGCATAAATTTAGAAAATTTTACATGGGATTTATTTATGTCTGCTGTCAGCCATCCTGCCTTTGAACTCATCCGTACACAAAGCATCGATACACTTAACGTCGAAGTGCAGGAATTTCGGCACAAAAAAACTGGCGCATCTCACTTTCATTTTGCTGCCGATAATAACGAAAATGTCTTTTTAGTCGGCCTTCGTACTGTCCCTATGGATCACAAAGGGGTCGCTCATATTCTTGAGCACACTGCACTTTGTGGCAGTAATAAATACAACGTCCGCGATCCATTTTTTATGATGATTCGACGGTCACTCAATACCTTCATGAATGCCTTTACCAGTAATGACTGGACAGCGTACCCTTTTGCCAGCCAAAACAAGAAAGATTTTAATAACCTCTTATCAGTTTATTTAGATGCTGTTTTTTTCGCCAACTTAGACGAACTGGATTTTTTACAGGAAGGTCATCGTATCGAATTCGAAACAGCCGACGATCCTACCTCCGACTTAGTTTATAAAGGTGTGGTATTTAATGAAATGAAAGGGGCCATGAGTTCCATTAACTCATCCTTATGGCAAATGCTCTGTAAATATCTCTTTCCAAGCACCACTTATCATTACAACAGCGGCGGTGATCCTCAGTTTATAACGGATCTTTCTTATGATGAGCTTAAGGCGTTCTATAAAGACCATTACCACCCAAGCAATGCGATGTTCATGACCTATGGCGATATTCCAGCCATCGAACACCAAGCACAATTTGAAGAAAAAGCCCTAAGCCAATTTGAAATAAATGAAGAAGTTATCGCCGTAGGTAAAGAAAAACGCTATTTATCCCCACTTCGCGTGCAAGAAGCCTATGCGTTTGATAGCCCAGAAGACCCCAAAGAAGCAACCAACCTTAATATCGGCTGGCTACTGGGACAAAACACCTCCTTAACGGATGTACTTCAAGCTCAGTTACTCAGCTACGCCCTGCTTGAAAATAGCGCATCTCCCCTACAGCAATATCTGGAATCTACCCACCTTGGCAAAGCACCTTCAGCACTTTGTGGATTAGAAGACAGTTACCATGAGCTAGTCTTTGTTTGCGGTTTATCCGGCAGTAAAACAGAAAGCGCCGATCAATTTATTAGTGAGGTCTTGGGCGTATTAGAAAAAGTCGCGGATGAGGGCTTGCCGCTGGAGCGTCTTGAGGCAATCGTTCACCAATTAGAACTATCCCAGCGCGAAATCGGCGGCGACGGCTACCCATATGGTTTACAAATGATGCTTACCGCGTTGCCTTGTGTCACTCACCGAGGTGATCCCATGGAGCTACTCAATCTTGACCCGGTTCTTGATAAACTCCGTGAAGACATCCAAGACCCAAACTTCATTAAGGATCTCGTAAGAAAGCTCCTACTGGATAACCCTCACAGAGTTGAGCTTGTAGCAACCGCCAATAACGAACTCTCTGAAAAAGCCGCGCAAGCAGAGAAAGCCGAATTGGCAAACATCAAAAATTCTCTTTCAATTGATGAAAAAAACGCCATCATTGAAAAAGCAAAGGCCTTGCAAGCAAGGCAACAATTAGTCGAAGATGCCAGTGTCCTGCCAAAAGTCACCTTATCAGACATCAAAGACGATATATTAGTGCTCGATGGATCAACGCTTAACGAGGAGCCTAAACTGACTCACTACCAACAAGGCACCAATGGCCTGGAGTATCAGCAAATCGTTTTGCCACTGCCTGATTTAACGGATGAAGAAAAACAATTGCTTCCATTATATTGCCAGTGCTTAACTGAACTAGGGTTTAATGATACCCCCTACCTGGAAGTACAAAATCGGCAAAGTGCTGAGGTAGGCAGCATTCATGCATTTACCTCTATCAAATCCGATACTGCTAACGAGCAACACATCAATGGCTATCTTGTTTTATCATCCAAAGCCCTCAACCGGCATGCCACTGCCATGTCTTCATTATTAAAAGACACCTTAGAAAAGATCGTTTTTACAGAATCCCAGCGCATAAAAGAACTGGTCAGTCAAATCAAGCAGCGTAAAGAACAATCGGTAACGGGTAACGGTCATATGCTAGCGGCAGCAACAGCTGCAAGTAAAATGAGTGGGCTTGCCGGGCTTAACCACCAGTTGAGTGGCATCCCCTACTTGATTTACTTAAAACAACTAGACCAAAATTTGCAGGATGAGCACAAGCTTGCTTCGTTATGCGAAACACTGGCAGGCATTCATAAAAAAATTCGCCTTCAACCCATGCAAGTTTTGTTAATTAATGATTCAACCGATAATGATTGTGATACCCAAGCGCTAGTCAGCCAATGGGAACCGACAACTACTCAGCCAACCCAACTGCAACTGCCGGAACTACGAGAAACGATTAAACAAGCCTGGATTGCAAACTCACAAATTAATTTCTGTGCCATGGCCTTTCCAACTGTGCCACTATCCCACCCGGACAGCCCCGCTTTGACCGTACTTGGTGGTTTTTTGCGTAACGGTTTTTTACATACTGCCATCCGTGAAAAAGGTGGCGCTTATGGCGCAGGCGCTTCTCAAGATAGTAATTTAGCGTGCTTTAAGTTTTATTCTTACCGTGATCCGCGCATAGCAGGCACCTTAGATGACTTTTCTACGTCTATTGACTGGGTTATCAACAACAACCATAGCCCAGAGCAATTAGAAGAAGCGATCTTAGGTGTAATAGGCTCGTTAGATAAACCTGCCTCACCTTCAGGTGAAGCTAAACACGCCTTCTATAATGCACTGTTTGGCATGACCCCAGAAAAAAGGCGCGCATTCCGTCACGCCATACTGAAGGTTAGCTTAAGCGATCTACAACGAGTTGCTAAGACCTATCTGATTAAGGATAATGCCAGTGTTGGTGTTATTACGAACGAAAGCCAAAAATCAGAGGTTGAAGCATTAGGCTTGCATATCAATGTCGTCTAATCATCGGCCCTCTCACTCGCCTTAGCTCAATCACTATTAATCGTTGCGCAAGTCATCGCAGCGTTAACGACTTTGCACTCCCACGCAAGCGCATGGGAGCGAGACCGGTAACGGCGAGAACCTATGGAAAGAGTAATATATTGCTCATGAGCTTATACGTTAACGCATTGATGGTATTCATAGGTGGAGCAGCTGGTGCTGGTGTACGCTTTACCCTTGGAGAGCTATTAAAAACAAGCCCACTTCCCGGCTGGGGGGCTATTTTTGTGGCAAACCTTATTGGTAGTCTGCTGATAGGTTTTATCACTGCCGTCAATCTTGCACCCTTCCCTCATAATAATGACCTTTCTTTTGTCACGCTAATTCAGCCTTTAATCGCTATTGGTTTTTGTGGAGGGCTAACGACTTACAGCACATTTTCCATGGATACTGTTTTTCTTTGGCTCGAGCAAAAATATGTTCAAGCAATAGCTAATACATTGGGATCAATCAGTTTATGCCTGATTGCCGTCTGGTTTGGCATGCAGCTGGCCTCTTAATCATGCAAAATATCACACTCTTTTTTTGGGTCGCCCTGGGAGGCGGGCTGGGTTCTACTACACGATTTATGTTAAGCCACTCAGTGGGTTCAGGCCATTTGACGACTTTATTGATTAATGTTCTCGGTGCCGGGCTAATGGGTTACCTTTTTATGATGCTCGAACTGAGACTCAGAAAAGATGGGCAAAGCCGTTTACCCAAAAAACTTGCTCAACACACATCCGCTAAGGCTTTGTATGAAAAAGATATGACCCTACAAGCCGTCGATCACTTTCGTAGTCGCAAGCGGCTCAGTATTCTCTCTGCTTTTTTGCTCACAGGATTTCTTGGTGGTTTCACCACTTTTAGTGCTTATAGCCTATTTAATGTTATCTTGCTACAACAAGCGAATTACCAAGGCTTTTTTATTAATCTTGTCATAACCCCATTATTGGCATTCGCTTGTTTCCTTACCGGATGTTTTTTAGCATTCAAAACAAACCGTTAAGTCATCATGCATCTTCAATAACTTTGGTTTCATCGATGATCCAAAAAAGCGTCTTGTCCGGCATCGCATGGTGACGTCCACCCTTAAATACCTCTAAAGGTAACGCTTGAACGTCCTCAGCATGCCACAAAGAAAGATTGTAGTCTCCACCAGAATCCACATCATCCCACTGCCATTTAATAACATTTGCGGGCTTGAGATAAGATTTGTGCACACATTGCATGATATCCTTAGGCGGTGCAATACCATGGTTATTGGTCACAATATCTCCTAAACAAATATAACCTGCTTGCGGAATCGGACGCCATACCGATAAATCTCGTGATGCACCAGTGCCTCTATCATTCCACACCCAATTATAACCTGCTGGCCTAGCAACCCCAGGCTGATCATCCTTAACCGACAAAGTTTTAATAACCTTCTCCCCTTTTAAGGACAGAGCCACATCACCCAAGATGGAATAACCTTTCTCAGGCACAGGCCTTAGCATCTCAACGTAATGAAGCGCATGTGTACTATCACTGCTCCACATAGACATTGAATTCGTAACAACTTTATAATGAAGCTTCTCTTCAGGCACTTGCTCTTCACGTTGATTAAGCGCAATCACCAACGGCATCAGTGCAGTATATTCAAAAAAATCCGTTGTCATGATATTTGGGCGCAACCCTTCTTTTACCCACTCAAGAACCCACTCTCCCATCAATGGTCTAAGTTCTTCTTGCGTCCATTTTAACAAACTGCCTGAACTAAATAGATTAACGACATCTTTAACGATCGTTGATGTCTTTGGCGTAAACGTAAATGTACTGTAAAACAATTTATCTTTTGGTGCTGCTTTTAGACCCGGATCAAATCGTCCAGTATGCAATGAGCCATTGATCAGTCGACTTTTAAGCGTAGCTTCATCTTCAGTATCTGCCCAAGTCCCTGTAAATTGGTGATCTCCACTAAAGTAGCCACGTCGATGCCCATGATCACTTGCTAATCGAAAGACAACAATAATATTAAAATTCTGACCATATTGGTCTTTTTTCCAAATATCGCCCAAGGTAATTTGAGCTAGCGGGATCGTATTATTAACACGCCGATGGCGCAGATAAAGATCAAATACGTCAATCATAGGCCCTATATCGTCGGACGAAGGCACTTTAGCCACTTCAAGAATAATTGGCTCCATTGGGTGTGCGTCAGCAAAATGTTTCACTTGTGATAAGGCATCATCCAACTTCATACCTATCAACCCATGCACTAATACAAAGTGACCTTGATGCTTTTGTATTCTAAGATCAAAGTGGCGCACACCCATTCTAAGCATCATATGAAAATCAAAGCTTTGTGATTTGCCCCAGTCAGCAACGATACCTTTAGCTAAAGCATAAACCGCCGGTGAATCTGGTGACACATCTGAGTGCGAATTTAGATTATAGGTTCCCGAGTCATGCGTACCAGGTATGACCATGTCCCGTAGTGTTGTTTCAGGTTTATTTTCATAAACAGCATACACCCAATCTTCGTAAGAGATATCAGCGGCTGAATAACCTATATGGGGCAATAGAACGATAATTATGTAGAATACGCAAGCATTTGCTGTTCGTATCAAGGCACCACTCTTAATTTCTTTTAGCATCGTTACCTTCTACCTCTCTCTACTTAAGTTAAGATCGTTAGGCTTCTAATGCAATTAGAACAGTTTATCGAAATGAGTTCATCTATATAAACAAACCAAGATACCCAAGAAAAAGTGTGCTCAACCTAAATAGTTAATTACGAAAAATAAAGATAAACCTTAAAGCCACTAAAGCAATGGTTCTAAATGCTTATATACAAGCTTCATAATGATTGGCTGTGCTTTATCAATCGGGTGAAGCTGATCTTTTTGAAATAGGCGGGAATCTTGTGCTACCCCATCTAAAAGAAAGGGTAAAAGTGCTACTTTTTCTTGTTCAGAAACTTCTCTAAAAGCGTTTTCAAAATGCTGTGTATACCGTTTGCCGTAATTAGGAGGAATTTTCATTCCTACTAACAATATCTTTGTTTGATGTTGCTTCGCTAGGCGAATCATTTTAATGAGGTTAGCTTTCATCTTTTTTATCGATAGCCCTCGTAAGCCATCGTTGGCACCTAATGCAATAACAACAACATCTGGAGAATATTTAACCAATGCTCTTGGAAGCCTTAATGCTCCTCCTTGTGTAATTTCGCCACTAATACTTTGATTAATCACGCGATAGTCAAACTTTTTATCTGCATCGAGCTTTTGTTTAATAAGGCTTGGCCAGTCCTCTCCACGATCAAGCCCATACCCTGCACTCAAACTATCACCAAAAATCAATAACGTTTTCGTCGTAAAGGGCGGTTTTTTTTCATCAAGACTAACACCCTTGGCAAATACCACAGTAACAAAAGAAATAGACAAAAGTAGGAATATGGACGGCTTCATCATTAAATATAATATGTCAAAGTGTTAATATTTTTTTCTCAGAATAAACAACATTATATGCTATAAAAACATCATATTGCGACACAGGCTCTAACAATAATGATTAGCGTTAAAAAACTCTATCATCAAGTCTCAAGCGGCGATGAAAAACTTGTTATATTGAACAATCTTAGCTTCTCCATTGATAAAGGACGATCCGTTGCTATTACTGGCAGTTCTGGCTCAGGCAAAACAACCCTTCTATCGTTGTTAGCAGGCCTTGAAACGCCTTCTTCAGGAGAAATTATGGTGCTGGATCAATGCCTTTCATCAATGAATGAAGATCAGCGAGCCAGTTTTCGTGCTCAGTATGTGGGCTTTGTTTTTCAATCCTTCCACTTAATTTCAGGCCTTACAGCACTTGAGAATGTAGCCCTTCCACTGGAGTTATCCGGTCAAACACATGCCCAAGCAACAGCAAAAGACTATTTATGCAAAATGGGGCTTGCTAAACGTCTTCACCATAGGTCGAGTCAATTATCGGGAGGAGAGCAGCAACGCGTTGCCTTAGCTCGGGCTTTTTGCGTCAAACCGCCATTGCTCTTCGCTGACGAGCCGACAGGGAATCTCGATGAAAAAACAGGCCAACAAATCATTGATTTATTGTTTACTCTCCATGAAGAAACGCAATCCACTCTCATCTTAGTCACGCATGAAGCACGCCTAGCAAAAGCCTGCGACCAAACCCTCATACTTGCTGAGGGGCAACTGCATGAAAACTAATGCGAATTTTTACTGGCAATTAATTCAGAAAACACTCAAAGCGAATAACAAGCAAGGTCAAATTAGCTTATTATTAGCTGCGGTCATCCTTTCTGTTACCGTCACCATGGGGCTTTTAGTATTTGTTGACCGAGTGACTTTGATGCTCGAAGGTGAAAGCCGCCAGTTTATGGCAGCCGACAAAGTCTTAATCAGTTCCAGCCCAATAGATAAACAATGGATAAACCAAGCTCATCAGAATCAACTTGAAACCGCTAAGGTTTTACTATTCCGCTCAATGCTTTATATTGACGATGAGCCCTATCTCGTCAATACCAAGGCAGTCAATGACACTTATCCCCTTCTTGGAAAACTTGAAATAAAGCCCAACAAAAATGCTCCCATAAAACAGTTAAATCAAGGCCCCAGACCTGGAAAAATTTGGGTTGATAATCGCCTACTGCAAAGAGCAAAAGCGACTACAAACCAGCCAGCTGAACTCGGGGAAGCCATTTTTACAATGAGCAATATATTGGTATCGGAACCCGATGCAGGTGCTGTTGCTTTTAGTTTTGCACCGAAGGTGATGATGCACGCATCGGATCTAGATAAAACGGACATCATTCAAGAAGGGAGCCGCATAACTTACCGATATTTATTTAAAGGTCGGCAAAAAGATCTAGCCCAGTTTAGTGCATGGCTTACCCCAAAGCTGGGTGAGCATAGTTATTGGCAACCGATAGATAAAGAACAGCCAGGGGTTGCCAAGGCATTAGAACGTGCAGAAACCTTCTTGCGACTGTCCACCAGTATTGTCTTAATCCTTGCGGGCCTGGCTATTGCCATGACCGCAACACGATTTGCAAAGTCGCAATTCCACCAAGTCGCCGTATTGAAAACCTTGGGCGTTAGAAGCAATCAATTACTGTCTATTTATTTAGGCGTACTTGTCGTTATTTTATTGATCGGAGTGATTATTGGATCAATCTTAGGTTACAGCCTTCAAAAAGCATTAACCGCAACCATTGCAGCGAAATTACACCTTGAGCCAGAAAACCCAGGGCTATTTTCTTGGATATCAGGCTTGTTGATGACAATAGTGACCTTTACTTGCTTCACTCTCCCCCCATTAATGGCACTTAAACGTCAGCCTGCGATGCAAATATTTAGTCAATCACATACGATCACCTCTATCAGTGCTTGGCAGTGGATATTTGCCAGCTTATTATTGATCCCCCTTCTTGTGATCATCAACCATGATTGGCGAGTTATTTTGATTATTCTCAGCACAATCGCCCTACTTCTCATACTCTTCACACTCCCCATTAGCGTTTTACTACAAAAAATAACGGCGCAACGTTCGAACCTTTCTCCTCTTCGGCTGATAATTTTTTCTAACTTGCGCCGACAAAAAACAGCTAATGCCCTGTTATTGAGTATATTTTCCAGTAGCTTAATTCTGGTTGCTGTATTAATTGGCGCCCAACAAAGCTTGTTTTCTGAGTGGCAACAACAATTACCTGAAAAAACACCCAATCATTTTTTGCTAAATATCCAAGAAGATGAGCTGGCAGAAGTGACAAAATGGTTATCATCCTATGGCTCATCCGCCAACATTGATTCAACGACAGGAGAAACGCAACCAATCTCTATCTACCCTATAGTACGTGGAAGACTAGTCGCTATTAACAATACACTCATCAAACAGCAAATCAGCAAAGAAATCAGGCAGCGAGCCGGTGTTAATCGTGAGCTGAACCTATCCTGGGCTAACCATCTTCCAGGTGACAATCAATTACTTGAAGGGCAATGGCTATCTAAAATTGAACTTAATCCGGATGAACACCAAGTTTCCGTTGAGTCTAAGCTCGCTGAACGTCTTGGCATAAAACTTAACGATACCTTGTTATTTTCTATTGGTGCTGAAGAGGTCAATGCCCGAGTTACCAGCTTAAGAAAAGTGGATTGGGATAGAATGCACCCGAATTTTTTTATGTTATTTGATAAAAAAAGCCTCGATAGTTTTGATAAAACTTACATGACCAGCTTTTATATTTCTGACGATCAGAAAAAAAATATCAATCAACTGCTTCAAACTATCCCTACACTTGTCATCGTTGATTTGGATGCAGTCATTCAACAAATTAGAACCATTGTTAAACAAGTTTCAAGTGTTTTGCTGATTATACTAATGTTTGTCATCATTGGAGGCCTTTTAGTCTTAATCGCAACCGTGCAATCCAGTATGGATGAAAGAAAAAAAGAAAATACGATTATTCGAGCTATTGGAGCAAACAAACAGCTTATTCAACATAGTGTGCTCTTAGAATTTATTATTTTAGGTTGCCTATCCGGCATAATTGCAGCAATAGGCAGTGAGGGCATCTTGCAACTTATCCAAAGTCAACTGCTCGATCTTCCTCTGAAGCTTCACCCTACTCTATGGATAGCGCTTCCCTTGGTATCTGTCATTATGATTACAATCACAGGTTTTTTAAGTACAAGAAAAGTAGTAAAAACCTCGCCTGTAGAACTGCTTAGAAACCTTTGAATATCTATAAAATCCAGGTAAAGCTTTTCGGATTATCAATAGATTTGTTTTAAAGGTATCTCTAATGATTGATGTTGAGGTTCTGCGCTGAATTTCAAGGTTTTCAGTAAGGCGAAGGTTGCCGTTGGATGTATCCTGAAAAAATAGATTGTTAAGTTATTTCGAAGAATTGAATCGCCTCTAACTTACTATCTCCATACACAGCAAAGCATCATTTATTAAATAATCTAACGCTTATATATAAACCTACAACAAGATACGCACTATTGATCGTTGAGATTACTTACGCAACGATCAATATGTTGAGACATGAACTAAATATTAAGCAATCATTGTAGGCTGGTAGTTAGCAAAAGGCCAAAACTCGTTGATCTCATCCGCTTGCTGCTCTGCTGTAAATGACTCCCATAAAATGCCATTGACATCTGTTGATGTTGTAAATTCATCGGCGGTTGAATCTTCAAATCCTAGATGCCTTAACTCTCCAGGGTTGCAGTTAGGGTCTTGCCGAATAGATAAATTAATTTGCCTTGTTCTCCATAACGCATATTCATTTGGAATAACAATACTAGGCTCTACGCCTAATCTTTCAGTGTAATCAATAATGCTTTTATCTATTTCGTTAGTAGCAATTGCTAAGTGAATGACCTTCATTATAATCCTTTTAAAAAATTAAACGCACAAATCATGAGCAACGAGTGATCCGACGACCCCATCAGTACGTTTATTTGAAAGAGTCGTTATGGGAATACAACAGCCTCTTTTAATACATGATCTAAACGCAAAAATATCAGAAAACAAACCAAGATAAAACCGGTAGTTAACAAAATGTCTGTAAATAGAACGACGTTTGACGGTAGCTTATTCAATAAGCTGGTATGAATTAGCTATTAATCTTCTTATAGGTTCTCGCAGTTACCGGTCGCTCTCATGTGCCTGCGTGGGAGTGAAATGTCGTTAACACTAGGATTTAATACGCAACTATTAAGGGCATATATGGACGCTCCGAAAATATCAAGCAAAAAAATCCCTGTAGAGTGAGAAATTCTCGCTCCCGATAACGTTTACTCTAATTAACCTTTTCACACTTTAAGCTGCAACAATATTAGAAACGGCAGTACTAGACATATATCCGGCTTCTCAGCAGGGAGAACAACTTCTCCCAGAGCCCTAATGAAATCCGTACCTAGCCATCTAAACATCTCTTCGGCCTCAAAGGCCGTACCCTTACCAGATTGTTACTAG
>JAPOUS010000069.1 GCA_026708525.1 Cellvibrionales bacterium
GGTTATCGCGTAAAGTCGGTTGTAATAGAACTAAGCTAGCTGATGTTTTTAAGGCGTAATATCAAGAAACACCTATGCGCTGGCTGAAAAAAAAACGTATGCACCAAGCTCAACGATTATTGGTGACAACTGAGCTCTCTGTTCAGGAAATTGCGTTTCGGGTGGGTTATCTTGATGCGAATAATTTTTCAACAGCATTTAAGCAAGTTATTGGGTCATCACCTGTACAGTATAAGCGGCAATATCAAGACCAATAAGGTGAGAAGATAAGGGATAACACTCAAAAATTTGCTGATTATTACCGCATTTACCTCATATTTTTGCGCTTTGCGGTAAAAAAGGGCAATGCTTTGAATCTGTTAATGATTTTATCCTCAAAATTATGTTAAAAAGCTCCTCTTGATTAGCGAATTTTATTGAGAATCCCCATCCATGAGTGATGAAATACTGGTGAATGCAACCCCGATGGAGACAAGGATAGCCATTGTCGAAAACGGGATTTTGCAGGAGCTATTTATAGAACGAAGCAATCACCGTGGGCTAATTGGTAATATTTATCGCGGTAAAGTAGTCAGGGTCTTGCCCGGTATGCAGGCAGCCTTTGTGGATATTGGCCTTGACCGTACGGCTTTTTTGCATGCGACAGAGTTTCACCGGGCAGGCGAAGATACCCATGATATTCGCTCTTTGGTGCGCGAAGGGCAGTACATTGATGTACAAATTGTTAAAGACCCTATTGGATCAAAAGGCGCTAAAATCACTGCTAAATTATCCATTTCCTCGCGTTATCTTGTTTATATGCCAACCTTGGATGAGGCTGGAATTTCGCAGCGCATCGAAGAAGATGGCGAACGCCTGCGACTCAAAGACATGGTATTGTCATTAAAAGCACAGCATTTTGAGAGCCTAAGTGGCCATTTTATTGTTAGAACGGCAGCCGAAAGTATCTCCCTGGATGACATGGAAGAAGATATGCTGTTTCTCAACAAATTATGGTTAGCGATAAAAGACTCTAAGCCACAAGATAATACGCACCTTATTTATGAGGATTTGCCGGTTTACCATCGTATCTTAAGAGATTTGATGTGTGAAAAGTATGACCGTATTCGTGTTGACTCTCGAGAAACCCTACAAAAAATGACTGAATTTTCAGGTAAATTTAGCCCTGAAACGGAAAAACTGCTCGAATGGTATCCCGGTGAGCGCCCTATCTTTGAGCTTTACAGTGTTGAAGATGAAATTCAGCGTGGGCTTAGTCGTCGTGTTGATCTCAAATCCGGCGGTTATTTGATTTTTGATCAAACCGAAGCCATGACCACTATAGATGTGAATACTGGCGCTTTTGTTGGCTGTCGAAACCTTGAAGAAACGATCTTTAAAACCAACCTAGAAGCCGCTATGGCGCTGGCGAGGCAACTTAGGGTACGTAATTTAGGAGGTATTATTATCGTCGATTTTATCGATATGCAGGATATAAATCACCAAAATCAGGTCTTAAGAACCCTTGAGCGCGCTTTGCAAAAAGATTTAACAAAAAGTGCGATATCAGGTGTGACAGAGTTAGGGTTGGTGCAGATTGTTCGAAAACGCACGCGTGAAAGTTTAGAGCAAATGTTGAGTGAAACCTGCACGGCTTGCCAAGGCCGGGGGATGATTAAGTCTCTCGAAACGGTCTGCTATGAAATATTTAGAGCCATTCTTCGTGAATCGAGAGCCTATAACCATGATGCTTATTTGGTGTTAGCATCACAACCTGTCATTGACTATTTGCTGGATGAAGAATCGGCAAATGTTGCTGAAGTGGAATCCTTTATTGGGAAGTCAATCGAATTTCAGTTAGAGCCTGCCTACTCGCAAGAGATTTTTGATGTTATTCCTCAGTAGCACCTTCAATGTGGGTTAATTTTGACGTGTTTATCTTTATTTGTGTGAAACCTTTGTGAAAGCATTTTTTGTTACATTAAGCCACTTACTTTCTAAGGTGATTCTTGCAGGTTTCCTTATTACGGTATTGGTAAGTTCGGTCGCAACGATAGGGTTTTCTTATTACTTGCCACGAGCGGATCATTATCGTGAAGCTTTGCTGGGTTGGCTTAACGAACAGTATGAAGGCACGCATGTTGATGCCAAGAAAATTACCGGTCACTTTGAAACCTTTAGGCCTTCATTAACGTTAACGCAAGTGCAGGTTAAAAACCCTGCCTGGCATAGTGAGCTCTCCTTTTCTGAACTGACGGTTCAGTTAGATATATTAAAAAGTTTAAAGCACGAAAAAGCGATATTTTCTCATGTTGGGTTATCGGATCTTGAATTTTCGTTGATCCAAAATAACGAGGGTGAGTGGCAATTATCCACCGATAATATGGGGGAGAAAAAGCCTGCTGATCTCCGCTCGCTGATCTTGTCTTTGTGGGGAATCGAAAACCTTAAAATTGATAACTTAAAATTACATTTAAAGCCTCATAATAAGCCTGTTGTTGCAATGCCCGCACTGAAATTGACGGGCATTAATGAAGGGGGAGTGAGAAATCTCACCGTAAAACTTCGGAATCATGAGCAAAAAATTATCCTGCAAGCTGAGGCGCAAGGCGAACCGTTTCAACCCGATTTTATTGCTAAAGGACTACTCGATTTAAAAAAATACGATGATTTTGATTTTTTATGTTTGCTTGATCAAGAAAGCCAGCTGAAAAGTGCCGATATTAAAGCCTTGGTTTGGTTTGATTGGGCAGAAGAAACATTAACCTTGATGACCGATCTTAAAGCAAAAGATATTCGGTTGAATCTTGAGCATGATCCTAAAGCCCCTCCTAAGCCTTTTGATCTTAAAGGGCTTAATCTTACATCGCGCATTGAATACCATGCTGGGGTTACTCAGGTTTGGTTGCCTGCAACAGAAATTACCATTAACGAAGATCCGCTCATTTTACCTAAGATATACATAAAGAACGATAAGACGTTTTATACCTATATCGAATCGATCAATCTCGACGATTTACAACAAATACAACATTGGCAATTGCTACCAAAGCAAGCAGTGCAAACCTTAATGGAACTTTCGCCAACAGGGCATTTATCTTCAGTGCATATAACTCGGGCAACTGACGATGTTCGAATGAGTGCAACTCTTGAAAATATTTCAGTCAATGCCTGGCGGGGAGCACCCCAATTACGTTCGGTGAATGGGCAGCTGCGCATGCATAACCTGGCGGGAAGCATTGATTTGGATACCCAAAATTTTTCTATGTATTTCCCAGATATATTTACGAAAAGCCAAGATTTTGAAGAGGCTAAAGGGCAGATTCATTGGGTTATTGACGATGGGGCACTTGCGTTGTCAGGTGAGAGCATTGCGGTTAACAGTGTTTATGGGGATGCCTTTGGTGAATTTCACCTGCAAGTGCCTTTGGATAAAGCGCTTAAAGCGCAAGAACCTGGGCGGTTAGTCATTGATGTTGATGTAAAAAATGGGTCATCGGAATTTAGAGAGGCACTGATTCCTAAAAAGCGTTTACCTGCATCACTCAATGAATGGCTGGACGACAGTATTCAATCGGCAACCATACCGGATGCTAAGTTTATTTTTCACGGCCCGATCAGTGAAATACCAGATGAACCAAACGAAAAAATTGTTGCGCAGCTTTGGTTGGCTGTTGATGAGGGTAGTATCCAGTACTTGAAGGATTTACCCGCTATTTCGAAGATCCAAGGTGAAATGTGGTTAGATGATACTGAAGTATCGGCCCATGTTATTGCTGCTGAGTCATTAGGCATCCAATTAAGCGGTGGAACAGTCGCATTAGCTGATGCGAATCAAGGTTTAACCCTTCAAGTTGCCTCACATGCCAAGGGTAAACTTACCGACCTACAACAATTTTTAACATTGCCATTGCTTAATAACGCATTAGATCAGCGTTTTGAGTCACTGCAAATGGCAGCGGGAAAGTTTGACGGTCGTTTTGATTTTACTGCGCAATTGGCGGATTTTGAAAAAACGCTAGCGCTTAAATTGAATACTGATATTCATGCGGGAGAGTTAATTATCCATGATGCAGATCTGGTAATTAACGAGATTAAGGGTGATTTAGCATTTGAGCTAGGCAAGGGGTTTAGTAGTCAAAAACTCACCGCTACCTTGTTTGATAAATTCGTAGAAGCAAAAGCCTGGGTCGATGAAAGTATGCAAGGCTCTCCAAAGACGCAATTAACCTTTGCTACGCAATTAGATGTTAGTGATGTGAGGCGGTGGAAGTCTTTACCTGAGCTAGTGTTTTTTGACGGTGAAGCACCAGTTTTGGGGCGTTTAACCTTTAATGAATCTTCATTTAACATGTCATTAAGTTCCAATCTTAAGGGAGTGTCTATTGCACTACCAGAGCCTTTTACTAAATTAAAAGATGAAAAATTACCGCTACACGTAGATTGCGCTTTTTCTGAAAAAGGCCACCACTTAGCAATTCGTTTAGACGATAGTTTACAGGCGAACTTATCATTTAATGGTGAAAAACTTAGTGGCGGACGATTAGCCATTAATTCTCCGGTTAAACAGGTCGAATCCAATAAATTTATTATCCATGGTGAGTTAGCCAAAGCGGACTTTACGGAATGGATGGATGCAATAGATGCCTATGCCGAGGCATCAAGTCAAGGTGAAACTTCGGCTGATGATCTTGAAATTAGTGTGAGTGAACTTGATGTTCATCAATTGTTCATCGATCAATTTCGTTTAAAAAATGTTGCACTTCAAGCGAAACGGTTTGATACATTCTGGCATGTAGATTTTACTCAAGACTATATTGAGGGCGGACTGGATTGGTATAGTGATACCCAGCCTTTAAGTGTTTATCTTAAATTATTGGATCTTGATAATATACTGAATAGTAAGGTCAATGGAGCACAGCATACGCCTGATGCGATGAATTTCAAGGGCGTTCCAGATATGGATATCGTCATTAATACCTTATTACTGGCACACCAGGATTTAGGGTTCTGGCAATTAAAAAGTACCGTTGATGAAGACGCTAATGCTTTGATGTTGACGGATATTACAGCGAAGAAAGGCGACATAGTTATCGATGCTATTGGTAAGGGTTCACCTGCGTTTATTCGATATAGCATCACAGAAAACCTAACGAGTATGGCTGGAAGACTTTCGGGTAAAGATTTTTCTAATGTGTTGACCTTGTTTGGTTTTGGAAAAGAAGTGACCAGTAAAAAATTCGACATCATTTCAAGTTTAACTTGGGAGGGCAATCCCGGTGATTTTGCTTTGGCAAAGCTGCATGGAGAAGCAAGCTTAAAATTTCAGGAAGGCAGTTTTACAGATATAGAATCGTCTTCTTCGGCAGCAATTAAGGTCATTGGTATTTTAAATATTAGCTATTTGCTTAAAAGGCTAAAGTTGGACTTTTCAGATTTAACCAAAAAAGGGTTTGCTTTCGATAGTATGAAAGGCGCGGTTAATTTTAATGAAGGTTATGTTCGCGTTAAACAGCCTGTCGTGGTGAAGTCACCTTCATCCAATATTCGAATTGATGGTAATGCCAATATGAAGTCTGGTCAATTGGATCTTGAAATGGCGGTAAGTTTACCTCTGGCGAGTAACTTGCCATGGATTGCAACGCTTGTGGCAAGTGGGGCTGCGGGGTTATGGCCTGCGGCAGGAATTTTTTTAGTGGGTCATTTATTTAAAAATCAAGTCAATAAGTTGTCTACGTTTATTTATCAAGTCAAAGGTAATATTGCAGAGCCAAGCATTCAGTTTAAAAAAATGTTTGACTCAGAAGGCAAAGAGCGAAAGCCTGATAAAGTGTTAGCAACAAACTCTGCTATTTAATTGGTTGTTAGTCGTTGAGTAGGCGCTTGAGTTTTTTAATTTCTTTTTTACTTTGTGATGTGGCTGTTTCCCCAGTTATTCATTAAGCAAAGAAAGCGGTTGGTGTTGAATGGTAATAATGCTTCCTCTTTTTTTTGTTTATCATTGTCGGGTGAGAGTATTTCTTTTTGATATTCAAGCTGATCAAGGTAGCCCATGCGCAAGCTTTTTGAACCGTCATAGGTATTGGCTGTCTTTGAATCTTATTTAATCTGTTAGATATTTGTTGCTAGCTTAAGTTCCCAATTTAGCTCAGTGTTTAAGCCTCCTTTAGCCGCTGTATGATTTGGCGGGTTGAGCTGTCTTGATTGCTCAGGTTGCCAGTGGATGCAAGCTGTGGGTGAATTTTTTTGCTGATTTGTTTTCCTAGCTCGACGCCCCATTGATCGAATGAATAGACGTCCCAAACAACGCCCTGAATAAAAACTTTGTGCTCATACAAGGCGATCAATGCGCCGAGGGATTCAGCATTTAATGTGTTCAGTGCCAAGGTGGTACTTGGACGATTGCCTGGGATGGTTTTGTGTTCATAAAATGGTTCAGAGGTGCCTGGGTGCTGGCCTACCATTAAGGCTTGAGATTGAGCTAGTGCATTGGCAATCAGCCACTGGTGATGGGTTTTGTCTTTATAAGGCTGATCAAAACACAGAATAAAATCAACAGGAATAAATGCAGGTGACTGGTGTAATAATTGAAAATAGGAATGTTGGCAGTTTGTCCCCGGCTCACCAAAAATGACAGGGCAGGTATTATACGATAATGGGTGTCCATTTTTATCCACACCCTTGCCATTGCTCTCCATTTCTAGTTGCTGAAGATAAGCGGGTAAATGCCTTAAGCGGTGATCATAAGGTGCAATGCATAAGTTGCTTTTATTGAAAAAATTAACATACCAAATGCCGATTAAGGCGAGCCAAACCGGCAGGTTTTTTTCAAATGGTGCAGTAAAAAAATGGGTATCCATGGCTTCTGCACCTTGTAAAAGTGCGTCAAATGTATCTGCCCCTAAGCCAATGTTTAGGACAAAACCGATGGATGAAAAAGTAGAGAATCGCCCGCCAACCCATTCGCTAAAAGTCAGTATGTGATCTTTGGGAATGCCCCAATCGAGAGCTTTCTGTAAATCGGTGGTAACGCCAAAAAAATGTTTGTGAATAGCGTTGCTGGGGAGTTTTTCGATTAGCCAATTTTTTGCTGTTTGTGCATTTTGACAGGTTTCAAGCGTGGTAAATGTCTTAGATGCGATGATAAAGAGGGTAGTCTCTGGATTTAGGGTGTTTAAGGTATCAAAGATTTCATTGGCGCAAATATTTGCGACAAAATGGCACCGAATGTTAGCCGTGTGGTTAGGCTTGAGTGCTTCATAGATCATTGATGGGCCAAGGTAAGAACCGCCAATGCCAATATGCACAACATCAGTAAAGGCTTGGTTGGTCGCAGAACGAAGTTTGCCATTGATAATATCTTCGCTAAGTACTCTCATGCGCTGTTTAACCGCCTGCACGTCGGTTACGTCGCTGTTCAACTCACTACTTGGTGCTTTAGAGGCACGAAGCAGAGGGTGAAGTACTGCTCTATTTTCGGTAGCGTTGATTTTCTCGCCCTGCCTAAATTGCTGCATGGCTTTCGTAACATTACAAGCTGCCGCCAAATTGATCAGTAAATCGATGGTTTCTTGGGTAATAAGATTTTTAGAAAAATCAGCAAATATCCCTGCCGCTTCGAATGAGAAGGTAGATGCACGATCATCATTTTTGGTAAAAGCTTCTGTTAATCGGAAGTTGGCTAATTGCTCTTTGTGCTTTGCTAATGCCTTCCAGGCGGGTAGTTGAGTCCTTGTCATTTACACATCCTTTTCATAAAAGTCTTTATACCATTCAACAAAAGCGTTGATGCCTTCATCAATTGGGGTTGATGGGTGGTAGTTAACATCCTCCACTAACGCGTCTACGTCAGCGTAAGTATCAACGACATCGCCTGGCTGGAGTGGTAACAAATTTAATTCACTTTTTGTGCCAAGCGCCGTTTCTATGGCCTTGATGTAGTCTAATAGATCCACCGGTTTATTGCTGCCAATATTATAAAGTCGGTAGGGCGCGGTGCTGGTGGCAGGGTCTGGATCATCTGATGACCAGCTGGGATTTGGTGTTGCAGTATTATCAAGGGTGCGAATAACTCCCTCGACGATATCATCAATGTAGGTGAAGTCTCTACGATGCTTACCATAGTTGTAGACGTCGAGCGTTTTGCCTTCGAGGATCGCCTTCGTAAATTTAAATAAGGCCATATCGGGTCGTCCCCAAGGGCCGTATACAGTAAAAAAGCGTAAGCCTGTGGTTGGCAATTGGTACAGATGGCTGTAGGTGTGTGCCATGAGTTCATTGGCTTTTTTAGTGGCGGCATAGAGGCTCACCGGGTGATCAACATTGTCATGTACCGAAAAAGGCACTTTGGTATTAGCACCATAAACAGAGCTGGATGAAGCGTAGACCAGGTGTTGCACATTATGGTGGCGGCAGTTTTCAAGTATATGACCAAACCCCACTAGGTTGGCATCAATATAAGCCAGTGGATTTTCGATAGAGTAGCGAACACCGGCTTGGGCTGCTAGGTGCACTACTTTATCAGGCTTGTGGGCTTCAAATAGTGATTCCATTGCTGATCTATCAGCAACGTCTATTTTTTCGAAGGTGAAATTCGAATTCGGTGTTAGCAGATTCAAGCGAGCTTCTTTGAGAGAGACCGCATAATAATCATTGAGGTTGTCGATGCCTACGACCTGATCTCCCCGTTCTAGAAGGTATTGGCTCAGGTGAAAACCAATAAAACCTGCGGCACCTGTAACAAGAACCTTCATTGTAACTTCCTAAGTGGGTAAATTAAGTGGGTGAAAATGGGTGTCAGCCAATAAAAGGCCTATGATAACCAAATCTCAGAACGATAAACACTCTTTAAGGTGATCGATAGTCGTTTGCGTGCGGCCTTAGATAAATGAAGAAAGAGCTATCAAAAAATAGTGCGTTTTTAGGTGAACTTTCGTCGTGCGACGTAGACAAATGTGACGCTAGCGTCTGGATGATTCTCTCTTGGTTGAGTGTATTGGTCGCTTAAATCATTCTGGTATTTTTTTGATGGGTTGTTAAAATACACAGCCTTTTTGCCGCCCTTAGCTCAGCTGGATAGAGCGTCCCCCTCCTAAGGGGAAGGCCTCAGGTTCGAATCCTGAAGGGCGGGCCAGTTATATGTAGCCTTCTGTTCAGAAAAATTGTTCAGAAAAATGCCCAATGGATTTATCGCGGATAATGAAGCCGGGCGTTGTCTTCTCCTCTACCTTTTCCTCTAAAAGAGCAATGATTATTGGGCTATTTGTTGGTCTAGCCCAATAGGCCTTTGCCAATGTTATTTTTCAAGTCCAAGCGTTTTCCAGATGGCATCCACCCGTGCTTTAACGTCCGGAAGCATGTCAATCGGTTCACCCCATTCTCTATCCGTTTCACCCTGCCATTTATTGGTAGCATCCAGCCCCATTTTTGAACCAAGGCCAGAGACAGGCGATGCAAAATCTAAATAATCAATCGGGGTATTATCTAACAGCGTAGTATCTCGGGTGGGATCCATGCGTGTGGTAATCGCCCAAATCACATCTTCCCACTGGCGGATATTGATATCCTCATCAACCACAATGACAAATTTGGTGTACATAAATTGCCGTAAGAATGACCAAAGTCCCAGCATGACGCGTTTAGCATGGCCGGGGTACTGTTTTTTAATACTAATAATTGCCAAGCGATACGAGCAGCCTTCTGGCGGCAGATAAAAATCAACTATTTCTGGAAATTGTTTAATTAATATGGGGACGAAAACTTCGTTAAGCGCTAACCCTAAAATGGCAGGCTCATCAGGGGGTCTGCCTGTATAGGTGCTGTGATAAATGGGATCTTTGCGGTGGGTAATTTTTTCAACGGTAAACACAGGGAAGCGTTCGACTTCATTATAGTAGCCGGTATGGTCGCCAAAGGGCCCTTCATCGGCCATTTCATCCGGGTAAATAAATCCTTCTAAGATGATTTCTGCCGTTGCTGGTACTTGTAGGTCAGACAGTAATGCGGTGGTTAAATCCGTTTTTTTATTTCGCAAAAGGCCTGCGAAAGCATATTCTGATAAAGTGTCTGGCACTGGGGTAACAGCACCTAAGGTGGTGCCAGGGTCGGCACCCAATGAAACGGCAACCGGAAATGGTTGGCCGGGGTTGGCCTCTTGCCATTCTTTAAAATCTAACGCTCCGCCCCTGTGTGAAAGCCAGCGCATAATCAGTTTGTTTTTTCCGATCATTTGCTGTCGGTAGATGCCTAAGTTTTGGCGTTTTTTATGTGGGCCTTTGGTGATGACGAGTGGCCAGGTTACTAACGGCCCGGCATCTTTTGGCCAACAGGTTTGAATTGGTATGTCGTATAAGTTGACCTGATCGGCTTCGATAATAACCTCTTGGCAGGGAGCTTTTTTAACGATATTAGGCCCCATACTTAAGACTTTTTTAAAGATAGGTAATTTGCTCCACGCATCTTTAATGCCTTGAGGTGGCTCAGGCTGCCTTAAAAACGCCAATAGTTCACCCACCTCTCTGAGAGCTTCGGTGGAGGTTTGGTTCATGCCCATGGCAACGCGTTTTTCTGTGCCAAAAAGGTTGCACAGAACGGGCATGTTGAAGCCTTTAGGGTTTTCAAATAAGAGTGCAGGGCCGCCTTGTTTTAAAACGCGGTCAGCTACCTCGGTCATTTCGAGCTTGGGGTCAACTTCTGCTTTGATGCGTTTAAGCTCCCCTTGTTTCTCCAGGGCTTTAATAAATTCGCGTAAATCGCTGAAGGCCATTGATTATCATCCAAGAAAAAAGCGTCATAGGGGGTGGAGTGTAACCACTTAAGGGGGAAGTTAATAGTTGTTAGGCACAAAAAAGGCGGGAAGCCCCGCCTTAATCGCAAGAATGACTGAGTTATTTACGCTTCATTGAGTTAAAGAATTCATCGTTAGATTTGGTGTCGCGTAGTTTGTCGATCAAAAATTCAATCGCCGCAGCATCTTCCATTTCATGGAGTAATTTACGCAAAATCCAAATACGTTGTAACTCATCTTCTGTGGTCAATAAATCTTCGCGGCGTGTGCCAGAGCGGCGCACATTGATGGCAGGGTAAACACGTTTTTCAGCGACTTTACGCTCAAGGTGTAACTCCATGTTACCTGTGCCTTTAAATTCTTCGTAGATAACTTCATCCATTTTAGAGCCAGTTTCGACAAGGGCTGTGGCTAAGATGGTTAGGCTGCCGCCTTGTTCGATGTTACGTGCGGCACCAAAGAAGCGTTTGGGGCGTTCAAGAGCGTGGGCATCCACACCACCGGTTAAGACCTTACCGGAGCTTGGTTGTACTGTGTTGTAGGCACGGGCTAAACGGGTCATGGAGTCTAATAAGATAACCACATCTTTTTTGTGCTCAACCAGGCGTTTGGCTCGCTCGATAACCATTTCAGCAACCTGTACATGACGTGCAGGAGGCTCATCAAAAGTCGATGCAACGACTTCAGCTCGTACAGAGCGTTGCATTTCGGTGACTTCTTCAGGGCGTTCATCTATTAATAGGACAATAACGAAACATTCAGGGTTATTGCGGATAATGCTCTGCGCCATATGTTGAAGCATAATGGTTTTACCGGCTTTAGGAGGAGCAACAATAATACCGCGTTGACCTTTACCGATAGGTGCAACCAAATCAATGATTCGGCCAGTTAAGTCTTCGCTGGAGCCGTTGCCTGCTTCAAGTAAGAGGCGATGATCTGGAAATAGTGGGGTTAAATTCTCAAATAAGACTTTATGGCGAGAATTTTCTGGCTGTTCAAAGTTAATTTGATCAACTTTTAAAAGAGCAAAGTAACGTTCTTGATCTTTGGGTGGGCGAATTTTACCTGAAATGGTGTCACCCGTACGTAAATTGAAGCGGCGGATCTGGCTGGGAGAGACATAAATATCATCAGGGCCTGCCAAATAAGAACCTTGTGCGGAACGTAAAAAGCCAAAGCCATCTTGAAGGATTTCTAGGATGCCATCGCCATAGATATCTTCGCCGCTTTTCGCATGTTTTTTAAGAATGGAAAAGATAACATCCTGTTTGCGAGACCTAGCTAGATTGTCCAGACCCATTTCAGAGGCTATATCTAGTAACTCGTTAATCGATTTGGTTTTAAGATCCGTGAGATTCATAGAGTGTCGTTTGTGTTAAAAGAAGAATGAAGAAAATGTGAAGTTAAGAGAATTGTGAGAAGTTTTAATTCTTGCCTGTATCATAGCAGTAAGAAAACGAAGATCAAGCAATTTTATTGAATATTACCCAAGATTATTATTGGGTAATATTCGATAAGAGCTGGCGCAAAGACTATACGTTGGAATCAATAAACTCTTTGAGTTGAGTTTTAGATAGCGCACCCACTTTTTGTGCAGCGGCTTCGCCGTCTTTAAAGAGGATCAGTGTAGGGATGCCACGCACATCAAATTTACCGGGGGTAGCTGAATTTTCATCAACGTTGACTTTCACAATTTTTAAGTTGTCGCCGTATTCTTCAGAAAGCTGCTCAAGGACTGGCGCGATCATTTTACATGGCCCGCACCACTCTGCCCAAAAATCTACCAATACAGGCGTGCCGCTTTCTAAAACGTCTTGTTGGAATGAGTCATCAGTTGCTGTGTGAATGGTTGCCATGAGAAATCTCCTTGGATTAGAAAAAGAACCATCTCATAGATGGGGGCGCAAAACAAGGAATCAAGCCCCAATAGTCTTTTATTAATCACGGCCACCTAGCACTTTTTGATCAGTTTAAATCCTAACCGAAAAAAATTAAGC
>JAPOUS010000189.1 GCA_026708525.1 Cellvibrionales bacterium
TATTTAAAACAGAATATAATGGAATTCTTTACGCGAATCCAAGAAAAAAGATGATAACTTAAAATATTTAATATTGTTTTTTAATAACTTGTGTCGTTTAATTATCGGCCGTAGACAAAAACATCGAAGGAACATCATGAGACAGTTAATAATACTGATAACCTTGTGTTTAACTATCCCTCTGGTGCTATCTTCGCCCATAGATATACAGGAATATACAAACTATTTAGCCTCGTATAACAAAAGACGCGTTGCTGACAAGCGATTAAATAACAAGGGATTAATCATCAAAACGTATGCCAACAACAATAATCAACTCATTTGGCCAGATAGATATATCCCTGAAGCCTTAGACATTCTTAAAAATAGTAAAAAGGATGGGCTATACCCAATAGATTATCACTACTATAGGCTGCATGAATTAATCACAAAGTACAACAAATCAGGATACGACAAAAATAAGATACGCGCTGAAATTGATATTTTGTTAACCGACGGAATATACAGCTATGCCTTTCATTTAGCCAATGGTAAAGTTTCCCCGCAATACCTTCATAAATATTGGAATTATCAAGAAAATCACTACGAAGCACGCAATGCCATTAACCGTCTCAAAGCCAGTATTCGCAATCAAACATTGCAAGCGGATATTGCCTCACTGCGCCCGCAATTTATTTGGTATAAAAAATTACGCTCAAGCCTTGAACGCTACGAAAATCTTGCCCGGTCTTACAGCAATATTCAGATTCCTAATCATGGCATGATTCGACCGGGCACTCGCTCAAATAGCATGCCTCAAATTGCCAAAAAACTTAATGAACTTGGCCTACTGGATCGAGCAAGCTTTTTTGATCCCACGCTTTATAACTCAACCATTGTTGGTGCCGTCAAAAAATATCAAGAGCGCCACAGCTTAAAGTCGGATGGGGTAATTGGCGCAAGAACCATAGCCAATTTAAATATCTCTTATCAGCAACGAGCGGATCAAATTCGTGCGAACCTTGAAAGAGCACGATGGGTTGCCGATGATCTCACCAATAATTATTTATTGGTTAACATCGCAGGCTATAAGTTAACCTACTTTAAAAATAAGCGAGATCAATGGTCTACCAAAGTGGTTGTCGGGACACAAGGACATAAAACGCCTGTTTTCACCTCTAAGCTCAAATATATTGAATACAACCCAACCTGGACAGTACCAAAAAGCATGCGCCCTGCGATTGTGCAACGTGCAAAAAACGACCCTAGTTACTTAAGTTCTCGCGGATATAAATTAAAAACGGCACAGGGCAAAACGGTGAATGCGGCCAATATCAATTGGGGTGCGCAAGACCCCAATAATTTTAAATACTGGCTAGTAAGAAGCCCCAAAGGAGGCAACCCACTAGGCCGAGTGAAATTTATGTTCCCTAACTCACATGCTATCTATATGCATGACACGCCAAGCAAACACTTATTTAATAAAGAGCACCGCTCATTTAGTCATGGCTGTATTCGCATAGAGCATCCACTTGAATTGTCATTGATGTTGCTCAGTGAAGATCAAGGTTTTACCTTGAGCCGCCAAGACGATATTTTAGCCACAGGAAAAACAACGGATATCTATCTTAAAAAGCCTATTGATGTCTTTGTCATGTATTGGACTGCTGCACCTGAAGAGGATGGCATGCACTTTTATGATGATATTTATCACAGAGACCAACAACTCATTGAGCTCTTAAAAACACCCACCGAAGAATTATTACTCGATGAAGGCAAACAAAAATTAGTGCAATCGTTAAAGTAGCACAATAAACAGCGCCACGTTCTCATCAAACGCTTAGGCTTCGGTACAGAAGCCCTAGACACTAAAAGGAAACTGCGTTAGCGCATCTTTTGGTGCAACAAAATCATAATCCAATGAGGTAGCCACCGCTTTATTCGTAATCTGGCCTTTATGAACATTTAACCCCTGAAGAAAATGCTGATCGTCAAGCAGTGCTGAGACATTTTTATTCGCTAATTGCATGACATAAGGCAAAGTGACATTGGTCAGTGCGAAGGTTGAGGTTCTTGCAGCAGCCCCTGGCATATTGGCCACACAATAATGAACCACACCATCAACTTGGTAAGTTGGCTGATCGTGCGTTGTCGGCTTTGATGTATCAAAACACCCACCTTGATCAATGGCCACATCTACCATGACCGCACCTTGCTGCATAACGCTTAACATGTCTCGATTAATGAGCTTAGGCGCAGAAGCACCCGGAATCAGCACAGCACCAACCACCAAATCCGTATGTTCAAGCAGCCGCTCAATCGCATCCGTTGTTGAATATAAGGTTTGCATTTTATCGCCAAAAAGCTCATCAATCGTTTTTAAGCGCGGAACACTTCGATCCAGGATCGTCACATGTGCGCCAAGTCCTGCTGCCATCCGCGCAGCATTAAGCCCGACAACGCCTCCGCCCAGCACCATCACATTAGCCGCTTGCACGCCAGGAACCCCGCCCAATAACATGCCATTGCCGCCTTGTGCTTTTTCTAAGCAGTGTGCACCCGCTTGTATTGCTATTCTTCCTGCGACTTCACTCATTGGCGCGAGTAGCGGCAAGGTTCCTTGGTTATCTGTCACCGTTTCATAAGCAATGGCTGTACATTTAGACTTGACTAATAAATCCGTTTGCACAGGATCAGGGGCTAAATGCAAAAAGGTAAAAAGTAATTGGTCTTCTTTTAATTGCCGGCATTCATTCGGTTGCGGCTCTTTGACTTTAACGATTAATTTTGCCGTATCAAACACATCTTCTACAGTTTGGGCAATCTCCGCACCGGCTTTCCGATACAGTTCATCGGTTAATGCAATACCTGCACCTGCACCTGTCTCAACCACTACCTTGTGCCCATTTCGACAAAGCTCTTTGACACCGGCAGGGGTCAAACCTACACGATACTCTTGGTTTTTTATTTCCTTAGGAACACCGATCAACATGCTTTATCCTCTCGTAACAGAAAAAAACAGGCACTACTCAGGCTTGTAAACCACAACCGTTCGGGCTAGCTTATCATGCAATCCCTGCTTTCTTCGATCAAACAACACCCAAAAATATCCTAACCCTAAGGGTAAGAAGGCCAATATGTAGCCAATCACTCGAATAAACACTTGATCAGGCTTCAACGACTGTTGGGTTCGCGCATCCACAATGCGCAATTTAAATAGCCATTTACCTGGCGTTCCTGCACGATAAGCCCAACAGATAAGAATAACAGCAAGCGGAAGACCCAAATCTACCCAAGCATTGCCTGTACCAATAAACAAGGTTTTAAAATCAGGCAATGCCTTAGGCTTAAGGATTAATGCAAAAGGGATTGTCAATACAGCAAAGATAATCAAATCCAACACTTGCGCCAAGAACCTGACAAAAAAACCTGCATAACGCGGTGCTGAAACATCGCATCTATTGCCTGTTCGCTCGATATTGTTGCCATCGCTTGCCATTAACGATTTCTCTTTAATCTTGGTCATGGATGTGACGTAACCTTTTCTGCCTTTTCCAGATATAAGAGGTTTTTTGATTGAACCGTATCCTACGGTCTGATTTCTTGCTATATTTACCATTTACCGTTAAGTTTGGTATCAACCACTTTTGGTTCAAACTAACTGCAATCATTCAACTGACTCAGATAAATTTAAGACAAGAATTTTTCAACTTTCCAGAAATTTTTAAAGGCCTTGAAAGTGGCTTCGGGCACACACCCGAACTGTCATCACTCGAATAGGCCTAATGGCTGCACTCTCTGGATTCCAAACAATTTGGTATGTATGGTAGATAAATCCAAAACGAAAGACCCCTATGCATCTCGCGAAGCGAAAAACTACGCGAACCCTATTGCCAGCCGAGAACATATCCTTGATCTAATTAAAGAGCAGCGAAAGCCCATTAGGTTCAATCAATTAGCCGAAAAACTCGGAATTTTTGATGATGAATCACGCCAAGCGTTGACCTACCGTTTAGGTGCCATGATTCGTGACGTTCAGCTCACGCAAAATCGCCAAGGCGAATATAGTGCTTTCGATGAAAACCAGCTCGTGACTGGCCGCCTTAGCATCAATAAAGAAGGCTTTGGTTTTATTATTGCCGATGATGGCAAAAAGGATATTTTTGTTAGCACACGAGAAACTCGAAAAGCCTTTCATGGCGATCTGGTCAAGGTATTAGTGACCCGAGAAACCCGACAAGGCAAACGGGATGGTGACATCATCCGCGTCATTAAAAGCAACACCCATCATCTTGCAGGTCGCTTGGTTCAAGATACCAAGTCAACGAAATTGATAGCGGAAAATCCTAAAATTCATTTGAATGTTTTCATCGATAACGCTGATCAATTTACGGTTGCTCACGATGACATTGTCTCAGTTGAACTCACCAAACAACCCAGCCTTCGAGAAGCCCCACGCGGCATCATCAAGCAAGTTATTGGCAAAAGTACCGATCCCGGTATTGAAATAGAAATTGCCACACGCAATTTTGATATCCCATGGGAATGGCCACAGGCAGTGCTTGATGAAACAGCACCGTTAACCACCGAGCCTAAAAAAACAGACATCAACAAACGTATCGATTTACGACAATTACCATTTATTACTATCGACGGCGAAGACGCCAGAGACTTTGATGACGCAGTTTTTTGTGAATCGAAAAAATCCGGCGGCTGGCGCCTTTTTGTTGCCATTGCCGATGTTGCCCATTATGTTGACATAGCTTCAGCGTTAGACAAAGAAGCCTATAACCGAGGCACCTCAGTGTATTTTCCTGAGCGTGTCATCCCTATGCTACCCGAAAAAATTTCCAATGGTTTATGTTCTTTAATGCCAAAGGTTAATCGATTAGCCATGATCTGTGAAATGACCATTAGCAACAAGGGGCGACTCAGCGGATATCATTTTTATGAAGCCGTAATCCATTCTCATGCAAGGCTTACCTATAATGAAGTTGGTGACTATCTAAATACCGGGCAAATTGATCAAGCTAATATGCTCGAACCTGCAAAAGTACTGACCAATATAAGCCACCTACATGCACTCTATACCTCTTTAAAAGCGCACCGAAGCATTCGCGGAGCCATTGATTTCGAAACACAAGAAACACGGATGGTGCTCGGCCCAAACAAAAAAATCGAAGCCATCATTCCTGTGGTACGAAATGACGCACACAAGCTGATCGAAGAATGCATGTTGCTCGCCAATGTCGCTTGCGCCCGATTTCTAGAAAAGCAAAGTCACCCTGCATTATATCGCGTGCATGAAGGCCCCAGCTTACGAAAACTCGACACACTACGTGCTTATTTAGGTGAACTGGGGTTGTCTCTTGCCGGAGCTAACAGACCTACAACGAAAGATTATCAAGCCTTAATGGCCGAAATTGTCAATCGAGAGGATGCTCACTTAATACAAACCATGGTGCTCCGCTCGATGAGTCAAGCTAAATATGAGCCAGATAATCAAGGTCACTTTGGTTTAGCTTATAATGCCTATGCGCATTTTACATCGCCCATCAGGCGCTATCCGGATTTAATGGCCCATCGTGCGATTAAAAAATGCCTGTATTCGCCCACGATTGAAAAACACATCAAGCGTTCTCCCAAGCAACCTAAAACTTCCCGTAAACATAAGTACCCTTATGATATGGATGCAATGCTAGTCATGGGCGAACATTGCTCTATGACTGAGCGCAGGGCAGATGATGCCACCCGTGATGTGATTGCTTGGCTTAAGTGTGATTACCTCGCCAGTCATATCGGACAAGATTACGAAGGCCGCATTACTGCGGTTACAGCCTTTGGTTTTTTTGTTGAATTAAACGACCTTTATATTGAAGGCCTTGTGCATGTTAGCCAACTAGAAAATGATTATTTTACCGCCGACCTACAAAAGCAACGCTTAGTCGGTGAACGTACACGTCGAGTCTATCGCTTAGGTGACCCTATCCATGTCTTAGTCAGCGGTGTTGATAAAGACGAACGGCGCATTCATTTAATCCCGAACACTCAAGCTGCCGGGGCGCCCAAAAAACCACGCAAGCGCAAGGCTAAATCACCCCTACCCCCTGTATCAGAACGAGAGGATATCGCCAAAAATGCCTCTAAGAAAGTCGGTTCAACAAAGAAAAGCAACGCGCTAAAATCCAAAAAAAGTGAGAAATCCACTAAAACAACAAAGCAAGGGAAGCTGTCTGCAAAAGCCTCAGGGAAGAAAACACCAAAAAAATCTCGGCGTAAAGCTCAAAAAAAAGCGCCAAAGAAACGTTAATTTAAGTGTATGAATAAACCTGACCATATTTATGGCCTCCATGCGGTACAAAGCATATTAAAGCACCAGCCCCATCAAGTAACGCTTGTTCTTTATGACAAAAACCGACGAGACCAGCGTCTGCAAAACTGTTTATCGCTGGCAGAAAAACAAGGTATTAAGAGCGAACCTAGAAAACGACAAACCCTGGATGAATTAACTGATAACGCACAACATCAAGGGATTGTTATCGAATATACTGAACCTGAAGAAAGCATCAGCTTAACGCAACGCATTGAATCGGCAGAAAACCCTTTATTGTTAATTCTTGATGGAGTTACTGACCCTCACAATCTAGGGGCATGCCTTCGTACGGCAGATGCCGCTGGTGCAACAGCTGTGATTTATCCTAAAGATAAATCCGCAAGTTTAACCCCAACTGTTCGAAAAGTCGCCTGCGGTGCAGCCGAAACCATGCCAACCTATGCTGTCACCAACCTCGCACGCACCTTAGACGAACTAAAAAATCTGGGTGTATGGTTGGTTGGCACATCCGGCAACACTGAGCAATCACTTTACAATGTGGATTTGGCCGGGCCAATTGGCATTGTCATGGGTGCTGAAGGCAAAGGCATTCGACGACTGACCGCAGAAAAATGCGATTATTTAACAAAGCTGCCCATGGCAGGATCTGTCAGCAGTCTCAATGTTTCCGTTGCCACAGGCATTTGCTTATACGAAGCCGTAAGGCAACGCACAACAACTTAATGAAAAGAGGTAATCATGGAAAAAGGCTTACTCGATCAATATGCCGATGTTAAGAACTATGTGCTTAAGCATTCACTAAGGCAAGATGACCTGCTTAAAGAACTTCAAGACTTAACACAAAACATGCCTGAAAAAAGCATGCAGATCCCGCCCGAGCAAGGGCAGTTTCTGTCCATGCTCATCCAATTAACGGCAGCAAAAAAAGTTATTGAAATCGGCGTATTTACAGGCTACAGCAGCTTATGCATGGCAAGAAGTTTACCCGCAGATGGTAAAATTATAGGGCTAGATGTTAGCGAAGAATGGACAAATATTGCCAAAACATACTGGCAGCGTGCAGGCGTTAGCGACAAAATTGATTTACGTCTCGCACCTGCGATAGAGAGTTTAGATACCATGATCGCCAATAACGAAACAGAAACTGTAGATTTGATTTTTTTAGATGCAGATAAAGAGAAATATCTCACCTATTACGAACGCTCTTTATCCCTACTTAAATCCGGAGGTTTGTTAGTTATTGATAACGTTTTATTATTTGGTTCAGTCGTTAAACACGATCGCTTAGAAGACGATATGCCATCAAAACTATCCAAAGCCTCGATTATTGAAGTGGATGCGTTAAATAAAAAAATAGTCGACGACGACCGAGTGGATTTAACCATGCTTACTATGGCTGACGGAATTAGCCTGGTACGAAAAAAATAATCACCACGGTTTTGCCTCTCCTTTCCACATTGTGCGGAAAGGAGACATTCTCAACCCCATCGCGCCTTTTTGATTTCTCTTTGACAACCAAAAATACAGATAATTATCTTGACCCCAATTATTCGTAAAGAAAATAACAGTAAGCAGCAGTTCAGAGAGTTATCTACCTGAGCGTGGTTTTGGTGGCTTGATAATTTTTGACGGATCAATCAGTGATTGCCCATCACCAATAATTTTTTCTAGGGAGGTATCCAATTTTTGTTTATGTGACTCAACATCTTTGTTTGTTACCGATAATAAACTATTCCTTGAGTTGGAATACGCTTCTTTAAGCTTACTTACACTGAGCTTGTCTTCCGATGAAGCAACGCTTATGACCGCTCTTTTTGTATCATCGATTAATTTCTCTCGAATCACCCGCTCGGCTTGAAACTTGAAAAATGTCTCGGATTCAAATGCCTCACTATCATTTAATTTTTTAAGAACTTCCGCCTGCCTACGATTAATGGATATCAACTCGGTACTAATAATCTGGCGCTGATCCTCTATTTGTTGGTGAATGTGTTGAGGGTCAATAGAAGCACTATCGTCAGCGCCCAATGCAGCATTCAAGATGCTTTTATTTATTTCTGAAGGGTCAACCTGATAACGTAGTAACGCATCTTCAATATCATCCAACGACACGATTTGCTGATCAATCTTTTGATTTATGCTCTCTGCTAATACAGATTTCTCACTGTCATCAATATTAATTTTATAGGAATCGTCTGACATTTTTTCGTTAAATGCTTCAGCAACCTCACCGACCGTTTTTTTAGCGTCCTGCGCCTTTGTCGCCGCTTTTACCCCTTCATAAAACTTTTTTCTAGTATCGACGTCAGATAAATCCATATCATCTGACACCTTCAACAGCTGATCCATGACTATAGGATCAAGTTCATTCACTTTGGTGTAGAGATCAACATCTGTACGCATTTTTTTGGTTAAATTCATTTTTAACCGGTCTGCGCCATCCAAAAATATCGACGAATTTAACTCTCTAAGGACACCAAATTTTGTATTCAATACTTTTTTTAGTTTTTTAGACGCTTGGAGTACCCGATTGAGTTTTGCTACATTTTCAGGCAATTGATAAAAATCTAACCCTTTTTTACTCAGTTTTTTGTTTCTTAACATCGCTAATGCACTGTGTTTACTGCCATCTGTACCTTCCAAATATAATGCATCCGCATTAATCTGACGGCTAAAACGACTCAATTCAGGCTCAGATGCAGAGAAAGTTGACAATTTTTTTAAACACGAGGCGACACCGCCGATGCCTGCTATAGCACTGCCAGCGGATTTCAACTTATTTCTAACAGAAGCGCCATCGGCTGAGGCACTAGCACCTTTACTGGCTTTTTTATTGGGTTTACAAAAATCAGGTGCCCTCAGTTGAGACACTGGCCCGAGCTTTTTACGTTCAAGAATAACTTCTAACAGTAATAAACCCATAGCCGAACCGAAAATAGCGCCAATTTGTGAAAGCGTTAAACCGCCCCACTTTTTTTCACCATGGATATCATCATCAAATACCGTTCTTGCTAATGCACCATCAATAGTTCTTCCACGGTAACGAAATTTAGCATAATGATTTGCCTTGTTTTTAGCGGTTATCTTACCTGCCGATGCTTCACCCTGTACTAGCACCGAGTAAGCAAAAGCCCCATCTTCGATTAAGGTTTTTAATGCTTCCCCGATCTCTGCATACACAGTATGCCGGCTGATATGTGGGTTTAACAACGAATATCCCTCTAGAGCTAAATTCGCATTCGATTCAAATCCAATGACACTAGGGTAGTTCGCATCATTAGACGCCAATTGCCCTTCGATGCGGTGAATTTTATGGGTTTTTTCTTTAAGATCGCCATCTATGGCTATCTGATTAATGGGTGCACCATTCCCTAGCACTTGATTTAATTGATAGTTCGGTGGCATTTCATCCACCCAGACCATAAAGGATTCAATACCTGATGGCTGACTTGGCAGTGTCGTTGAAAAGCCTTGCCACAGGCTGGGTTTTTCATTGTGATAAACCAACGATTCTACGTGAATGATATTATTATCATTTATGTCTGCCTTGCCTTTCAACGCGACAAACCCAGAACCTTTGGTCACCAGCTGTGCTGTTGCTTCATCATAATTTTGCGATTGTCCGTTAATACTGAATGCCGTAGCGTTATTAATTTGTAAATCAATGACATCAAAATAATCGCGGTATTTTTTACTGGTATTGATGTTTGAAGGCTTCATTTTAATGGATATATCTTCAAGCATATCCCACTGCCCTTCAACCATAACAGAAGAAGTCATCTTTCCCATCCAGAGCGATGGATGAAATATCATCGCTTTTTCACCTTCAGGTAAGGCATTATCCAAAAAAGGAACCGGGAGAACTGAGTCATCTAGATGCAGCGCCATATCCAGTGCATACAAACCGTCTTGAACAACCATCTCCGGTTCAGCACCTAAATCAACAGAAATCCGATAATTGATTTGATCCTTTCCAAAGGTTAACCCATCATCAGAAATTAAATGCACTGTTGTCCCGTCTGCCTTTATCTCCGCATTTTTAAAACCGAACTCAACCACTAAAAATTTATAGGCGTTAACAGGTACATGCGGTTGAGCTATGAGTAATCGACTGATCTGGTTTACTTGTGCAAAATCGATAGGCATGGGTTTGCCAGCTTTTACATGATCAAATAATGTAAAGCTGTAACCATCTATATCAATAAGCTGCAAATAACGAATATCAACTGTAAATTTTTCAAAGATGCTATTTGTGCTTGAAACACTGAAATTAACTTGCGCTTTGTCGTAATCAAAGTGTTCTTCTTCGATCTCCGCATCAATCGCAGTATTCATTTGATTAATAAATGCTTTTAACGCTGTATCAAAGTCTTCTATGATATCGTCATCAGGTGTGAGAGGTTGCTTTTTTTCATCCTGAGGCTTTGCACAAGCGACAACCACCAGTATCAAAGACACAGCAAGCCATTTAGCACAACCACCATTTATAAGTGATTGAAAAGAACCTAATAAAATGTTTTTTTCCATAAAAAATTTCTTTTTAATGAATAAATAAATAATAGTTTACATTCAAATAAAAAATAAAATTATTCGATGATAATTTTTTACTATCTTTTAAATTAAGGATTACTCTTATTGAAAGAATAGAATAATGAATAAAATAGTAATTTTACTGTGTATTGTTTTTTTTATTACAGGGACTTTTTTTTTCATTAACGATGAAAAAAACGAGAACAATCATTTATACCTAAACACAGCAAATTTACCTCATATTGCCGACCAAACCTCAACACAAGCCATCTCCATCAATGTGCTTTCGCCGCTTATCGCTGGAGAAACTGTAACCATTCAAATAAACAGCCCGATACCTGTATTAAAAAATAACATTGCTATTAAAAAAGACGATCATTCAATCAGATTTAGCTTTAATAACAACCAAGTACAATTTACGCCTCAACAAACAGGAATACATACCCTCCAAATTTCTACTAAGACACAAGCGCTATTTTCGCTCCATGTTGATCAATCACTGCCTTTTAGTACCGACCATATTCAAGTTTTTAATCAAGCAGACAGCCTAGAAAACGCCTTAGGCCTAATTATCAACCAGTTTTGGATTGGCTCTTCGTCGCTAAGTCAAGATCATTTGCACGCTCATATTAAAGACCAAGCACTCACTGTCATTGGTAGCGATGCCGACCTTGGTTTTTTGATTGAAATAGACCCAGAAAACACCGAAGACATTGCTGCTATTCACGCATTAAAAAACACAAAAGGTATCGATTATGTTTTTCAACGACTCTATGAGGGGGAACAGCTTGATCGACTGGAGGCAGGTCGAGAGCCCATTTATCCGAATGACTATCCATCCTGGACGATGGGGTATACTGAGAATTGGCATTTAGTGCATATTGACGCGCCAAGAGCCTGGCGCTATACCACAGGAAATCCTGACGTTCAAATAGGTGTCGCCGACGGTGGATTTGACACGAATCACCCTGAGCTTCAAGGGCGAGTGGCGATAAATTTGTACCCTGCTAATCAGAAATCCAGTGAGACGCAAATCAGTCATGGAACAGCCGTTGCCGGTGCCATTGCCGCAAGTGCGGGGAACCAATACGGCATGACAGGCCTTAATTTTACCTCCCCGCTCGTTTTGCATCGTGCCGGTTTCAGGCAGTGGGTAACATTGGCCAAACAACCGAAAGTGAAAGTGATTTCTGCGTCATGGGCCATTCCTCAGCACATCCCCAATAATTTAAACCTGAATGATGCGAATCAAGTCAAAAAGCGCGCTGAAGCGGCATTTAAATTAAGCCGAAGCTTCCGTGCTTTTGCGGAAAAAAACCCCGATAAACTCTTTATCTTCTCTGCGGGTAATGGCATTGGTAACGGGCAAGGTTATAAAGGTCATTATGCGGTCAATGGCCGGCTCCACAGCCCTGCTTTGCATTTATCTTCGCTAAACACACTTAGCAAAGTACCGAACGTTATGTTTGTCTCGGCATTAACCGCCAAAGGGCCTATTTCATTCTCCAGTACCTATGGTGAATTAGTCGATATCGCAGCTCCTGCCTATTATAAATCCTTATCATCCAACAATGGATTTAAAACCGACAATAATGGCAAATATGGGATCAACGGTGGGTTTAAGGGAACTTCCTCTGCTGCACCTGTAGTTGCCGGTGTTGCCTCACTCATTTACAGCATTAATCCCAACCTTCAGGGTCATGAAGTCAAAGCCCTATTACTTGAATCGGCAAAAGAAAAAGCCACTCAGCGCTTTATTAATTACCAGTCAAAAAAAACGGAGCATTTGGCGCACCCCATTCCTATTTTACATGCTGACAAGGCTTTATCAGCCACTTACCAATACCTTAAAAAAAATACCAAATTCACGTTAGCCGTTGCTGATCCGGTTAAACGTACTATTCATGTG
>JAPOUS010000038.1 GCA_026708525.1 Cellvibrionales bacterium
TTTACACCATTCTGCAAGGGCCTGTTATCTCAGAAAAAGCAGCGCTTGGCGCAGAAGCCGCTAACCAGTTCGTCTTCAAAGTAGACGTTACTGCTAACAAGCTTGAAATCAAAAAAGCTGTTGAGAAGCTTTTTGATGTAAAAGTCGCGAAAGTTCAGACCATTAAGGTTAAAGGTAAAACTAAGCGTAACCGCTACGGTTTATCGAAAAAGCCGGATTGGAAAAAAGCAACCGTTCGATTGGAGCAAGGTCATGAGATTGACTTTGCAGATGTAGAGTAGGGGGAGAACCATGGCGATAGTTAAGTTATCACCAACATCACCAGGACGTCGTCACGTAGTTCGTGTCGTAAACCCTGACTTGCATAAAGGTGCTCCTCACAAAGCACTTTTAGAAAAGAAGAGCAAATCTGGCGGTCGTAACAATAATGGTCGTATCACTACCCGTCATATTGGTGGTGGTCATAAACAGCATTATCGTGTTATTGACTTTAAACGTAACAAAGATGGTATCCCTGCAAAGGTTGAGCGTCTTGAGTACGATCCTAACCGTACAGCCAATATTGCATTAGTGCTTTATGCTGATGGTGAGCGTCGTTATATCATTGCGCCTAAGCATTTAAAAGCGGGTGACAAAGTTGAGAGTGGTGCATTGGCACCTATCAAGCCAGGCAACACATTGCCTATTCGCAACATTCCAGTGGGTTCGGTTATTCACTGTGTTGAATTGAAGCCAGGCAAGGGTGCGCAAATGGCGCGTTCAGCCGGTGCTTCAGTTCAGTTGGTTGCTCGTGAAGGTCAATACGCAACCTTGCGTTTACGTTCAGGTGAAATGCGTAAAGTGTTATCTGAGTGCCGTGCAACCATCGGTGAAGTATCAAACAGCGAGCACAACCTACGTTCATTAGGTAAAGCTGGTGCAAGCCGTTGGAGAGGTGTTAGGCCTACGGTTCGTGGTGTTGCTATGAACCCAGTTGATCACCCACACGGTGGTGGTGAAGGTCGTACCTCTGGTGGTCGTCACCCTGTGTCACCTTGGGGTACACCAACTAAGGGTTACAAGACTCGTAAAAATAAGCGTACGAATAAGTTGATCGTACGTCGTCGTGGATCAAAGTAGAGGATTAAGACGTGCCCCGTTCATTAAAGAAAGGCCCATTCATTGATCTTCACCTTCTTAAGAAAGTTGAAGTTGCCGTTGAGAAGAATGAGAAGCGACCAATCAAAACCTGGTCTCGCCGTTCAGTGATATTTCCGGAGATGGTTGGTTTAACCATCGCTGTTCACAATGGCAGACAGCATGTGCCGGTTTTCGTAACTGAAGACATGGTTGGCCATAAGCTTGGCGAATTTGCAGCAACCCGTACCTATAAAGGTCACGCTGCAGATAAGAAAGCGAAGCGATAAGGAGTAGATGATGGAAGTTGCAGCAAAATTAAAAGGCGCTCCTATCTCTGCGCAGAAGGCTCGCCTAGTCGCTGATCAAATCCGTGGTAAGAATGTGGAAGATGCATTAACGCTTCTTTCATTCAGCCCGAAAAAAGCAGCGGTCTTAGTAAAAAAAGTATTGGATTCAGCAATTGCTAACGCAGAGCACAATGAAGGTGCTGACATCGATGAGCTTGCAGTATCAACAATCTTTGTTGATGAAGGCTTAACGATGAAGCGTATTAAACCGCGTGCTAAAGGCCGTGCTGATCGGATTTTAAAACGTACCTGTCACATCACTGTGAAAGTGTCAGACGGCGAAGAATAGGAGCAGCCAAATGGGTCAGAAAGTACATCCAACCGGCATTAGACTCGGTATTGTTAAATCTCACAATTCCGTTTGGTATGCTGACAGCAAAACCTTTGCTGAAAAACTAGTTAGCGATATTGAAGTTCGTACCTACGTTGAAAAGAAGCTAGAAAAAGCCTCTGTCAGCCGTGTTGTTATCGAGCGTCCTGCACAGACAGCTAAAGTGACTATTCATACAGCGCGTCCTGGTGTGGTTATTGGTAAAAAAGGTGAAGACGTTGACGTACTTCGTGAAGAGTTAACGAAGCGAATGGGTATTCCTGTTCATATCAACATTGAAGAAGTGCGTAAGCCAGACCTTGAAGCTAAATTGGTTGCACAAAACGTTGCACAACAATTAGAGCGTCGAGTGATGTTCCGTCGTGCAATGAAGCGTGCAGTTCAAAATGCGATGCGTCAAGGTGCTGAAGGCATCAAGATTCAAGTTAGCGGACGTTTAGGTGGTGCAGAGATTGCTCGTGCTGAATGGTACCGTGAAGGCCGAGTTCCACTTCATACGCTTCGTGCAGACATTGACTATGCAACATACGAAGCCCATACCACTTACGGTGTGATTGGTGTGAAGGTTTGGATCTTTAAAGGTGAAATCCTTGAAGGTCAGGAAGTTGAAGAAACAGCCCCAGCTAAACCTGCGGCTAAAAAATAAGGTGTAAGTTGATATGTTACAGCCTAAGCGTACAAAATTTCGCAAGCAAATGAAGGGCCGTAACCGAGGTTTAGCACACCGAGGTAGCACCGTAAGTTTCGGTGAATTTGGTCTTAAAGCCACTGGTCGTGGTCGTATTACTGCCCGTCAAATCGAATCAGCGCGTCGTGCGATGACGCGTCATATCAAGCGTGGTGGTAAAATCTGGATTCGCATTTTTCCAGACAAGCCAATTACTCAAAAGCCTTTAGAAGTTCGTCAAGGTAAGGGTAAAGGTAACGTTGAATATTGGGTTGCTCAAATCCAGCCTGGTAAGATGCTTTATGAAGTACAAGGTGTCGATGAGACGTTAGCACGTGAAGCATTTGAGCTTGCAGCTGCTAAAATCCCTGTCCCTACTCAGTTTGTTAAAAGGACGGTCATGTAATGAAAGCGCAAGACTTAAGAGAAAAAAGCGTTGCTGATCTTAAAGAGCAATTAATTAGCTTACGTGAAGACCAGTTTAAATTAACAATGCAGCAATCGACTGGCCAATTAGGTCAGACCCACTTGCTCAAAGAGAATCGTCGCGACATCGCTCGCATTAAGACGGTCATCAAGCAGAAGGCAGGTACAGAGTAATGTCAGAGAAAACCGTACGTACAGCCTCAGGTAAGGTTGTTAGCAACAAGATGGATAAAACCATCACCGTTTTGGTCGAGCGTCGTGTAAAGCACCCAATTTATGGGAAATATATTACACGTTCAACCAAACTTCATGCTCATGATGAAACCAATGAATGTGGTATCGGTGACGTTGTCACTATCCGTGAAAGCCGCCCACTTTCTAAGACTAAATCATGGTCGTTAGTTAGCGTCGATGAACGATCTGCGCAGGTATAACAGAAAAAGTTTTAGCATTGGGGCTACACGATGATTCAAACACAGTCTTATTTAGAAGTCGCAGATAACAGCGGCGCTCGCCGAGTAATGTGCATCAAGGTACTTGGTGGCTCTCACAGACGTTATGCGCGTGTTGGTGACATTATTAAAGTTACAGTCAAAGAAGCGATCCCACGTGGCAAAGTTAAAAAAGGCCAAGTGATGAGTGCTGTTGTTGTCCGTACTAAGAAAGGCGTTCGTAGACAGGACGGTTCTTTAATTAAGTTCGACGACAATGCGGCTGTGCTTTTGAATGCAAGTAATGCACCTATCGGTACGCGTATCTTCGGACCTGTAACGCGTGAGCTTCGCTCCGAGCGTTTCATGAAAATTATCTCATTAGCACCCGAAGTGCTTTAAGAGAGGGAGCGGAAAGATGTTGAAAATTAAAGCAAATGACGAAGTAATCGTCATCAGCGGCAGAGACAAAGGTAAGCGCGGTAAAGTCTTAAAAGTTAAAGACAACGGCAAGCTGTTAATCTCTAACGTTAATATGGTTAAAAAGCACCAAAAGGCTAACCCTAACTTGAACCAGCCTGGCGGTATTGTCGATAAAGAAGCACCTATTGATGCTTCAAATGTCGCAATTTTTAACCCAGAAACACAAAAAGCAGACCGCGTGGGTTTCCGTATTGAAGATGGAAAAAAAGTCCGATTCTTCAAATCAAACAACGCATCTGTCGATGCATAGATTTAAAGTAAAGGTCTAAAAAATGGCAGCAAGGTTAAAAGAGCTTTATACAAACGAGCTTGTTGGCAAGCTTAAAGAAGAGCTTGGTATTGAAAATGTAATGGCTGTACCTAAGATCACCAAGATCACTCTTAACATGGGTGTAGGTGAAGCAGTCGGCGATAAAAAAGCATTAGAAAGTGCAGTAAAAGATTTAGAAGCAATCGCAGGTCAAAAGGTTGTAGTGACTAAAGCGCGAAAGTCTGTTGCTGGCTTTAAAGTCCGTGAAGGTTGGCCGATTGGTTGTAAAGTCACCTTACGCTCTGATCGTATGTATGAATTCCTAGAGCGCCTTGTTGACATTTCGATTCCTCGTATTCGTGACTTCCGTGGTATTAGCCCTAAGTCGTTCGATGGTCGTGGTAACTTTGCAATGGGTGTTACTGAGCAAATCATTTTCCCCGAAATTGATTATGACAAGGTAGACAAGCTCCGTGGTCTTGATATCGCTATCACGACAACAGCAAAGACAGACGATGAAGGTCGCGCTTTACTTAGAGCGTTCAACTTTCCACTTAAAGGTTAATAGGAATCAGCTATGGCAAAGGCATCGATGAAAGCGCGTGAAGATAAGCGTGCAAAAACTGTAGCAAAATATGCTGAAAAACGCGCAGCGCTCAAAGCGGTAATTAATAGTGTAGCGGCCTCTGAAGAAGAGAAGTGGGAAGCGCAAAAACAGCTTCAAAAGTTACCACGTAACGCTAGCCCAATTCGTCAGCAACGACGCTGTCAAGTAACGGGTCGTCCACACGCTGTATACCGTAAGTTTGGCCTCTGCCGTAACCAAATCCGTAAGTCTGCTATGCAAGGCGACATCCCAGGCTTAGTTAAGTCTAGCTGGTAAGCTTTGTCGATTTAAGAGGAATTTTATAATGAGTATGCAAGACCCTATAGCAGATATGCTAACCCGAATTCGAAATGGTCAAATGGCTGAAAAAGCTTCAGTTACTATGCCTGCTTCGACCAAAAAATCAGCGATCGCTAAAGTTTTGGAATCTGAAGGCTTCATTGAAGGCTTTAAAGAAGACGAAAGCGGCAGCCACAAAGCCCTTACCATTGATCTTAAATATTACAATGGCAAAGGTGTTATTGAGTCAATCGACCGCGTAAGCCGTCCTGGCCTTCGTATTTATAAGGCAAGTGACGAGATCCCTAAAGTTAAAGGTGGTCTTGGTGTTGCGATTGTTTCAACCAATAAAGGCGTTATGTCTGATCGTCAAGCCCGTGCAAACGGTGTTGGTGGCGAGATCATTTGTAACGTATTCTAAGTTAAATTAAGAGACGATAAATTATGTCCCGTGTTGCGAAAAGTCCGGTTGAGTTACCATCAGGCGTTACAGCCAAGGTGGAAGGCTCAAAATTGACGTTAAAGGGTGGAAATGGTGCCCTTGAACTCGCTCTACATGATTCAGTTGAAGTTAAATTTGAAGACAACGTCTTCACCTTCGCTGGCAAAACAAATAAAGATTGGGCTATGGCGGGTACAACTCGCGCGCTAGTTAACAATATGGTTACTGGTGTTAGCAAAGGCTTTGAGAAGAAATTATTACTCCAAGGTGTCGGTTACCGTGCTAAGGCATCAGGTAAAACCTTGAACTTGACTCTAGGTTTCTCTCACCCAGTTGATTACACATTACCTGAAGGTATTACTGCTGAAACCCCTAGCCAAACAGAAATTGTTATTAAAGGGGCAGATAAGCAACGCGTTGGACAAGTCGCATCTGAAATCCGCGCTTTCCGTCCACCTGAACCTTATAAAGGTAAAGGTGTCCGTTACGCTGATGAATACGTTCGTCGTAAAGAAGCTAAGAAGAAGTAAGGGCTAGCAATGGATAAGAAAACATCAAGACTCCGTCGCGCTAAACGCAGCCGAATCAAATTACGTGAACTTGGCGCTATACGTTTAACGGTAACCCGTTCTTCACAGCACATGTATGCTCAAGTTATCTCAGCTGACGGTGGTAAAGTATTAGCGCAGGCGTCAACTTTAGATAAAGCCATTACTGCTGGCACTAAAAGCAATATTGCAGCGGCTCAAGAAGTTGGCAAGCTGATTGCTGAAAGAGCGAAAGGCGCAGGCATCGAAGCGGTATCTTTCGATCGCAGTGGTTACAAATATCATGGCCGCGTTAAGGCCTTAGCTGATTCAGCTCGTGAAGCTGGTCTAAAAATTTAGAGGTCTGACGCATGGCATTTAACGAAAAAGAAAAACCAAACCAAGAAGGCTTACAAGAGAAGCTTGTACAGGTTAACCGTGTTGCTAAGGTTGTTAAAGGTGGTCGTATTTTTGGCTTTACCGCTTTAGCTGTGGTTGGTGACGGAAATGGTAAAGTCGGTTTTGGCCGTGGTAAGGCTCGTGAAGTTCCAGTTGCTATTCAAAAAGCAATGGAAGCGGCTCGCCGTAATACCATCAATGTCGAGCTAGACGGTGATACTATCCAGTATCCTGTTAAAGCCCGTCATGGTGCTTCAAAAATTTACATGCAGCCAGCTTCCGAAGGTACTGGTGTCATTGCTGGTGGTGCAATGCGTGCGGTACTTGAAGTTGCAGGTGTCCATAACGTACTGTCTAAGTGTTACGGTTCAACAAACCCTGTCAACGTTGTCCGTGCGACTGTTAAAGGTCTTGCTTCAATGCAGTCACCTGAAACTGTTGCCCAGCGTCGTGGTAAGTCTGTTGAAGACATCCTAGGCTAATAGGGGTAGGTGAATATGTCAGAGAAGAAAATGATCAAAGTGACTCAGATCAAAAGTATCTCAGGTCGCTTAAAGAATCACCAAGCTTGTGTTAAAGGTCTTGGTTTACGTCGCATTAATCACACCGTTGAAGTAGAAGATACTCCTTCAGTGCGCGGTATGATTAATAAAGCACACTACCTACTGCGCGTTGAAGCATAGGGAGATTATAGATGTATTTGAATACAATTAGCCCTGCAGAGGGGCACAAGTCCAGCAAAAAACGTGTTGGTCGTGGTATTGGTTCGGGCCTTGGTAAAACCTGTGGCCGTGGACATAAAGGTCAAAAGTCTCGTTCAGGTGGTCAAACCATTCCTGGATTTGAAGGCGGCCAAATGCCTTTGCAAAAGCGATTACCAAAATATGGTTTTTCTTCTAGAATTGCCAAAGTAACCGCTGAAATCCGTACATCAGAGTTGGCAGCTGTCCAGTCTGAAACCGTTACTCTTGATTCATTAAGAGAAGCAGGCTTAATTAACAAATCCATTAAGCGCGCTAAAATCTTTTTGTCAGGTGACGTCAATAAAAGCTATAAAATCGAAGGTTTGCGTGTTACTAAAGGCGCCAAGGCTGCTATCGAAGCCGCTGGCGGTTCTGTGGCTGAATAAAAGGATTAAGGGCAAACCATGGCGAAACAACCTAAGGCGGCAAATCTAGGTAATCAGGCAGGTATCAGTGAGTTGCTCTACCGCTTGCGTTTTCTTTTTCTTGCCCTTGTTGTTTATAGAATAGGGACGCATATTCCTATTCCTGGCATTAACCCACTTCAAGTTAAAGCATTATTCAATCAGAACTCGGATACTATCCTTGGTCTGTTTAATATGTTTTCAGGTGGTGCTTTAGAGCGTATGTCGATTCTAGCTCTAGGAATCATGCCTTATATCTCTGCATCGATTATCATGCAGTTAATGACAGCCGTTACTCCTCAGTTAGAGCAATTAAAAAAAGAGGGTGAAGCGGGCAGACGAAAAATTAGCCAATACACACGTTATGGAACGCTGGTGTTAGCGACGTTTCAGGCGATGGGTATGGCAGCCGGTCTTTCTGGACAAGGATTATTCTTTGCGCCAGGGTTTGCTACGACCTTGATTGCAGCAGTATCTCTTATCACAGGATCCATGTTTATGATGTGGCTAGGTGAGCAGATCACGGAGAAGGGTATCGGTAACGGTATCTCCATGTTGATTTTTGCAGGTATTGTCGCAGGTTTGCCAGCAGCCATTGGTCAGTCCATTGAGCAAGCGCGTCAGGGTGAGCTGAATGTGCTGGTTTTATTGGCAGTTTTATTGCTCGGTTTAGCGGTCATTTGGATTATCGTTATGATCGAGCGTGGTCAGCGACGTATTACGATTAACTATGCTAAACGCCAACAGGGCCGCCGCATGATTCAAGGTCAAAAGAGTCACTTGCCCCTTAAAATCAATATGGCAGGTGTTATCCCAGCGATCTTTGCCTCGAGTGTATTACTCTTCCCAGCGTCTATCGGTGAGTGGGTTGGTGGTTCATCAGAGAGCATGAGCTGGTTAAAAGATCTTGCGTTTTATATTGGCCCAGGCCAGCCGTTGAATATCATTTTGTTCACGGCATTGATTGTTTTCTTCTGCTTCTTTTATACAGCATTAATGTATAACCCTAAAGAAGTTGCTGAAAACCTTAAAAAGTCAGGCGCTTTCCTTCCCGGCATCCGCCCAGGTCAGCAAACGGCTAACTATATTGACAAGGTGTTAACCCGGTTAACCTTGTTCGGTGCAATCTATATCAGTGCTGTGTGTTTATTGCCTCAGATTCTGATTTTATTCGCCAATGTACCTTTCTACTTAGGTGGTACATCGTTATTGATCGTTGTCGTTGTCGTCATGGACTTTATGGCACAGGTTCAATCACATTTGTTGTCTCATCAATACGAAGGTTTGATGCAGAAAGCTAACTTACACACAAGGTAATCTAAGCAATTAGGTTACCTTCGATTAAGAAGAGGGTAAGAAGACGATGAAAGTCCGTGCTTCCGTAAAGAAAATTTGTCGTGACTGCAAAGTGGTTAAAAGAAAAGGGGTTACCCGTGTAATCTGTAAAACTGAACCACGCCATAAGCAACGTCAAGGCTAAATTGATTGATATTTAACAATATAGGCGTATAATTTAGCGCCTTTCGAAAAAATAAAGTCGGAGAAAACTGAATGGCTCGTATTGCAGGGGTCAATATACCAGATCATAAACACGCTGTTATTTCGTTAACTTATGTCTACGGCATTGGTAAGACGACTGCAAAGCAACTTTGCGCAGCAGTAGGTATTCAAGAACAAACCAAAATTGCTGATTTATCTGAAGATATTCTTGATAAATTACGTGCTGAAATCTCAAAGTTGACCGTCGAAGGTGATCTCCGCAGAGAAATTAACCTTAACATCAAACGTTTGTTGGATTTGGGCTGCTACAGAGGCTTACGTCATCGTCGTAACTTGCCACTTAGAGGCCAGCGTACTAAAACGAATGCGCGCACCCGTAAAGGTCCACGTAAGCCAATCCGCAAATAACCGATTGTAAGAACAGTCGCAAGAAAGTAGCAGGAAATTCTTATGGCCAAGCCAGCTCCAAAGGCAAGAAAAAAAGTTAAAAAGACGGTTGTTGACGGTATTGCGCATATTCATGCCTCATTCAACAACACGATTATCACCATTTCAGATCGTCAAGGTAATGCTTTATCTTGGGCAACATCTGGTGGTTCTGGTTTCCGTGGTTCACGTAAATCGACTCCATTTGCTGCGCAAGTTGCAGCAGAGCGAGCGGGTGTTGCTGCGCAAGATTACGGATTGAAAAACCTTGAGGTTGAAGTCAAAGGCCCAGGGCCTGGCCGTGAGTCTGCTGTTCGTGCTTTGAATAGCTGTGGCTATAAAATTACTAGCATCAAAGATGTGACACCTATTCCACACAATGGATGTCGCCCCGCCAAGAAACGACGTGTTTAATTGAGGTTTTAACAGATGGCAAGATATATTGGACCAACTTGTAAGTTGTCACGTCGTGAAGGTACAGACCTTTTCTTAAAAAGCGGCGTTCGTGCTTTAGATAGCAAGTGTAAAGTTGAAACTCAACCAGGACAACATGGCGCACGCCGTGGTCGTTTATCTGACTACGGTGTTCAGCTACGTGAAAAGCAAAAAGTTCGTCGTATCTACGGTGTGCTTGAAAAGCAATTCCGTAACTATTACAAAGAAGCAGCGCGTGTTAAAGGTGCTACTGGTGTCAACCTTTTGAGCATCTTAGAATCTCGCTTAGATAACGTTGTTTATCGTATGGGTTTCGGTTCCACACGTGCTGAAAGCCGCCAGCTTGTAAGCCATAAGTCTATTTTGGTTAACGATAAAGTGGTTAATATCCCTTCTTACAAAGTTAAAGAAGGTGACGTTATCTCAATAAGAGAAAAGTCAAAGAATCAATTACGTATTAAGAATGCATTGGAACTAGCAAACCAACGCGGTGATGTTGAATGGGTTGATGTTCAGGCCGGTCAACTTCAAGGAACGTACAAACGCCATCCTGAGCGTGAAGATCTTCCTTCAGAGATCAACGAAAATCTTATCGTTGAATTGTATTCGAAGTAATTAAACTGGATTGATCTTGAAGAGGAGTTACTATGGGAAGTATGGTTTCTGAGTTTTTGACACCGAAAGTCATTAATGTTGAAGAATTTAGTCCTACTCACGCCAAGGTCGTCCTAGAGCCTTTGGAGCGTGGATTTGGACATACGCTAGGTAATGCTTTACGACGCATCCTTTTGTCTTCTATGAACGGCTGTGCTGTCACAGAAGTTGTCATTGATGGTGTGTTGCATGAGTACAGCAGTCTTGATGGCCTGCGAGAAGATGTCATCGAAGTCCTATTAAATCTAAAAGGCTTAGCTATCGTTCTGAATGAGAAAGATCGAGCAGAATTAAACCTTGTGAAACAAGGCCCGGGCGTTATTACTGCTGCCGACATTTCATTGGATCATGATGTTGAAATCAAAAATCCAGATCATGTCATCGCTGTCCTAGATGATAACGGTCAAATTAATATGCGTATCACTGTTGAGAAAGGCCGCGGTTATTCATCAGCTGATTCACGTCTCTCTGATGAAGATGAAACTCGAGCTATAGGCAGCTTAATGCTCGACGCAAGTTTTAGTCCCGTGCAAAAAGTCTCTTATGTGGTTGAAAGCGCACGTGTTGAGCAACGTACTGATTTAGACAAGCTAGTTCTTGATCTCGAAACTAACGGCACCCTTGACCCTGAAGATGCTATTCGTCGTGCGGCGACTATTCTGCAACAACAACTTTCTGTCTTCGTTGACCTCGAAAGTGAAGCAGAAGCAGAAGTTGTTGAGCAGCAGGATAACATCGACCCGATTCTTTTACGTCCAGTTGATGATCTTGAATTAACAGTACGCTCTGCAAACTGTTTGAAAGCGGAAAGCATCTACTATATTGGTGACCTAGTTCAGCGCACAGAAGTTGAACTCCTTAAAACACCAAACCTTGGTAAAAAATCGCTGACTGAAATCAAAGATGTCCTTGAAAGTCGTGGCTTCCACCTTGGTATGCGCGTAGAAAACTGGCCGCCAGCAAGTTTAAAGAATGATGAAAGAGTTATCTTACGATAACCCGCTTTCCAAAAGATTTAGTAGGTATATAAAATGAGACACCGACATAGCGGTAGACAACTAAACAGAAATGCTTCTCACCGTAAAGCCATGTTCCAAAACATGACCATCTCTTTGGTTGAGCATGAGCTAATCAAAACAACCTTACCTAAGGCAAAAGAACTTCGTCGCTTTGCAGAGCCTTTGATTACACTTTCGAAAAATGATTCAGTGGCTAATCGCCGTTTAGCTTTTGATCGTCTTCGTAACAAAGAAGCTGTTGGTAAACTATTTACCGACCTTGGCCCCCGCTATCAAGATAGACCAGGTGGCTACCTTCGTATCATTAAGGCTGGCTACAGAACAGGTGACAATGCACCGATGGCTTATATTGAGTTAGTTGACAGGCCAGAGCCAGAAGTTGAAGATTTAGACACAGAAGAGTAGATTCTATAAAAAAGAGGGCAAGCCCTCTTTTTTTTCGCCTAAATTTTAGTCCTCTAGTTTACAATATTTTAAAATATAAAACGAAAGCCCAAATGGGCTTTTCTACCTAGTTGTTACCTGAGGTTTTTTGAAGCTCCAGAAAGGTGTACTTATCTCTACTACGCGGCCAGTATTGTTGGTAAGTGTTTTTAATATGCTTACCTTTTTGTCACAATAGTCTTTAACTTTGATGTCCAGATCCTTTAAAGCTCTTCTTTGTTGAACTTTTTGTACAGCGCCTTTAAAAGTCCAAACGCCCCCTGCGATAGTGAAGGGAAGCAATCCAATGAAGGTGGTAAAAAAAATAACATTTCTATCTTTTAAACTTTTTTTAAGTTTTTGGGCAATTGACTCATTAGTTTTTGCTTGTTGTGCCTGTATGCAGGATTCAACAGCATTAACTGAGTGTAATCCTGTAAGTAGAGTAATAAGAAAAAACAATTTTAACATTAATTTGGGCATTCGCTCTGCTCCTGTTTGATGGTTAAGTAAAGCTTTGTTGATATAAATTAAAGAAACTGTGTTTAGCATTATTATTAAACGAAAAGGTTATAATTTTTAAGTTCTATTAGTGCAATTCTGGTGCTTTTTGCATCTTGTCCACACGTTTTCCTTAACCTATAAAGCTATTTATCTCATTTTTGGACTTAACATTAAAACATTTGTTCAATTGAAAAATTTTTTTTTGATTTCCTCTAGGGTGTTATTAGTGAGTATATATTCTAACTTTGTTCGTCTTTTCATTAGATCCTTATAACAAAAGACTTTTTCGTTTGCTATTATTTCT
>JAPOUS010000172.1 GCA_026708525.1 Cellvibrionales bacterium
CGATTAACCCTGAGAATAGGTGAATTTCTTTGTTGGTAAAGTATAAGCAAGCTAGGCCAATACCTGCATAGCCTTCATCAAGACCGGGATTGAGTGGTGTATTGTTTGTTAAGATAGAAGCAATATGTGTCTTTGCAGAAGTTTGTAAGCCAGTAGTGTTGGGATGCTTCTGGTGTGTATCCTTGCGTTTTAGTGCTTGTGTCGCTATATATTCGCAAAGATAGGCACCTGTGCTACCGGTAAAAATACCGGGGTTTGTATATTGCGCTTGGATAGTGTCAGGAATAGTGTTTAGATCGTTGGGTTGTAAAAGCCAGTCAAAAAAATGCTCAGGTTTTTTTTTCTCTATTTTTTTTGGGTCTATTAATGTAGTGTCACTTAATGTAGTTGTAGCATCGCGAAGACGTGATGCTAAAAAGTCTGCATGATCCTGCCATAATCTTTGTTGCGTTATTTGATATAGGGTATCAAATGCGATCAGGTCACCATATATACCTTGCCCAAGGCTAGTGTTTAATTCGTTATTATTTTTTTTGGACGCAAGATTTTTTAAGGCGAATGCTAAACGTTCAATGGCCTTGTGTGTTTCAGGTGTCGGCCAGAGTCGGTAACTCTCAGCTAAGGTTAGCAGTGTACCCGCTGAAGCCAAATAACCGCTCGCGGGTTCTAAATGATGTGCATTGAGCAGGCTCTGGCTGATGTCTTCTGTTAGATTTTTAATTACCTTCAAATAGTTATCCTGCGGTGCTTGTTGATAGAGCATCAATAAAAAATACAAAATGCCTGACTTCCCGTTGTGAAAATGTAATGAGCAAAGTTCGGGGTTGCTGTTCGCATATTGGTAAAAAAATTCAAATCTATTGTCGGTCTTAAGGCCTGAATCTATCATGTGGTCAGCGCAGCGAATGGCCAACTCAATGAATGATTGATTGAGGCTTGCTGGTGATGCTAATGGCGTGGGCTGCTGCCATGACGTGAGGTAGGTTGTCTGCTGAGGTTGATGTAAAGATAAGCTTTGTCTAATAAGCGTTGTCTGAAATTGACGATTTGAAGTGGTCAGCGCTTGTAATTGGCTCTTTACATGATCAAAACCTGAGAGAAGGGGTTCTGATCTTGCCGATTGAGACAATGCAGGGCATGCATTTGCGTTAAGATAAAAACAGGGAATATCGCCTTGTTGTAAAGCTTGCCATTCAGCATTAATGGTGACCGTCGATTTTTTTTTGGCAGGTTTACGTACGAGTTGATTGTAGATAAAGTTATCGACTTGAGGTTGTGTTGCTATATCAGCCAGTTCTTTAGCCGCCGTTAATATATCAACATAAACTGCGGTAGGTCTGAGTGTTAAACGGACATCAATCATATCTTTGGTGCTATGAAACCACTCGCTTGCAAAAAGTTCGTGTTGGTGTGTGTGTAACCATTGCAGGCGCTGTTCAAACCCTTCGATTAATTGGGCTTCAAAGCCAAGATAAGTGTAAAGGTTAGCGTCAAAGGTTGGGGTGCAGGCGATTAGCTTTTGATGCTGTGGTGAAGTTTTTTTTAAATGTAAAACAGGGTATCCAAGCGCTGAATAATCCTGGCGCTTATCAGTACCTTCTATCCAATTAGGTAGCAACCCTGTATCCAAGACTGTGTTTAGGTGAGGTGTGGAAAGCGGAGGCACTAAAAAACATTCGGGATCAATGATGACAGGCTGATGACCTTTGGCGATAATATTTTCGAAATGTAAATCTTTGCCTGAAAAAACGGTAGCAATGGCTAAGAGTGATCCCAGCTGATGAAAAAAAACAGGAATCTCTGCCTCTGATTGGCAAGCTGAAGGTTCGATATATTCCATCCAACCGTAGTCTGTAACATCGATATACTGAGGCGCATAAAGATTGGCGCTGGGGTCTTTTTTATTGATCCATTGAAGTAATTGGCTAACCCATAGATCGATGCCAATGGGGCGAGGTTTATAGACAACTTTAGTGCCATTAATGTCTTCTAAAATGGCGACACTGTGCCAGCCATTGTGTGGATCGGATAAGCCCGCACTGACTGACTTAATAGATTCAGTATGAAAATCAAAAGAGGATGCAAGCAAGTCTTGGTCTTTTATCAAGCGTTCAATGAATAATACATTGGCGCTAAACCATAAGTGATCGGCTAGTGTTTGCGGTGTCGGGCTTGGTGGAAAGTGTGTGACGCCTTCGGCGAGTTGTAAAAAGAACCCTTCGGGTAATTGCGAGCAGTTTGAGGTGTTGAAATGGTTAGCGAGCAATTGTGCTCGCTGGGTTACGATATCCATATCAGGCGATCAGGAGTTATTCTGATCCCCAATTATGGTAAGCGACACGTTCTGATCCCCAGTTATGGTAAGCCACGCGCTCAGACCCCCAGTTATGGTAGGCTGCCGCAGGTTTTTCACGAAGCTCAGTAGGGCGCCCAAAGTTTAAGGTGACATTTTCGAGTTCATCGTCGGTAATTTCGAGCTTGCTTTCGAGTTCAGGCAATACAAGAACTACAGGCTCCCGTTCTTTTTTGCCTTCGACGAAGCTGATATTGATGTCTTTTGGTGGGGCTTCGCCAACCACTTTTTCAAATGCGGCGGGTGCGTCTTTTAATGCGAGTTCGCGAAATGATTTATCTTTGCGAGAAAGATCGTAAATTTCTTTTAACGCTTTTTTCCAGACCTGCTTGTTTTGTTCTTCTTTTTTTTCGTCAATCATCTTCCTGAGTCTCCATTTGTCTTGCTTTACAAAGCAAAGAAGACTCTACTACAGCGATTTTTGAGAGGCAAGTTTTTTTAGGTGGCTTGCTTTAATCTATTATACCAATATTTTTTAAGTGTTTTATGATTCGTAACTTATCGCTATCGTTATAATGTTTGCCGATGCTGGATGCGGAAAAGTCGGCTTTTTGATTGGCCATGTCTGTTAAAAGTGGAGCAAGTAGGACGGGCAGTTTAAGCTGGTTTATACCGGGAGCATTTAACCATGCGCTGTCTTGTGTTGTTTCAATGTGCCAAGGCGTAGAGACTTTTTTGTAGCTTGTCTCTGCTGTGATGGTTTCATGCATAGAGTTTGTGATGTTTATAGGCGTTTGAATCGCCATTTGATGCAATTGTTTGGTCAAATACTCAGTCGAATCAAAACCGCTAATTGCTTCCATAAGTTGGCTGTGCATTTCATCTGTCAGTGTTTGCTGTGGCGTTAATGACTGCTGAAAAAGTGCTGTGTGTCTCTCTAATGTTTGCTGTATGTGATTTTTTATCGCGTCTTTAAGTGTTGGGCAGTCAAAAATAAAAGCGATTGAGAGGCTTTGTTCGTTAGCGCCTTTTACGCAATGAATCATGTTTCTCGGGACGTATAGAAGATCTCCAGCATGAAGGGTGATTATCTGTTGTGGGCATGCTAAAGGATCGCCAACGTTAAAATGCGGCTCAATGGTAAACAGTGACCAATCTTTACTGCCAGATAATTGGAGAGTGAAGACTTCGTTATCATCAATGTGTGGTGCAAACGCCATTGCTTCAGCAGGGCTAACAAATAAGGCAAGCTGTGCTTTGTGGGAAGGGCAATGCAATTGGTTTGCTAATTGATAAAGCCACAAGGTGAGCGGGTGATCGGCTGGCAAATGATCTTGCAGTTGGTGATGAATCAGGGAGTAACCTTGATGAAGTAGTCCGCGAGCCTGAATAGCATTCGTCACAGTGATGATATCTTCTTGCGCTTTGCCTTGTGTATTCTCACCTTTACCTGCTCGAATATTATCTAGCTTATAGCCTGAAGGGTGAGAAAAATAACGCAGTAAATCGTTGTGATTGAGACCTTCAATCAGGCCATTACGAGCGGTTTGGTGCAGCGGTAACTGTGCCCAATGATGCTTGAAAAATTGCTCCCAAGACAAATTACCCAAAAAATCATCGATATCAGGTAGGTTCATTTTGTGTGAGGGCCTTTTTTTGAGCGAAGGTGATAGCACCCAGATTCAGTAATTTTTTAGCAAGAATGCATTTGGAGTTATCACTTAATGCATCATCAATTTGCCTAATCTGGAATGGCCCACGAAAGCTTAGAAGTTCATCTAGTGCTGATTTCAGTGAGAGAGGCATACGTAAGCTCGCACCGCCTGCAAGCGTAAGCAGCACTTTTTCTGTTTGCTCATCAGTGGTTAATAAGTATTGATCATTAACGCGTGAAATAAGCCGGCTCTCCAGTGTGAGTGGCACTTGCTTTAAAGGTGCTTCAAGGTGCGATCCAATAGGCGAAGGTAGGTTGTAGATCAGTTCTTTGCTTAGGTTTTGGATAAAATCATTCGCATTACAGTCGGCAATATGAGTGACAAGGTGCGTTAACTTTTCTTCAAATACTTTAGCGATGTGTTGTGGGGCATTGGGTTGTAATAACAGACCAGCCGGTAATTGCTCAATAAATTCTACCTGCCTTCCTGCGGTTTTAACGGCCTCATCTAAGAGTTTGTGCCATGTGAGTGGACGGATGACAAAGGTAATGGAGTAGGCGGTGTTATTCTCAGATACCACCTCATGAATTTGCCCTCTGGGGTGGTAAAGAATATCACCCGGGTTCAGGGTAAATTCACATGCAGGCGCATCGAGTTCGTCATCGGTATAGGTTCCTGGTTCTTGTGCCGTGACACGGTGAAATAGCTTCCAGCGTTTACTGCCCGTTATTTGCAGGGTAAAAATTTCTGTTTCATCATGGTGGGGGCCTAACAATTCGCAATTCGGTGGCGTGATAAAGCAGGAAATTGAGTCGCCTGGGTGCTGTAATACCCGTATCATATCGTTAAATAATAAGCGCAGCGGTGCGGTTGGTGCGAGAAAGCGTTCCATTTCTCTTAGCTGCAATGAGGAGCCTTGTTGCATATCTTCATACATTTCGCTGAGGCTTTCGAATTTTCTACGCATGGGTCGATCACGAGAGCGCAAGACGACCGTTTGATCTTCTAATACGCCTTTAAGTGATAAGTAGGATTCTACTTCGGCGATAGATGTAAGGTTGGCAAAATTGTTGGCGCAGTTGCTGCGAATCAGTAACGGAAATTTTCCCCAATACGTATCAATAAATGTTTGAACAGAAACAGGTGATAATAATCGTTCAAAATTCCATGATTGTTGGCCTTGACTAGATTGTGCCTGGAATTCAAAGGGTGGGCGGCTATCAGGCTCTTCTCGTCGATATTGATAGGTTTTATCTATTGTTGTCATTAATCAATTTCCTCTAGGGCATTGAAGTCCATTAGCAGTGATAACAGGTCGTTGAGTTCATCGTCGGTGAGTTGATCGTCGGTAAGCTTGAGATCGTGGATCGAAAATGCACTTTCTTGTTGGGCAATGCGGATAAGGGCTTTTTGCCAGTGCTTTGGTATTGAACAGTTTAAATGAGGTGTCGATCGGTCGTTGGCGTTTGCGAGCAACAAGGTATTTGAATCGATAGGGGTTAAATGCAAAGTCGTGCCGGTTGTGGGCTGATATCGGTGTGTTGTTTGAGGGGTTAGGTGCTTAATTTGTTGGGATAACTCATCCAGTAACCTTGATAAATTTTCCTGAGAAGGGTGGGCAGATGTCAGCGAAGGTGCTGCGATTGAAGCTCGCCACTCAGGAATGGTTTGCATATGTTGATGAATGGCTTTAAGGGCTTGATTCATTGCAGTTTGCGCAGGCACTTTGATGGTCAGTGAAATAGAATGGGTTTCTGTTTGTGTGGCGTGCCACATGCCCTTGGGTAAGAAGAGGGCATCCCCTGGTGTTAGAGTGAGCTGCTTATGCAGGCTTTTATGTGGCGGCATGAATCGATGGGAAAAATAGCCTGGTAGTGCTTGGAGGTTATTGTCTCTTTCAGATACTGCGGTTGATCCTGCAAAATACGGTGCTGTTGGGTGTTGGATGCTCTCGTTGTCGGCCAGAGACCAGTTTTTTTCGCCGGTCAGTTGCAGAATAATGAGTTCTATGCCATCAAAATGAAGAGGAACGGAGTGCCCTGGGCCTGAGGCAATGAGTGCAACATCTGCGGTACGGCTCCCATAGGCCAGTGCTTTACGTAAGCTGCTGGCAAGCGCATAGACGTCAGGAATGACGCGCCAGATATGTTCAAGTGATAAGGTGGCACCGGCTAAATAGGCTTTTTCGGCAGAGGCCATATCCATCGTTTGTTGCACAGAGCCTGATGCCTTTGGCAGGTAAACCGTTACGAGATCGTCGCCCAAGGCATGCATTAATGCGACAGGGTTTTGAATCAATGGATGGCAAAGCAGAGGGTTTAGCCAGTCACTCTTGCCCTGGTCATACGCCAGGGTGTTTGGCCAGTGCGATGCAATAAACGGGTAGCGACCAATCGTTGGGAAGAGTTGATCCAGAATATCGTCGTAACGCGGTTGATAAGTCATTATTATTATGTGATTCCTTTCTTTCCGGTATTGTAAACAAAAATACCCGATTGACGAAAGTGGCTATATTGTATGTGGCTATATAAAGAGGCGAGCCATATTACTGGCCGCCAATCTATTCTCAGCTAAATCCTTTTTATAATAGTTGCGTAAGCAATCGCAGCGTTAACGACTTTGCATTTCCAGGCTGACGGGTGAGAACGAGACCAGCCAGCGAGAACTTATCAGAAGATTACTATGTTGAGGCTGAAGGGGATGCAAGGATAATGTTCCCCGTTTCATGTTTAAGTGCCGGGCAAGTGCTTGGCGTTGATTGGATTCGCTAGGCAGCTCAGAGGCGCCTATAACTTTATGTCGGCGCTCTATAACTTTATGTCGGCGCTCTATAACTTTATGTCGGTGCAATAATGTCAATGAGGTTGCACTTAGGGCCATTAATCTGGATAATACGCGGCAAAATTCCGGGCTAATAATAAGAAATCTGCATTAAAGATGGATTTATATATCCTTTTTTAATGGCAATAACGACTGAGGTGGCAGAGAGTGACTGAGAAAGTACGCGGGCGTCCTGAAAACTATTTCACGGATTGGAAAGAGCGAGAAGCCTTAGCAGAAGGCATGATTCCTTTGGTTGGGCGTCTTTACCGCGAAAAGAATGTCAAAACCTACCTCTACGGTCATTCATTACATAATGAATCCGTATTAGCCATTATGCAATCTCATCGAAAAGTGCGTGAGATTGAACAAAACGAACTCTCAGAGTTTGAGACCTTCCCTGTATTGCAAATACTATCTGATCTAGATCTTGGCCCTGCGCATATTGATGTGGGTCGTCTAGCCGTTCATTTTGAAGAAGATGCTAAGCCAAAAGGTCTTTCTTTAGACGATTACGTTAAGCAAGAAGTGGCTGATTTAATCGGTGCAAATGCTAATGACAGTGAACCGCGTGATGTGGTGCTTTATGGTTTTGGGCGTATTGGTCGTTTGATGGCACGCCTGTTAATTGAAAAAACTGGTGGCGGTGAGAATTTGCGTCTTCGTGCCATTGTGGTACGTCCTGGTAAAGCCAAAAACGATTTAGAAAAGCGTGCTAATCTATTACGCCGTGATTCTGTACATGGCCGCTTCCCTGGTACGATTCGTGTAGACGAAGAAGCACAAGCGTTAGTGTGTAACGGCAACGAAGTGAAGGTTATCTATTCTGGTGCGCCTGAAGATGTCGATTATGAATCTTTCGGTATTAAAAATGCAGTAGTGGTTGATAATACCGGCGTATGGCGTGATAACGATGGCTTAGGTCGCCACTTAAAAGCGAAAGGCGTCAGCAAGGTTATTCTTACAGCGCCAGGCAAAGGCGATATGAAAAATATCGTATTTGGCATCAATAACGACGATGTATTACCAGAAGATACCATTGTATCGGCGGCATCTTGTACTACTAATGCAATTTCTCCTCCACTTAAAGCACTTAATGACGAGTACGGTGTGGTGCAAGGTCATGTTGAGACAGTTCATGCCTATACTAACGATCAAAACCTGATTGATAACTATCATGCGTCTGATCGTCGTGGCCGTTCAGCTGCGATGAATATGGTTATCACTGAAACCGGTGCTGCAAAGGCTGTTGCTAAAGTATTGCCTGAATTTGCAGGTAAACTAACTGGCAACGCGATTCGTGTGCCTACCCCGAATGTTTCTATGGCAATCATGAATTTGACGCTTGAAAAAGAAACCACAAAAGAAGAATTAAACGAATACATGCGTAAAATCGCATTACATTCAGATCTTCGGAAACAAATCGGCTATTCCAACTCTAATGAGTCGGTTTCGACAGACTTTGTAGGGTCAAGAGCGGCTTGTATTTTTGATTCATTAGCGACTATCGTTAATGGTAAAAATGCCGTGGTTTACCTTTGGTACGATAACGAGTTTGGTTATTCCTGTCAGGTTCATCGTCTGTTAGAACAGGTGGCCGGGGTAAAGTACGCTATCTATCCTAAAGACTAATTCTGTCTGAAAGATGTCTCCTCTTTTTGTTGTAAATGAAGAGGCATCCTTTCCTTTCGCTATCATCTAATTGCTTGATGTTACTGCCTGCTTGGGTGATACCGAAAGGAAAGATTCAAATTAAACATTAAACTTTTGGTAGGGCTTATGATTAAAATCAAACGGGGCCTTGATCTACCAATCGCAGGAGCACCCGAATCAACAATCGTTGATTCGGGTCAAGCTCGTTCGGTTGCGTTGGTCGGCTTTGATTATGTCGGTATGAAACCCACAATGCGTGTGCAAGTGGGCGATAAGGTAGCCAAAGGGCAGCCGCTCTTTGAAGATAAGAAAACCCCGGGTGTGATATTTACGGCACCTGCAAGTGGTACGGTTCGTGAAATTAATCGTGGTGCACAGCGTGTCTTTCAATCGATCGTCATTGATGTTGAGGGCGATGAAGAGAAGACTTTCGTAAATTATTCAGCCGCAGAATTAGCCAATGTTGATCGCCAAAAGGTTGTTGATAACCTGGTTGAATCAGGCCTTTGGACAACCTTGCGTACACGTCCGTTTTCTAAAGTCCCGGCCATCGATAGCACGCCAGCGGCTTTATTTATTAATGCGATGGATACCAATCCATTGGCTGCCAATCCAGAAATGATTATCAATGAAGATAAAGAGGCTTTTGCTGCGGGTGTTGATGCCTTAAGCCGTTTGTCGGATAAGGTTTTCTTGTGCCAAGCGCCTGAAGCGAATTTGCCTAAGGGTAATGCAGGCAATGTGCAGGTTGAAACCTTTAAAGGCCCACATCCAGCAGGATTGACGGGGACGCACATGCACTTTTTGATGCCAGCGTCCGAAAACCGCACGGTTTGGTCAGTAAACTACCAAGACGTGATGGCAATTGGTCGCTTGTTTACCACAGGTAAACTGGATATGAGCCGTGTTATTTCATTGGCTGGCCCAAATGTCGAAAAGCCTCAACTGGTACGCACGCAAGTCGGTGCGGATTTATTAGCGCTTTGTGCAGGTAAAGTGGCGGGGCATTCGCGTATTCTTTCAGGTTCTGTTTTGGCAGGTCGTACAGCAGAAAGTGCTGTGGCGTACCTTGGACGATATCACCTACAAGTGAGTGTATTAGAAGAAGGCGATAAGCGTCCATTTATGGGCTGGTTGTCACCGGGCGCTAACCGTTTTTCTGTGATGGGTATTTATCTTTCGCAATTCATGAAGAGCAAAAAGTTTAATTTCACCACCAATACTAATGGTTCTGCTCGTGCCATGGTGCCTGTGGGTAACTACGAAAAAATCATGCCATTAGATATTTTGCCGACGCAATTATTGCGTGCATTAATTGTGGGTGATATGGATTCAGCCATTGCCCTAGGTGCACTAGAACTTGACGAAGAAGATATTGCGCTTTGTACCTATGTTTGCCCTGGCAAATATGAATACGGCCCGATATTGCGGGATAACTTAACCACTATCGAGAAGGAGGGGTAGCATGTCACTGCGAAATTTCCTTGACAAAATAGAACCCAACTTCACGAAAGGTGGGAAATACGAAAAATTCTATGCGCTATATGAAGCCATAGACACTATGTTATATCAGCCAAATACGGTCGCTAAAACCGGCAGTTTTGTGCGTGACGGTGTTGATCTTAAGCGTATTATGATCACCGTTTGGATGTGTACCTTCCCAGCTATGTTTTATGGTATGTGGAATCTAGGCTTTCAAGCGAACACAGCCATTGCCCAAATGGGATTAGCCGGTGTTTCTGATTGGCATGGCCCACTGATTGAATTACTTGGTGGGTATGATGTGACCAATTGGTGGCATAATTTCTGGTACGGTGCAGTCTATTTCTTGCCTATCTACCTTACCGTCTTTATCGTGGGTGGTTTTTGGGAAGTGTTATTCGCTGCGGTACGTGGTCATGAAGTTAACGAAGGTTTCTTTGTTACTTCGGTGTTGTTTGCCCTTATTTGCCCACCCGATATCCCATTATGGCAAGCCGCGCTTGGTATAAGCTTCGGCGTGGTTGTGGGTAAAGAAGTGTTCGGTGGAACCGGCAAAAACTTCTTAAACCCGGCGTTAACAGGCCGTGCGTTTTTATACTTCGCTTATCCTGCGCAAATTTCAGGCGATAAAGTCTGGACGGCAGTTGATGGCTTCTCAGGTGCAACCATTTTAGGTCAATCAACGCAAGTGGGCGTTGATCAATTCACTCACCCTTGGGGTGACCAAATCACTTGGATGGATGCCTTTATGGGTAACATTCAAGGCTGTATTGGTGAAACTTCTACGTTAATGATTTTACTTGGTGCAGCTGTGTTGCTTTGGACGCGTATCGCTTCTTGGCGCATCATGGCGGCCTGTTGTGTGGGTGTTATCGCAACTTCAGGCCTGTTTAACTGGATTGGTTCTGACACCAACCAAATGATGAACATGCCTTTCTGGTGGCACTTTGTTGTCGGTGGTTTGGCGTTTGGTATCGTCTTTATGGCGACTGACCCTGTCTCTGCCTCAATGACCAATGCCGGTAAATGGGCATTTGGTATTTTAATCGGATTTATGTGTGTGCTGATCCGTGTCGCAAACCCTGCTTTCCCAGAGGGGATTATGTTAGCGATTCTATTTGCTAACTTGTTTGCGCCATTTATCGATAGTCTCGTTCAGCGAGCGAACATCAAGCGGAGGTTAGCACGCGATGCTCAATAAAGAATCCATTAGAACCATTACGGTTGCCTTTGTTATCTGTTTGGTATGCTCGGTAATCGTTTCGTTTGTCGCTGTTGCACTTAAGCCTGAGCAAATTGCGAACAAACTATTAGATAGAAACAAAAACATTCTTCAAGCGGCAGGCCTGTATCAAGATGGCATGTCTGCTAATGAAGTGAATGACGTGTTTGCTAAGTTTGAAGCAAAAATTGTTGACCTTAAAAAAGGCACGTTTTTAACCGATGAAGAGTTAGCAGCTGCTAACATCAACGTCGATGCCTTTGATCAATATGCGGCAGCGAAAGATCCAAGCATATCAGAATCCTTAAAAGGTAATGATCCTGCCGGTATCGGCCGTTTGCCTAACTATGCCAAAGTCTATTTGAAAAAAGACAATGGCAAGATCGAATTAATGGTATTGCCCATTAATGGCTATGGCTTATGGTCTATGCTTTATGGCTTCGTGGTCTTAAAGTCTGACTTAAATACGATCGCAGGTTTGGGTTTTTATGCCCATGCTGAAACCCCTGGATTAGGTGGTGAAGTGGATAACCCTAAATGGAAAGCGCTATGGCCGGGTAAATTTGCCTATAAAGATGGTAAAGAAATCAGTGTAGCTAAAGGTAAAGCAACGCAACCTAACCAAGTGGATGGTTTAAGTGGTGCAACCTTAACCACTAAGGGTGTTGATAACTTGGTTCAGTTTTGGCTAGGTGATCGCGGCTTCAAACCATTGTTGACCAAATTGAAAGGGGGGGCATAATCCATGTCTGACGGAAAAATTAAAACGGTTGTTACCGAACCGATTTTTGGACAAAACCCCATTGCCCTTCAGGTATTGGGTATTTGTTCGGCGCTAGCGGTTACCACCAGCTTAAGCACGGCCTTAGTAATGTGTGTGGCGCTAACGGTTGTTACGGCTTTCTCGAACTTTTTTATCTCCTTGATTCGTAACTTTATACCAAGCAGCATTCGTATCATTGTTCAAATGACCATTATTGCCTCGCTGGTAATCGTTGTTGACCAAATCTTGCAAGCTTATGCGTATGATGTCAGTAAATCCTTGTCGGTATTTGTTGGTTTGATTATTACCAACTGTATTGTTATGGGGCGTGCCGAAGCTTATGCAATGGGTAACCCACCGATTCCAAGCTTTTTTGACGGTATTGGTAACGGCTTAGGTTATAGCGCAGTCTTGATCTTTGTTGCGATCATTCGTGAATTGTTTGGTGCGGGCACCTTGTTTGGTATTCCTGTGTTGACCACCATTGAAAATGGCGGCTGGTATCAGGCTAACGGTTTATTACTTCTTCCACCGAGTTCATTCTTCATCATTGGCGGTTTTATCTGGTTGTTGCGTTCATTCAAAACAGATCAGCAAGAAGCGCCTGAATTCAAAATGGCTCCTAATTCAAAGCATTTGGAGGCCCACTAATGGAACAATATATCGCACTATTTATTCGTGCTGTATTTATTGAAAATATGGCGCTTGCCTTCTTTTTAGGCATGTGTACTTTTATCGCGGTATCGAAGAAAGTTGATACAGCGATAGGTCTAGGCATCGCGGTAATCGTGGTTC
>JAPOUS010000233.1:0-6494 GCA_026708525.1 Cellvibrionales bacterium
TGACTTAGCAATGTAAGGGGGGGTTGATGGGCCTTTTTTGCCAGTATTGTTGTTATTGTTGTTATTGATATTGTTGTTGCCGTTGCTTTCACCACCTCCACAAGCGTATAGCAGCGATGCTGCGGTCAGAGCGAATAGAATTTTTTTATTCTTCGATCCCATGTTACTTTCCTTCTATAGAGTCAAATTAATGCCAGTGGTAGATGTTCAGTGAATGCTATATGCGATTATTGAACTTTAAAACATGTGTTTTAATTCTAACAGTAACTATTAGCCATTACGTTGAATTGGCGTTAAATATCTGTTGAATAGATTGTAAATTGTGATTTTCATACTTTGATTGATGTGGAATTACATTGAGGTTGCATTATTTGTCAATTAGGGTAGAAATTGTATAGTTCTATGGTATTAAATGGTTTACAATTTTTTGGATAAGTCTCAACGGCTAGAGTAACATTGAAGTTTTGCCATCTTTAGGTGAGTCGCTAGTTTGACTGAAGCTTCATTCGCTAAAATATTTAGCATGTTGACTATATAATAATAAATCTAAATAATCATAAGACGGTCGAAAGGAGTCATTCGAATGTTGAAATTCTCTAAAAATAAGAAGGTATCATCCAAAAATTCTCGTAAGCAAAAAGGGCAAGGTATGACAGAATATATCATCATTGTTGCTCTTATTGCTGTTGCAGCCATCGGTGTTTTCCGTCTATTTGGTGATACGATTCGTACGCAAATGGGTGGTTTAGCCATGGAATTGTCAGGCCAGTCGGGAACTGCTTCTATCACAAAGGCTAAAGCAAAAGGCACCGCTGCGGCCGCTGCTGCTGCTACCGATAAAGATCTTGGTAATTATTCTGCTGGCAACCAAACTAAATAAGTTAACGCTGGTGTAATCAGCTTGCAACTTTTTGCAAGCTGAATGTTGATGTTTGGTTAATCTAAGTTTTCCTAGATCCTTTTATTTAGCATATCAAAAATTCCTTATAAAAATAATAATTCGTTGTTGGGTGTCTTTAATAGGATGTTTAAGAAGCAAAAAGGAAGTGTCTTACCTTATGCTGTAGCATTAATGATAAGCATGGGCCTGCTGGGTCAGTATGTTTTTAATGCCAATAAAACAGCTAATGAAGCAACCAGGCTTCAAAATACGACGGATGCTGCTGCATACAGTGTGGCTACGGTATACGCTCAAAACCTTAATTTTATCGCTTTATCCAATCGATCTCTTGTCGCTAACCAAATAAGTATGGCGCAGTTGGTGACTATTGTTTCGTGGACGCGCATGTTAGTTACTATGGCTGAAACTGTGAACGATATTGGGCAGTTTATCCCCTATGTTAATGCGGTTACACGATTTATTGATAAAGTAGCTCAAGTTGTCAGTAAAGGTTTGGAGCGAATTGCTCCATGGGCGGCAAGAATCACTGCTTTTTACATTGAAGGCACATCGAGAGCGCAACAAGTGGCTGTGTATGGGGTAGGCCCGCTGTTAATTTCCCAGGAAATTCTATCCGAAGTAGTCAAAAAAAATGATCCTGATGTTAATTACTCCTTTGCTCAAACCCAAACGCTGATAGGGTCGGCTGCTCACATGACGGAGATCTATGGCCCAAGTGATTGCTATGGAGAGGCTGAGAAAGTTAGAGATAAAAAACGTGCAAATCAAGAAGCCATTACACGTTGTCGGCAGTTTAGAAATGTCACTTTGGTGTCTAGAGATGGATTTACCGCTTCTCGTAATTATCGATTTAAATTCCCTCTCATGCCAAGCAAATTATACACACCACCTACATTCAGTCATGGATTTGCACTCTATTCGACAGTCACTATAGAGCGTGGCGGTGAAACCACGATGGGCGGAGATACGCCTGCTGTCGAAAAAAAGACCCCTTTTACCACTTGGACGGCGATAGATACAATTTCGATTCATCAATCTGAGCGATATCTGGATATAGATTGGCCAAGTATAAGTTTAAAGACATCGCGGCATGAAGAAAAAGTTAAGCTTGGTGTTGGGCATGCTTATGTTGGTAATGAGTGCAGTCGTTGTCACCATATAACGCATGAGGGTAGCCGCGCTTGGAAAATAAACCCAAGGGGTTCAGCTTGCACTGACCCTGACTCCAAAAGAGGATACGGTAGCGGCTGGAAATCAAAAAATGATGGTGCTTTTAAAATCATAGATGTTATTGCGCTCAATTGTGGACGCCTGTCGAGGGATTACGGTAAGCCTCTTTACGATGGCAGGGGCACAGGGCTAACCCCCTTTATTAGTCTGAAACAAGAAGGGTATGTAGATAAAGCAGGCAGAATTATGCTGTATTTACGAAAGCCTCAAAATGATGTAGAGACGGCCTCTGAAACGCTTTCTATGAAAGGAAAAAACAAACTTGATCCAACAGATGGCGCTCAAAATAATAATTTTCATGGTGCAGCTGCTGCGACAGCAACGTTTAGGCGATCCAATGATAGCTGGATGCTTAGAACGACGAAGCGCCGAGATGGACGAATTGAATTTGGCAATGCGTATAACCCTTTATGGCAAGCACGGCTTGACAAGCTGACAAGAACGGAAAGATTAACGCTCGAAGGGATGAAGAGTATCTAATGCGACAATCTAGATATAAAAGGCAGTCTGGCCAAGCAATGGTTGAGTTTTTTGTTGCATCGTCATTTGTCTTAGTGCCATTACTTTTTTTAATTTCTTATGTGGCGAAAGTTGGTGATGTCAAACATCGTGCATACGAAGGAGCCAGATACATAACCTGGGAAAAAGCCGTAACCAATAAGTCAACCTATCAAATACAAAATGAAATGCAACGGCGTTTGTTATTTGCCGATCATGATAAGTTTGATAGCCGAGAAGACCGACGTCGTATTCGGAGTTCTGAAATAAAACTCGATCACTTTCATAAGCATATTGCTAATGATGGTGATTACGAAGATTATCTTAAGGTAAGAAGGCGTTCATTGGTTTCTGTAAGCAATTCAAATGTGAAACCTGATGGAACCGTACACGGCTTAAGAAATGATATATTAAACAATTTCATTGTTAATTATGATTTTAATGAAAGGGGCATGATGACATCCCGTGTGGAATTATCTACAGCCCCAACAGATCATTTGAATAACCTTAATATTAGGCCTCATGCAAGTAATACCATGTATGTTGAGGCATGGCGTGCTACAACGGACTCGAAGGTTAGGTCCGTGCTTGATGATCAAATAGTTGGTGAGCGAGTATTTGGAAATTCAGTATTTGATGCTTTAGCAGAGGCTGCAAATTTGATTGGTTTTGAAGAGTGGGATGATTTTGAGGCAGGATTTATTCGACCTAATGTTGTCCCCTGTAGCCGAGTCGTGACTCCCTGGAGTAACCGTGAAAGAGCTTGTTATTAGAATTCCTCTATTTAGTTTATTTTTATTGTTTACCATTTATGCGTATGCAAAACAGCCTGAAATCCCTTTTCCTGATGGTGTAAAAGTAACCATTGTGGGTGAGGACATAGTCGTTAATGGTATGCCATTGATGGCATATGAGTTTCATAGTCGTGCATCCCTAGAGGATACGGCACAATTTTATAAGGATTACTGGCAAGAAAAAGTTTCAGATTCTGATGTTGAACACCCTTTCCTTGAGGTGGAATTTTTTGGATGGCATATGCTCTCCCGCTTAGAAGAAGGGTATAACATTACCGTACAGCTTCAAGAAGATGGAATACAAGGTGTTCGGGTGTTGGTGGGAATGAGCCCTCTGCCCACCATGCTTAAGAAAAAAATTAAACCTGTCATTGAATATAATATTATCCAATCTTCTGGTTTTACCGTTGAGTCATTTGTTCAATCAACCGATGCAGGTAAAGTTTCAGAGACTTATTGGATAGCCTCTCGATTTAATGTTGATAAAGCCAGTCTTAAAATTCGCGAATACTATCAGAGCAGATCATATAGTGTCGATGTTAAGCCGTTTAGAGAGGCAAGCAGTCCACGGCTTTTTGCCAGTCTCATTACCGTTCACAATAATCAAGAAGATATTCGTTTTGATGTCAAAAAAATTAACAATGAAACAGTCATCGTTGCTGTGCGAAGAGTTAAATAAGATGAAGTATAAACAACAAGGTGGTCAAGCATTAGTTGAATATGTGGTAGGTGTTACTATGTTAGTGGCTATTTTATTTACTCCCATGCCAAATGCAGGTGGAAAAAATGCGGTCGAACTCTTAAACGATGCATTTAAAAAAAATTATAGAGGCTATGAATATGTCATGTCTCAGCCATCTGGAGAATAATGTAACGTTATGCAAGGTCTTTTAACTAAGCTTAAGTATCCTTTAGTACTTCTCGTATCCATCTTATCTATCGTTGCTGTTATTTTTCTTACACAACATTATTTTGAATCTAGAGAGCGTCAACTCCGAGCTGAAATCGAACAAAAAGCTGATTTAACCGATATAGTTGTTGCTAAGATGGATTTGGCGGCTGGTGATCCCATTAACCTTGAAACGATGGAGATTAAAAGTATCCCCTACGAATATGTTCCTGATGGGGCAGTTGTTCCAGTACAATACCAAGAATTTGAACATAAATATTTATCGAGTCCAATATCTGAAGGCAAACCTTTAATGCGTCAGGCCGTTCAAGGTGTCTCACGGGTAGAGCGATTTTCTGATTTATTGGCGTTTGGAGAAAGAGCGGTAACACTGGATGCTGATAACCTAACGAGCATGGAGTTTATGTTAGAGGCGGGGGATTATATCGATCTAGGTGTTTTTTATACTGAAAATAAAACATTCGATTTGCTGATAGAAAAAATAAAAGTGCTATCCGTAGGTAATTTTTCGATAGCAGATCCTAAGTTTTCAGGTATGTATAAGGAGATTGAATACGAAACCATTACTTTAGGTGTTAATAGTCGTTATGTGAAAGATGTGTATGAAGCACAAGAAGCTGGCGACTTGATATTCTTACTAAGAAATGAAAAGGATAATTCCACAGTGCTTTATGAAGAGCTCGAGGGGAATCAATTTTCTGTCACCGTATATGGCGGTGACCCAAAAGATGGGGTGATACCTGATCATGAAGATTCCGTTAATCAGTTTCCTCATTCTTCCAAGAGCATTGTTTCAGTTAGAAATGATAAAGGGCGAATTGTTCAAATTGCTTCAGATAATAACAAGAATAAGTAATAAGAAAATAAATGAAATCGATTTCTAAAAAATATTATGTGGCTTTATTTTTTGCCACTATTTTAAGCAGCTTATCTGTTCATGTTATGTCTGCTAAAAACGCTGTATTGTCTATCAAATCTGGTGAAGTACGTATCTTAAATATTAAAGGTGTTTCTAAAGTCGCTTTAGGAAACCCTGAAGTGGTGAGTTATAAAACATTAGATAATGGCCAAGTTATGTTGATCGGACAGGAGGCAGGCGAGTCAAGTGTTCATATCTGGCGTAATGGTGGTCGCGAACTCCATTACTGGGTTGAAGTTGAAGAACGCTATATCACCAAAGATATAGAAATTGCTAAAAAACTAACCAAAAATATCAAAGATATATCTATTTATAACATGGATGGGCGAGTCGTCGTCGAAGGTAAAATTCATGAATCAGATGCGAATATTGTACAGGCCTTACAAACGCTGATTCCTGATGTGCTTTTGTTATTAACTGCTAGGCCTTTCAGTCGAGAATCCATCATACGTATTGATGCTGTATTAGTCGAAATTGGCAGTAATGACATGAAGAAATTGGGTATTGAGTGGGATAGCTCCATTTCGGGCCCAAGTTATGCTTTTCATAAATCCAAGACTGTCGATAGCTTTATCGTCTATCAAAATGATGAAGATGGGGTAAATCGAGGCATCGTTGAATCGATCCCGCCTGGCGATCGAAGTTTTTTTGAATACTTTGGTATAACATCTCATATATTATCGACAATAAATTTTCTAGAAAATACGGGTAAAGCCCGTGTATTAAGCTCACCAAAACTTTCTACTGTGAGTGGAAAGGCTGCAAGCTTCCATGTCGGGGGCACCTTCCCTATACCTGTTATCAATAGTCTTGGTGCTGTGAGCGTTGAGCGCGAAGACTACGGTGTTATGTTATATATCTTGCCGACAATCGATGACGACATGATCAATTTGGAGGTATCTTTTTCATTAAGTGATATCGATCCATCGGTTAGCGTGAATGGTGTGCCAGGCACTAAAACACGCGAAACAGAAACGGTTATTCAGATGATGCCAAACCAAACGGTAGCAATTTCAGGATTATTCGCTATGGCTGATTCTCACTCGAATAGTGGCATTCCATTTTTAAGTAAAATTCCGGTGATTAAATATTTATTTGGTGTTGATGATAAAGATAAAGAGTCAAGAGAAGTCGTTGTTCTCTTGACGCCTAAAATAATCACACCAGGCGATGATAACGATCGAGCAATGAGCGACTTTGCTCGAGAGGTTATCAAAGAAAATAGTGCCAAATTAACGGTTG
>JAPOUS010000233.1:6504-12616 GCA_026708525.1 Cellvibrionales bacterium
CATTAATGGAATAAACCATGAAAATTATTGTTAAAACAAAAAAAGGCACAGAAGTTAATCGCCTTGTGTCTGGAGCCGACAGCTTTATGATTGGTAAGGGCAAAAGTTGCCTTGTTGATTTGAGTGGCTGGCGTGTAGCTAAAAATCATGCAGAAGTTATCAAAAAAAATCACGGTGTTTTTGTTTCATCTGTAGACAAAAAAGCTGAGGTGCTAGTTAACCAAGAAAAAGTTGTTGGTGAGTATGGCCCATTAGTGATTGGTGACATGATTCGTGTTGGCGATTATTTTATTTTTTTAGACGATCCTCTGATTAAATCAAATCATGAACCGGCAACGGTCATTGAAGAGAAATCATCGATTAATGAAACTATCAGTTCTAGCCAAGAAATACCTCATTCTCCTTTAGCACCTAAAGAAAATGCGATTGACATTGATGCGCCTGATGATCACGAACATAAAAAAAATGTCGCCCAATTATCTCGAAAGTGGAAACTGGAAATACATAGCCAACTTATCCAGACCATGGATCTTCGCCGAACGGATGTTTCATCATTAAATGATGATGAACTCCGAGATGTATCAAGTAATGTGATTCAAGAAGTCACTCAAGCACTTGAAGATTTCCCTGATGATCAATTGGATAGAAATGAAATTGCTCGGCAAGTATTGGCTGAGGCGGTAGGTCTTGGCCCGCTTGAGGATTTGCTTGATCAGGCGGATGTGAGTGAAATAATGGTGAATGCATTCGACGAAATCTATTATGAAAAGGGAGGGCGTTTAGTTAAATCTGACATTAGTTTTTCTGACGACAAGGCAGTATTAAGCGCCATTGAACGAATTGTTTCTCCATTAGGTCGTCGTATTGATGAAAGCTCTCCTTTGGTTGACGCCCGCTTAAAAGATGGCTCTAGGGTCAATGCTATCATTCCTCCCCTTGCTTTAAAGGGGCCTTCTTTAACCATCCGAAAATTTATGCAAGAAAAGTTAACGATGGAACGATTAATGGGCTTTGGCTCATTGAATAATGAAATGATCAATTTTCTTCGAATGGCAGTTGATCAACACCTGAATATCATTATTTCAGGTGGTACTGGTTCAGGTAAAACCACCTTACTTAATGCGTTATCTAATTTTATAGAAGAGTCAGAGCGTATTGTGACAGTTGAGGATGCCGCAGAATTGAGCCTTAACAAGCCACATGTTGTTCAGCTTGAAGCGAGGCCTCCGAACCAAGAAGGCGCTGGCGCTGTGACTATTCGTGATCTTGTAAAAAACTGCCTGCGTATGCGCCCTGATAGAATCATCGTTGGTGAATGTCGAAGTGGTGAAGCCTTAGATATGCTTCAAGCGATGAATACAGGTCATGATGGATCGTTAACCACTGTCCATTCAAACTCTCCACGCGACTGTGTATCTCGTCTAGAAGTTCTCGTGCTAATGTCAGGCATGGATCTCCCTATAACGGCTATTCGAGAACAAATAGCTTCGGCTGTGCATCTTGTTGTTCAGCAAACCCGTTTTGCTTGTGGCTCCAGAAAAATTACCAGCATTACGGAAGTAACTGGTGTTGAAGGCACGACGGTTCAGCTATCAGAAATTTTCCGCTATAGAGAAACGGGCTATGATGCGAACGGGAAAACAGAGGGAATTTTTGAAGCAACAGGCATAGTCCCAGAGTTTTACGAGCGCCTTGCGGCACGAGGCATCCCAGTTGATATGAGTATATTTAAACGTAAAGAGGCAGCTTAGTGATTCTGCTATTATCTGTTGCCTGTTTGATTATTATTGGCTTCGGCGGGTTGTTTTATGCGGCTTATGGTTCGGTTGGCGGAGCCGTAAAACAATATAATACCGATCAGAACGAGACCAATAATTCGTTAGAAGAGATGTTTATTTTTATCGACGATAAAAAAATTAAGCGTCTTAGCATGTTTGCTTTCTTGGTGGTGGGTGCTGTCGCTTATGTTATTTCTCAATCAGTTATTATTGCAGTCATCCTCGGTTTATTTGTGTTTATCGTACCAAATACTTTGGTGTCATTGTTAAAAAAACGTCGGCAAAAACAATTTAATAATGAACTGCCGGATGCCTTATTGGCAATGGCTAATATGCTTCGCTCTGGCCTAAATTTATCAGGCGCACTTAGTATGGTTGTTGACGAAACAACTGGGCCTATCTCTCAGGAATTTGGCTTATTATTAAATGAGTTACGGCTGGGTGAAGATTTTGAAAAATCACTTGATGGCATGTATCAACGAATGCCTATCTCTGATTTGGAGTTGGTCGTTGCTGGTATGAAGATTTCACGTGAAGTCGGAGGAAGTTTAGCGGAAGTTCTCGCAAGGCTTGCTGATACGATTCGTAAGCGCATTGAGATGGAAGGTAAGATTGAAAGTTTAACCGCCATGGGAATTATGCAGGGTTGGTTTATGACCTTGCTGCCGTTATTTGTCGGCGTTGCGATATATATGATTGAGCCTGAAATGATGATGAAAATGTTTACGCATCCTATCGGCTGGGCAGCCTGTGCGGGTATATTTATTGCAGAATATCTGGGCTATAAATTTATCAAGAAAATTGTGACTATTGATGTTTAGTTTAGATTTAGCGTTTTATAAATATATTGTCTTGCTTCTATTACCATTTGGCTTGGTGACTCTATATGCTTCTATTAAAGGGATTAAAGAGGAAATACCTGAAGAAGAACGAGAATATTTAGACCCAGTCCCATCAAACCTTCGTAAAATTTGGCCGCTGGTTAATATTTTTGCTTATTACATTGGGGATCGCTTACCCGTTGAATGGTTAGTGAAATATCAAAAAAAGCTGAATCAAGCAGGCCTTAATTATATGATGTCGCCTACGCAATATGTAGGATTGCAAGTGACGGCGTCACTTTTAATGGCATTAATAGCCTATGGCTGTTGTGTCATGCTCGAATTGGGTGATAGCTGGATGTATATTATCGGCGGAGCACTTTTAGGCTGGATAATGCCCATGTCGAGTATTAGCGACATACAAAAAAAACGCGAAAAAGAATTGGTTCGTTCTCTCCCTATTTACTTGGATTTTCTTACCCTCTCCACGCAAGCAGGCTTAAATATTACCGGTGCAATAACACAAGCTGTTGATAAAGGGCCTGAATCGCCAATGAAAAATGAATTTAAAAAATATTTAAGGGATTTGAGAGCTGGTGTTGCCCGGGATGAATCGCTACGAATGATGTCTGATAGATTAGATATCGCTGAAATAAATGCTTTTGTTGCGGCGGTTATACAGGCAGAGCGTACAGGGTCATCGTTGGGTGAAACCTTAATGATTCAATCGGATCAGCGACGAATTGAGCGTTTTCAAAAAGCAGAAAAGCTTGCTATGCAGGCACCGGTTAAGCTAATACTTCCTTTGGTTTTGTTTATATTTCCATCAACTTTTGCTGTTATTTTTGTACCGCTAGGAATTAAATTAATGGAAGTCTTATAGTGATAACATTTACAGATAATAACAATAAAGAAATTAGTATATATGTTGCAAATACCTACCTATCAAGGCTTTTAGGGTTGTTTTCATCAAAGGCATCAAAACAACATGGTGTTATGATTAGTCCTTGTAATTCAATTCATACATTATTTTTCTTTAAAAAAATTGATATTATTTTTCTCGATAAAAATAAAAAAATTCTGAAAACCGTTAATTCATTAAAACCCTTTCGTTTACAGTATTGTAAAGGTGCCTATTACGCGCTTGAACTATTTTCAGATGGGTATGAATATGATTTTGTCTTAGGGGAATATTTTGACGTTTAGATTATTAGCCTTGGTAATATTTATACCTGCTTTTTTAGCCTCATGTGCAACACAGCATGTGGATGTTGAAGATGCGAAATTGGCTGAGTTTTATTATAGCAAAGCTTACTACTCAGAATCAGAGCGCATCTTTTTAAAATTAAAAGAAAAGATGCCAGATAATTATGATTTGCATTTCAGGCTTGGCAATATCTATGTGAGAACAGGGCAGTTCCAAGCAGCTGAAGATATGTATAATCGTTGCATTGAAATTGATCCTTCTGAACCCAAAGGTTGGTATAACTTATCTTTGTTGAGAGTAAAGCAAGCGATACACCTATCAGAACAAGGCCATAGAAAGAGTCATTTCACCGATCCTGACTTTGCAAAGCAGTTTGTCTTTTTACGTGATGGGTTAATAAAATCTATTACAGGTAAATAACGATGGAATTTTCAAGGCAGAACGGACAGGCCTTACCCGAGTTGATAATCACTTTTCCATTGATCGTTATTGTCATCATGGGAATTATTCAACTCGGCTTACTCTATAGAGGGAAAGCAGCACTCAACCATGCAACCTTTGTTGCTGCAAGGTCAGGTTCGTTAAACCATGGATTCGTTCAGTCGATGGAAACGGCTTTTTTGAATAAAATGGTTGCATTGGGGCATATCAATCCTCGATTTAAGCGTTCTGGGACTACAGAGGGCTTATATAATAACCCCAACCGGTTTAATTTGGCTGCTTCCCAAGTAGCTATGCGTGTATCGCATTTTTATAAAAATATTGAGGTGGTTTGGCCAACTCAGGCTGTTTTTAATCGTTTCGCTGTACGATTTCAAGATCTTGAATCTTGCTCAGGCAGGCGATGCCCTTATTATAATGTCAGCAGCGATAACAATATTCGTGGTCAAAACCAACTATCCAGTACTAGGGTGTATCAAATCCCTTTTGAGAATCAAGATATGCGAAGTCAGCGGTTGCTAAGAATCGATGGTCAGTATGTTGATCTTCAAGATGCAAATTTATTAAGTATTCGTAGTCATTATTGTTATCAACTTGAAGTGCCTGTAGCGAATTTGATTATTTGGCAGGCTTTGCGGGTTTTTCAAGCGGCATCCAAAGAATGGCGTAATTGCCAAATAGTGTCTGCAACCTTTGGTAGAGATTATTACTTTATACCGCTCAAAGGTCGAAGCATTGTACGTATGCAGTCAGGCTTTCGTTGTGAAGGCAATTTAACAAGAGGAAGAAATTGTGAAAATTTTAACTATTAGCGCGCTACTATTCTATTCTTTTTTTGCTGGGTATGCGTTCTCCGCTCAAGAAAAGATTAGTGTTGAGAAAGTGACTAACCAAATTATAAACAAACAAGAGCGTTTAAAATCGATAATTGGCAGTTATAAAGATACAGGAGTGTTGTCTGACAAAAATGCACTAGCTATTTTTATACAAGGCGATATTCAGGATAAACAAAATTTGATAGAGACAGCGAAGCAATCACAGAATGATTTTTGCTTGACGCAATTGAAATACTATATCGAAAATAGCTTTACTAATTACCAGAGTATTTATGACAAGTATAAGGCTAAGAGTGTACCAAGCAAGTCAACTATTGATGCTCTCCTTAAAAGTCACTCTCTAGATACGGGAACATTCTTGTCAGGGCCCTTGGTCGCTTGTGGTGAATTATCTAACCAGGGTTATTAATTATGAAAATATTTTGGGTCTTATCTGTCGTTTTGTTGTCTTTGTCAGTTAACGCTGAATCGCATCTTCATGTATTGTTTAAGCATTTTCCTAAAGCAGAGTTATTTAACTATGAGCACAAAAAATTTGAACAGGTGAATTTTGTTGGCGGTGAAATTAATTACCAGGAAGGGGAGCATGAGGGCTACTTAGCCTCTATTGAGCTCAAAGCATTAGGTGAAAGTTATCAGTATATACATGATTATTCTTCTAATGACTCTTCTATTCATATTTTTCAAGAAATGCTTGATAGATTAGAGGAGCACAAATTTGAGATACTTTATGATTGCGCTCAATCAGAGTGTGGCGACTTGTCTGCCTGGCAATTATATTTAACTAACAAAGTGCATGGCGATGAACTGACTCAACACTATGTATTAGCCAAACAGCGAGGTAGAGAAGGCAATGAGTGGTATGTTCAATTTTATACCATTGATCTTGATGGAGAGCCTCGAAGCTTCATGAAATTATTAAATAGTAAAGAGCGGCCAGAAATCAGGCTCGCTATCAATCATCAGTTATTGCTGTATCCTACGGATAAAGAAGCGCTGCTAACCTTGGATGATATCCTATTCCAAACC
>JAPOUS010000186.1:0-5182 GCA_026708525.1 Cellvibrionales bacterium
CGAATTATTTTCACTGAAAAACTTGAGCATATCAGCCATATTGACGCCATTATCAAGCAACATAATCGCTACCCATCACTGCGTAACGACATTCATAGAGACATTCATGGAGGCATTCATGGAGGCATTCATGGAGGCATTCATGGATTTGCAGAAGAGGCCCATATGCTAAAAGATACTACGCTATCAGAACTTATACAAGGTAAGGATACCCAACCGATTGCGATAGATTTATTTTATGAGCTTGTTTGCGAGATGATGGCTGAAACAAATCTCTCTCAAGGGATGCGTTTAGTGATCCTCTCTTTATCAAATAAGGATATCAGCGCGAAACGCATTTATTACAAGCCACAAAAATTTGGAGTGAGCGCATTACACATAGGCTATCTGATAGACACGCTGAAGTTTTATTCGGGCGATCAACTATTCCATTTAATCATTCAAAACGAGGGCATTTTTTGGCTTGAAGAATCACTGTAACTCAATCAAGCCTAAGCTTAAGCATCTGGCTACTGCTTGGGATTTGTTGAGCACATTTAATTTATTACAGATATTTTTCATATGAAACTTTACCGTCCTCTCGGCAATATTCATAATAGTGGCAATCTCCCAATATCCCTTACCGGCAGAACACCATTGTATCACTTCACGCTCTTTGGGTGTCAGGTGCGGGCGCTCCCAAAGCGAAGGTCGAGCCAAAGCCTCTGCAACATGCGGCAATAGTTGATGTAAAATCAATGTCTCACGTATATCAATATCATAATCTTTACGGCCAGTTGAAACCATGATCGCCTTTCCATTCACCGAATGACTGGCATTACCAAAACTTATGCCATGCTCAAGACCAAAGTCTAAAGACTGCTCAATAAATTTTTGACTTTCTTTTGGCGCCTGTTGATACGCCTCTTGCCATCGAATCGGTATACATTCTTTCAATGCATGACTAATGACAGGATCAACCAGCAGCAAATTCTCTTCGTCATAATGTGATTTCCATTGCTCTAATCCAAAATAATACGATTGAACATCCGTAAACCCAGCAGAAGCTTGACCCAGCATTAAAAAATCAATGCCTAGCTTACGTGATAATAGCGCATGAAATTTTTCTAAATCGCTTTGCACATTTAATGACAAACACTGATTGATTAAATCAATCGTGAGTGCAAAGTCACCCTTCGATAGCATGAAATTAATGACCACTAACCTATTCGGCAGGAAAAATACCACACCAACGAAGGGGACAATAGAGAACCAATCATCAAAACCAAAAGGAATAAATTCACATTTCTTTATAAAAAAGAGCCATTAACAAGATAAAACCATTCTATATCAATGACTTAAAGAATAAAAAATGCACAAGTACACGCAAAAGAAAGTGAAACATTAAAGAAATTTAGCCATATCATGTAACTCTTCTAATGCAACAAAAAACATAGGATACTCAAGCTTATCATCCATACGGATTTGATCAAGCACCTCATGCCATTTATTAATCGACCGTGCATGTTCATCTACCCAATGTTTTAATAATGGCTGAACATCTGTAAGGCACTGACCTTCTTGGCACAACAACGATTTGGTTAACAACCTTAAGCACTTATCCAAATCACCACGGTAATTAATTCGAGCTAGCTCTTGCCAGCGCGTCCTTACTTCCAGCGCATTGATTTGCTCATAAAACCAATCTAACGATAAGGTTTCACTGATAGCAAAATAACCTTGAGCGACTATATCAATGGGTAACTGCGTTTCTTTTGCTACCTGCACAATCCCAAGGGTTGAAATCATCAAAGAGGAGGAAGCCACAAAACTGGCCAGGGGCTCTTCGACGCCTTCACTAACATAACGCTGGAAGCGCGCTTTTGTCGCTGTTTTTGTATCGCCTTTTAATAAAATCGGCAAATTCGCTTTAACCGAGTCAATGCCTTGTTTAAAGAAGGCAATATCACCTGCGACATCAATATCCATACCACGATTAATCAATACCCAACGGCTTGAACGTCGAATAAGACGTGTTAGATAATACATCATATGCTCTTGAGTCTGGCTTGATACCCGGTAATCCAAGGCATTAATCATCAGCAAGGTTTCCTCAAGCTCAAACACTTCTCGCGCAACAACATAAGCTTTAGCCACGTCAATAACGCTTCGCCCCGTATAAATTGACAACAATTTATCAACAAAGGTAGTCCCCATAAAGTTGACCATATCATTCGCCAATTGCGTAGCAATGATTTCAGAGCGTAGCTTATGGTTTTCAATGGCTTGTTGATAATTGACGGTTAATGCTTTTGGAAACGCCATCAGAAGGAATTTATTAAAATACGGCTCATTCGAGATTTCAGGACAATTTAATTTCTCTTTTAAGTCGGATTTAACATAAGAAATCAATACCGACAATTCAGGTTGTGTTAATCCCTGCCCTCGGTTAGCACGATCCAACATCGTATCATTAGCGGGCAAAAATTCTAACGCACGATTGAGTTTACCGTCTTGCTCCAAGCGCTCAATCACTTGAATATAATCATTCGTCCATTCGGAGGTATCATTACGCAAAAAGCTAATTGCCTGGGTTTGCCGATAATTGTTTCCAAGCACCAACTGGCCAACCTCATCTGTCATAGCCAAAAACTGCGAATTGCGTTCTTCAGCAGTGATCTCCTCTTTTTGCACCAAATCATTGAGCATGATTTTGATATTCACTTCATGGTCTGAACAATCTACCCCACCCGAATTATCGATAAAATCAGTATAACAAGCACCCCCGGATAACGAATATTCGATACGTCCTAATTGGGTTAATCCAAGATTGCCTCCTTCACCGACAACCCTTGCTCTCACATCATGGCCATTCACACGAACACTGTCATTGGCCTTATCGCCTGCATCGCTATTGGATTCTTCCGTACTTTTAATATAAGTCCCTATACCCCCATTCCAAATCAGATCCACTCGGGATGTTAAAAGATATTGTATGAGCTGCGTTGGCGTCAGCCGATCCTCGCTAATATCAAAGCATTCTTGCATTTCTTTTGAGATAGCAATAGATTTAGCCGCCCGAGAAAATACGCCTCCACCACTGGAAAGTATTGATTGATCATAATCACTCCAAGCAGATCGTGGCAGTTTAAATAGTCGCTGACGCTCTTGGTAAGACGCTTCGAGGTTGGGTGTCGGATCAATAAAGATATGCAAGTGATTAAAAGCTGCCACTAGCTGTGTGCAGGGTGAGAGTAACATACCATTCCCAAATACATCGCCGGACATATCGCCAATAGCAACAACCGTAAAAGGCTCATGCTGAATATCGATGCCGCGCTGTCTAAAATGGCGCTGCACCGATACCCATGCCCCTTTAGCCGTGATGCCCATCTTCTTATGGTCGTAACCAATAGAGCCACCCGAGGCAAAAGCATCCCCCAGCCAAAAACCTCGCTTTAATGCAATGTTATTTGAAATATCTGAGAAAGTTGCAGTGCCCTTATCGGCTGCCACCACCAAATACACGTCATCACCATCATGACGGACAATATCCTTAGGCGGGACGATCTCACCGGATACGACATTATCCGTCACATCTAACAAGGCATTAATAAAGGTTTCATAGCAGGCAATGCCCTCAGTTTGCACCTCATCTCGTGACATTTCAGGCGTTAGCTTTTTAGCAACAAAGCCACCTTTGGCACCCACAGGTACAATGACTGAATTCTTAACTTGCTGCGCTTTAACGAGCCCCAAAATTTCGGTTCTAAAATCCTCATTTCGATCTGACCAGCGAAGGCCGCCTCGAGCAACACGCCCACCGCGCAAATGTACGCCCTCTACTCTTGAGGAATAAACAAATATTTCATACATTGGGTGAGGCTCTGGTAGGTGTGAAATACTGCCAGGGCTTAATTTAAACGACAGATAAGGTTTGTAATAACCTTTGTCATTGAGCTGAAAAAAATTGGTACGCAGTGTCGCATCGATCATCTGTAAATAACAGCGAAACACTCGATCTTCATTCAACTGCTCAACGGCATCCAACTCTGTCATGATTTGACCACGAATATTTGAATACACCGAGTCACGGTGCTCCATACTCCAATCAGGGTACAGGCCAAACTTGGCATTAAATGCTTGAATAATTAATTTGCTGATACGGATATAGCGAATCAAGGTCTCTGCAATGTATTGCTCACTAATACCAAACAAGGTCTGCTTCATATAACGCGCATAAGCCCGCATCATCGCAATGTCTCGCCAATCAATGCCTGCACCTAACACCAATTTATTGAAGGTATCATCCTCTGCCACTCCGTCCCAAATCTTTCTAAATGCCTGCTGGAACAATGACTTAACCGCTTGCATATCCACTCGTTCTGATAGGGTATACACAATCGAAAGATGATGGATATAAACTTCCAAACCATCGGCACAATCAATCGAATACGGATGCTCTTCTATAATCCTAAGCCCGAAGTTTTCAAGGACTGGCAATAAATCTGACAAGGGTAATAACCCCTGGGTTGTAAACAGCTTAAACTGAAGCGTGTCTTTGTTTTCTTCGGCCTCTCGATAAAAACTCATGCCAATGTTTTGAACTAAGCTGTGCTTTAATTCGTCGATTTGCAAGATATCGAGTGTTGCTGTCTCTGGTGTAAAGTCTTCACGATAAGCAATAGGAAAAGCCGTGCGGTATTTAAAAAATAATTGATTGCCCTTTTCTTCACCCACTTTTTTAATCAAAGCAGCATGGAAATCATCCTCCCAGAAGCTCGCAACCTTTTGTACGGCTTTTTCTAATGCTTTGATATTCAACGGCTGGTCAGAATGTGGCTCAAGGCGAAAAACAAAATACATGCGTGCCAACACAGATTCACTTAAGAAAATATCAAACTCGACATCGCGAGCGCACCAAGCATCGGCTAAAACACGTTGTATTTTTAAGCGCAATTCCGTATTAAAAATATCTCTTGGGGTATAGCAAAGACAGGAGATAAATTTGCCGTAAGTATCCTTTCGCGCGAAAATACGCGTCTGCCGACGCTCTTTCATGCTCAAGATGCCCATCGCGGTATTAAACAACTGGGCCTCCGTTGATTGAATCAGTTCATCTCGCGGATACACCTCAAGAATACGATTTAATTCTTTGCCGCTATAACCTTTGGTATCTAACTCTGATAAACACCAGACAGCA
>JAPOUS010000186.1:5192-8506 GCA_026708525.1 Cellvibrionales bacterium
TACGAATGATAGGAAAGGTTTTGGGAGATTCCAAATACACATTCGACGTATAAAGCCCCATGAATCGTAAACCACCAATCACCTCTCCGGCTTCATTAAATCGCTTAACAACAACATAATCCGAATAGGCAGGCCGGTGAATACGACTCCTTGAACCTGACTTAAAAAAGTTGATCATGCTATCGCCAAGCATAAAGGCTTGAATTTCAGACGATAGTTCAACCACTTTCTTTTTATTCTCAGGCGGCTGATTAAAGCGGAAACTTCCTAAATTTTTTGATTTATCACGCACTACATAGGTAAAACCCTCTTCTTCTTCAAGGCTAAACTCATCGTATGCGATAAAAGTAAAATGCTCATTTTTTAGCCACTCCAAAAATGCCAGAGCTTCTTTGACTTCTTCTTCAGGACGTTCACAGGGCAATTGCTGCAACTCAGTTACTGCCCCTTCAAGTGCATGTAAAAAATACGGATAATCATCGACACAACAACGCAATTCATTTAACACCGAATTCAGCTTGTCACTGATATCATCCAAAATGGTCTTATCACTCAATTTATCTATTTCAAGATAAACAAAGGCTTCTTCGTACACACCTTCTGGAGGCTGGATATCTCCATGAGGCTTTTTAGATAAGGTATTCAGCTGTGCCTGACCTGATGCATCCCTGGCAACCTGAATCGTTGAGGCATGCACCGTATGCACCGACATATGCCGGCGATTAATTTCCATTCGAACGGTATCGATAATAAATGGCGCGTCATCGGTTAATATTTGTATCACTGTATGTGTTGATACCCATCCATCCAAGGCGTTCGTTGGATTAAAGACCTTGAGTTTTATTTCATCTTTTTGGCGTTGTTGCAAAAAGTGCCAAGAAGCGATGGTTGCCCCGTAAACATCTTCAATCTTTTTCTCGGCAAACTCAAATTGCGTGACGGACTCAAAATACACGTCTGTAAAACGTTTAATGGCGGAAGCATCTGGACCATGCCGTTGATCAATTAAATCAAACAACTTGGTCAAATCCGGTTGCATCTTAATGATTTTCATAGGGTTCGAAATGATTGAGGTGATTGTCTAAAGAATAGACCACTGCTTTTTGAAAAGCGCTGTGGAATGAGCAATCAATAAGGGTATTAGTGATACAGAAAATATCATCAAACAAAAACGTTGCTCTTAGAACACGCTTGGCCATATCACAATTAATCTTTTATTGATTGGGGGTATAAAAGGTATCTTAGGGTAGACCTACCCCTGAAAAATAAATTCCATGATGGACAAGATTTTCTTAGCGAAAAAAATAGGACTAAACTGTCTGGCGCGTTGGCTTCGCCAACCCCTGCTTACCGTAGAATACAAGAATAACCGAAGGCGCAACAATTAAATCCGCCACCAAAGCAAGGCCTATACAACTGGCGGTTAAAAAGCCAAAATCAGCAATATTTTGAAGATCAGAAAAAACATAGGTCATAAAGCCTGCACATAAGACACAGGTTGTGACAAAAAGTGCCGCCCCTGTGTGTTGAAGGGTTTTTGCCATAGCGTATTCGGCATTGAGGGATTGGCCAAAATTGCGCTTAAACGATGAAACCAAATGAACAGAGTCATCAACAATTAAACCAATGGCAATCGACCCCATCAATAAACTGAATAAATCCAGCGGCATACCTAAAAGCTTCATCATGGCCAACACAAAGAAAATAGGAATGAGGTTGGGTAGCATTAATGCAAAGCCTAACCCTAACTGCCTGACAAAAATCATCATCAATAATGACACAAGACTTGCTGCTAAAATGTAACTCACAAACATAGACGACAGCATGGCTGTGGATGTTCGATTGACGATACTCGCCATTCCTGTCACTTGCAATTGCATCAGGTGACCTAAATCCTCTTGAAAACTATTTTTTATATCATCCAAGAAGGCGGTGTAATCGACAGCATCTCGCCATGGCGTGGTTAAGGTCACGCGGAGTTCGGAGCAATCAGCGCTGCATAATCGGGATATTTGATCAGCTGCATTCAAATCAAGCAGTAAGATTTCTTGCGCCAACAATGCATCACTCTCTGGCAAAGACAGGCCGGCCTCCGGTACAAACACATGATGGGTTTGTTTTAACAAATCCAATAAACTATTGACTGAACGGATCGGAATATCTGTCGATGCATTTTTTAATTTATTCAGCCAGTGATCCAGTGCCATCAAATTCTCCACCGAGAGCTCACCGCTATGGCTTTTTAACAACAGCTCCACCTGCATGGTGCCCGCAAGCTCTTTATCGACCAACTCAACGGCTTGTCTTGTTGGGTTGTCAGGCTTTAACCATTTAAGTGCATCATGGCTCATGGATAATTTCAGAGAAAGTAAAAAACTACTCACTAATAAAACCATAGAGACTACAATAATGGGCCTTCGATGCTTATTCAACAATCGAACATAGGCTAAGAGCTTTTCACCAGGGTCTTTCGCAAGCTGCGATTCACGTCGCTTTAGTGGAAACAACATCATCAATGACGGCAATACCACTAGGGTGAGAAACAGCGCCAACCAAACACCTAATGATGAAAAAAGACCAAAGCTTGCAATCGGTTTAATTTCGGAGTGCGCAAAAGACAATAGCCCTGCTGAGGTCATAAAGGTGGTAAAAAACATGGCATTGGAGGTTACATGTATCGCCTCTTTGATAGCGACCAGTTTTGCCATGCCTTGATCAAACCGAGAATAGAAGGCTCTAAGAAAATGCACCGCATCACCCACACATACCGCCAACAAAAATGACGGAAGAATCGTGCCTGTGACCTGAATGGGGTAACTGCCAAGTACCATCAAACTCATGGCAATAGATATAGCTAATACTAAGCTTAGAATTGGCAAAGCGACTGCACTTAATCGTTTAAAGAATAAGAAAAGAAACAGTGCGACTAACGTTAAGGCAATCAGGCTAAATTTAACTATGTCCGTTCGTATTTTATCGGTAAGCTCTACTGTCGCCATTGGAGATCCACCAATAACAATAGGTGCCGAAAAATCTCTTTGGTGCTCTTGGACGACCGCTCGAAGAGCTGCTAAAGACTCAGCTGCCTGTTCAAGACTCATATGACCACGTTCTTCATATCGATTTTCAATCTGCGCAATAAACCGAACCAAAACGACAGTAACATCTCCTGCTTGGTTAATTAACCGATCAACATAGTACGGGTTAGTTAACGCCTCAGTTTTCACTTTTTCAGGGGTTATCTGAATCTCATCAAACAATTGTCCGACATAGATAACATCAGCTTCATTTTTTATATGTCGGCTATTAGCAAT
>JAPOUS010000186.1:8516-12469 GCA_026708525.1 Cellvibrionales bacterium
GGCACATCACGAAGAATACTGTCGGTAAGACGGTCAATATCGGTGAAAAAACCAGGTGTAAATATTCTATCAGAGCGAATCAAAAGAATAAGATATTCGCTATGCCCGAAACGATCTTTAAAATCAGAGTGTAGGATTCGCTCAGGGTGATCCTCCTCAAGAAGATTTCCAAAAGCCGAGTCGTAGCGCACCTTACCCATTTGAAACAGCAACAAAACTGTCACTAACAAGACAGCAAGGCACGTCAATAAAGGAAAGCGAATCAACCTCAGAGGTAAAAAGCTGATGAAATATTCTAATCGTTGTCCCATAGATGGAGCATTAGGCCTCTAGGTGTTTGTCATCCATGAAAGAGAGTTATTCAAACACTGAGAATTCTTTTCTTATTATTATTCGGCGATCAATCTATTGAAACCATTGAATTAAGTCAAGATTTTGACCAACTTTCTCTTCTGGGAGCCCTCAGTTGTTATCACCATCTCATTACCCATAAAATGTTGCATCTTCACTTTTCATAGGCATTGCTAACTTATTAAAGAGTATTGGATTTATCTTCGTGCTTTCGTTAGGCTAATCGAAAAAAATTCATGGAGTTCCTCTCATGCATCTTGGTTTCAGTTCAATGAATACGCCAAGCGACCCGCAACCGGATTTGTTAGCCAAAACCCTTGAAGACGCAGGTTTTGAATCACTTTGGTATGGCGAGCATAGCCATATACCTATGTGCCGAAGTACGCCTTACCCACCCGGCGGCGATTTACCTGAGCCCTACAAATATATGATGGATCCTTATGTTTCCTTGACACTGGCTGCCAGCAGTACCAAAACACTCAAACTCGGCACAGGTATCGCGCTAATGCTTGAGCGGGATATTTTTTCTCAGGCTAAAACCATGGCAACGCTTGACTGTTTATCTAACGGACGGCTCTTGATTGGCACCGGTGTCGGCTGGAATCAGGAAGAATTCGAAAATGTTTCGCACCTCCCATGGAAACAGCGCTATACCGGCATGAAAGAAACGGTAGCTGCAACAAAAGCTTTATTTACGGATGAAGCGCCCGAATATCATGGCACACAAATTGATTTTGATCCTGTGTGGTTTGAGCCAAAGCCTCACCAAGCCGGCGGCCCACCGGTGATTTTTGGCGCCATGGGGCCTATGGGCGTTAAACACGCAGCCATGTGGGCTGATGGCTGGATGCCAGTAGATGTCGTCATGCCTGATATTGCGCAAAGCCTTAAGGAATTTAAAGAACAAGTCAAAGCCTACGGCCGGGATCCAGATGCTGTTGAAATCACCTTAGTTGTGATGTCCCCTTTATCGGAAGATTTGTTAAAACGTTATCGCGATTTAGGCGTACACCGCTGTAATATTGGCGTAGGGATGGAAAATTGGGATAAGCCGGAGATTATCCTGCCGATGATTGAACGATTTTCAAAACTGATTCCTGAACTTTGATCAAACGCCTTGCCTTTGATCTTCTACTTTTTTTCTCGTTCCCATGCTCTGCGTGGGAACGAGTTTTGTAACGAGACAATTGCTGTGGATAGGATAATGGCATAATTAGGCAATTTGAACTCTGACTGAAAACGGAGTTACACAGAATTATTTACAGTGTCAAAAACGTAGCTTTTTAAATTCGAGAGATCTCCCCGTTACTTTCGCCAAGCTTCTTCTTCATAAAGTTCAACACGCCTTTCGCGAGTAAAGCCCTCACAATCACATCCAAATTTGAATAAGCTTTCATAGTTTGATTTCCGATAGCTATCCTTTGGTTTAATAATAATTCTCCTTCCCTCGTTGCCAAAAACTAATCCAAGAAAGACAGCGAAAATCTCGCCAGCTCCGTAATCTATTGTGGCGTTTATCCATTTTCCTGGGTTTGATTCTGTATATATTGTTGACTTCGGAACAATATCGGATTTCATCTTAAGACGTAAAATTTTCTCCTGACGGTTTTCGATATGTTTTTGAATTATATCCAATATTTCACCTTTATAATTTGGTTTAGATATGCAAGATGATATACTGAACACTTGATGTAAACTAAATAATAAACATAGAATATAACGCACAAAATTACCTCTCTTTGTTCTTCGTCAACAGTGTTGACATCTTGAAAAGGATCATAAAGTATCGACCGCAACTGCGCTGTTCGACATAGATTTATTTACTTAGTTCAAATTAATAGAGCCTTCTAGTAATAATTAACCAGCAAAAAGGATTTTCTCCCATATCGGGTAAATAATCACTTCAGGTCTAGGCGTCCCCACGCAGAGCATGGGAACGAGGAGAGGGTGCTTTGAAAAAATATCTCACCCGACAATCGATTTGACATGGTGTACTAGTGGAAAGCTCACTAAAAGACAAGATCAATCGCGAAGCGTATCGCCTGAGGCGATACTTGGTTACCAAACTGCATTTTATCCTTATACAGGTATTCGGCTTTAACAGAAGCGGTTGGATGAAAATCCCATCGCGTGCTAAGAATAAGGCTTTTGGTGTCCAGTGTGGCGTATTTTTTTACTACAAGAAACTCTGATATATCATAATAGCCTAGTATTTCTTCATCTGATGGTCGAGGGCCTTTACGCAACGCATCATTCCATTCAGCCAATACATCATCGACCACCTGATAAAAATCTTCCCGATAGCTTGTTTCTGCATCCTCATGAGGGCGATTAAAATCTTTAGCGTAAGTTAAACTCACCGCCACATCTTTTGGAAGCTTCACTCCAGCTAGCACATACCAAGACACAGCGCGCCCTACGATAATATTGGGGTCACTTTCTATCATTGTCACTTCAGCATTAAAAAACATATGCTCAAAGTCCATCATTGTCCCAAGACCGATAAACCGCACATCATCCTCTTCTAGCGTGACGACTTCAGACCCTGTCGTTTGCTCAACAGTATCTAACAAATAAGGTTCATTAGGATCATTTGTCACCCCATCAGGGAAATACCCATCAAGATCATTTCGCAACTTAAGCGACTCGGGTGAAGGAGAATTGTAGATTTGGTTAACAATCAACGAAGCAATATCTGATCTTGCTAAACCTTGCATGTACACGCCGCGAATAAAGAGCCAATCGCGATCGATATTCAGGGAGACCCCATACATATTATCGATCGCAAAATCGACTTTATGGCCGCCAATACCGCCTACATTGATATGGTTTTTTAGTCGGCCAAACCATATTTCCAGGTCAGTCGACCATTCATCACTCAGATCCCACTGATAATTGAGCTTGCCGCCATCATAACTGGAGAAGTCAGGCGAGCCATAAACCGCATAGGGTGGAATAATCCAAGGGTAGGCATAACTGACATCTTTATAGTCACTAAATATGTATAGCGGCATACGAAGCTTGCCTGCTGACAATTTTAGCTGATTATCAATTTGATAATCGACAAATGCCCAATCCACACGAGGAGAATAATCTTCATCACCGTTAGCAACGACTTGCAAGGTAAAGCCCAAATCTTCAGAAAAATCCGAATCAAAACGAATGCCCAGCTTATTAAAATAGGTAAATTCAGGCTGATTCGACATGCCTTCAATTTCGCCTTCTTTACGATCATCTGTAATTGATTGGGCATAAGCGATCGTAGCAAAGCCCGAAATATCCATCACAGGTATCTCTGCTCGCACGACAATGCTTAAGCAACAAAGCAAGCAAATGATGAAATTTGAAACGAATAAATGCATAAAATTATTAGTTTTATTATTAATTGCAGGCACCTTTCTTTAGGGCCTTGCAGGCACATCTAGCAGATGGCGTAACACGACATATTAAGTGTTACAAAAAATCGACAATATTTCTTATAATATCGCCGAAAAGGACTCCATCCTACCAGAAACCGCGCAAAAAGTAATCTAACACTTAAACACTATCTTGTCATCAAGATTTAACGCGATTTAAAAGGGCAAAGTGTGATAAATTTTTTG
>JAPOUS010000325.1 GCA_026708525.1 Cellvibrionales bacterium
TATGGATAGAAGCGCCAGGATCTTGAATGGTTTTAGCGATGGGGTTGCTAACAAATAATGCGGTTATCAAGCTTAAAAGAATACAAGGGATGAGCGCAATGATAGGTACGCTAATGTTCATTTTGCGGCTCAGTGCAAATAACGAAAGTATTGAGATGACTAAAAAGATTAGCGAGGGGACTTTATAAAAATCTAGCAGTAATTCATGGTTGGGGAAAAGCACCAATTTAACAAACCAGGCATGCACTGCGATGGTAATTAGCAATAACCATAAAAACCCAGGAGGTTGGTAAGGCGAAGTGGCGTAGCTGTTGTTCTTCACTTGTCGGATTAAGTGAATCACCAAATACCCGCCGGAGAATAAATAAAGGGCAAATGTCAGTAAGCCAAATAAAAGCTGCATAAGGTTGGTTGTGCTCGGAGAGGTTAATCCAATAGAATAAGTCTCTTATCGTATCAGCTTATTTTCTATTCCGAAATGCTCAATCAGCTTCATTTACGGGGTTTTCTTATGTTTTTTATGCGCTTAATGGTATTGAGTTTATTGGCTATGCATGTTTTTGCTGAACACCCAAGTAACAGCGAAGCATCTATTTATGATTTTTCCGTGGTTGCAATGAATGGTAAAACAGTGCCTATGAGAAGTTATAAAGGTCAGGTCTTGATGATAGTGAATACGGCAAGCAAATGTGGTTTTACGCCGCAATTTGAAGAGCTTGAAGCACTTTATAAAGCCTATAAAGATGAGGGTTTTGTGGTGTTGGGTTTTCCAACCAATCAATTCGCCAAGCAAGATCCTGGAACAAACCAAGAAATTGCAGCATTTTGTAAGCTTAATTATGGGGTGACTTTTCCCATGTTTAAAAAGATTGAGGTCAATGGTGATGGGGCCGATCCGTTGTTTCAATTTTTGAAGGCAGAAGCCCCAGGTTTTCTTGGTTCGGAACGTGTAAAGTGGAATTTTACCAAGTTTTTGGTAGGGCGCGATGGCAAGGTTGTTAAGCGCTTTGCCCCCTCCACCAGCCCTAAAAAGGCGAAGCCTATGATCGAGTCTCAGCTGAAAAAAAGTGGGGGTTATCAATCAGTCAAGTGAGGCCACTACAGTAGTCAGTAAGATCTTGGCAATTACAGCCGTCAGCTCAATCACTGCTATTACTACTGCTACCGAAATTAAAAGTCAAAGCCACTACGGCCACTACGGCCACTCCAGTCAATACAGTCACTCAAGTCACTACAGGCGTTACAGCTACTCCAGCCACTACAGGCGTTACAGCTGCTCCAGCCACTACAGGTGTTACAGCTGCTCCAACCACTACAGGCGTTACAGCTGCTCCAGTCACTACAGGCGTTACAGCTACTCCAACCACTACAGCAGCCATCAAGGTAGCTGTTTCGGAGTCTTTCAAGAAATTTAGTAAAAACTCCTAAGGATAAACAGCTAATAAGATTGGTGCCTTCAATTGGAAACGGGGTATTGGTGAAATTTGACGTTTTTGCTTCGCTACCCGAAGAGCTTGGCTGTTGTTTGATCGCTGTATCGCCGCTATCCGAATCTGTCAATTCCAAGATCTTGGATGATAGTATTTCACAGGTTTTTGTAAAAGTGTTATTCGGATTTATATGCGAAGGGTTTGCCCCCTTTTCGCCTTTAGGTTTTTTGCTGCTGTTTGTAACTTTATTCTTTTGGCAGGGAGCGCCACTGTTTGTTGCAGATTTAACGGAAATGGATTCATTAATGGTTTTGCCCTTTTGTAAAGGTGAATTTACAGAGGTTGGGCTAGAGGGTAAGTGAGTGGTGGTGTGGATCGTTGGTTTATCATTTGTATAGTGAGTGCTGTGTGAAGCTGATGGCAATAGAATGCCTAAATAGGCTAAAAAAATGACGATGTTGCTCATAACATTTATTAATGCCTCTTACAGATGTAAGTTAGGTAAATCAATATTAAAAAAAGTTCAAGTATTCTTTAAGTGATTTTACTTGTAGAAGTGTTTTATAATTATCCGTTTGTGATTATTTCTTTGGGTTTTGGGCGGTGTATTGCCTGAAACTAGGCCTTTATGAGACATTCTTATGTTTGATAGTTTAACGGATCGTTTATCCGCAACGTTTAAAACTGTTACCGGTCAAGCTCGATTATCAGAAGATAATATCAAGCAAGCCTTGAAAGATGTGCGATTGGCGCTGCTTGAAGCGGATGTTGCTATGCCCGTTGTGAAGCAATTTGTCGATGGCGTAAAAGAAAAAGCGCTCGGTAGCGATGTGCTTTCAAGCCTTAATCCCGGTCAGGCGTTTATCAAAATTGTACAAACCGAACTTGAAGCGGTTTTAGGGGCGGAAACGGCTACCCTGCAATTTAATCAACAGCCGCCTGCTGTAATTTTGATGGCGGGTTTGCAAGGTGCGGGTAAAACAACCTCAACCGGTAAGCTGGCTAAGTACCTTAAGGACACTCAGAAGAAAAAAGTCATGGTCGTTTCTGCTGATGTCTATCGTCCGGCGGCGATTGAGCAGTTAAAAACTGTGGCTGAGTCTGTGAGTGTTGACTTTTTTCCTTCAGATGTGTCGCAAAAGCCTGTTGATATTGTCAATGGAGCCATCAAAGAAGCTAAATTAAAATTTGCTGATGTCTTGATTGTGGATACCGCAGGCCGTTTGGCCATTGATGAAGCCATGATGGATGAAATCAAGGCGTTAAATAAAGCGGTTAATCCTTGTGAAACCTTGTTTGTCGTTGATGCGATGACAGGTCAAGATGCGGCCAATACCGCTAAAGCGTTTGCCGATGCATTACCGTTAACCGGTGTGATTCTGACCAAGGCAGATGCCGATACCCGAGGTGGTGCGGCACTGTCGGTGCGAACAATAACGGGTAAGCCCATTAAATTTTTGGGTATGGGTGAAAAACTCGATGCCCTTGAGCCATTCCACCCTGAACGAATTGCTTCGCGAATTTTGGGGATGGGCGATGTTCTTTCCCTGATTGAAGAAGCCGAGCAAAAGCTGGATAAGAAAAAAGCGCAAAAGCTTGCCAAGAAGATCACTAAAGGTAAAAAGTTTGATCTTGAAGACTTCCGTGATCAAATCCATCAGATGAAAAACATGGGTGGCGTTTCCAGTATGCTGGATAAAATGCCGGGTATGTCAGGTATGGGGCAAATGGCGAAAGATCAGCTGGATGGTAAGATGTTTGTGCAGATGGAGGCCATTATTAACTCGATGACGCCTGCTGAACGCCGTAACCCAGACGTGCTGAATGGTTCGCGTAAAAAGCGAATTACCGTAGGATCTGGTACCCAGATACAAGACCTTAATCGTCTGATTAAGCAGCATAAGCAAATGCAAAAAATGATGAAGAAAATGAGTCAGAAAGGTGGCATGCAAAAAATGATGCGTGGCATGCAAGGGCTTATGGGGCAAGGTGGTGGTATGCCGGGCATGCCTGGTGGTATTCCTTCACACTTAATGACCAAGCGCAAAAAGTAACGGTTGAGATAGTCCGTTAAATTAAATAATAAGCGATATTTTACAAGAAACTTTACCGAAAAGGTTTCCAATTCTCTCGGTATTTAGTAGAATGTCGCGCCTTTGAATTTGGGTTTATGCTCAAGTTTTAAACAAAATTTCAGGAAATAAACATGGTAACTATTCGACTAGCACGAGGCGGTTCGAAAAAGCGTCCTTTTTACCACATCACTGTTGCTGATAGCCGTCGTTCACGTGATGGCCGTTACATTGAGCGTCTAGGTTTCTTTAACCCGATTGCGCGTGGTCAAGAAGAGCGTTTACGCGTTGACAGCGAGCGTTTAGCACACTGGGTTGGCCAAGGTGCACAGCTATCTGATCGTGTTGCGCAATTAGTAAAAACTCAGCCAAAAGCTGAAGAAGCTGCGGCTTAATTTGACTTAAACAATTTTTAGCGCTCAAAAATGCGCGATTTTCATGAGCAATAATCTACAGCAGAAGCGCTTGGTTGTCGCTAAAGTGGTTGGCTTTCATGGCTTACATGGCTTTGTCAAAGTTAAACTTTATTGCGAATCCATTGATAATTTGATTGCCATGAAAATGCTTTGGCCTTCCGAGGCATTGCCAGAGGAAGACTCAAAGCAGAACGCAGCGCCATTGACCATTGAAAAGGCTAAATACCAAGGCCAGTCAGTGGTGGTGAAGTTTAAAGAGCTTCATGATAGAACGGCAGCAGAAACCCTAGGTAAGGTATTTTTGTCTGTTCCAGCAGACAGTCTGCCAAAGCTATCTATTGATGAATATTACTGGCATCAATTGATAGGGCTTAAGGTCATGAATGCTGATGGCTTACTGGGTGTTGTTGATCATCTGCTTGAAACCGGCTCAAATGATGTATTGGTGGTGAGGCCATCCGACGAAAGTTTGGACGATAAAGAAAGGTTGTTGCCTTATCGGCCAGAGGTTATAACGTTAGTTGATTTGGGCGGCGGCATGATACAGGCCGACTGGGAAAGCGATTTTTAATCGAATGGGCATTAAGAAACGGCAAAGCGGCAAGCCTCTGTGAAATTTGCGGTTGTAACCATTTTCCCTGAAATGTTCAGGGCGATTACTGATGAAGGTGTTGTTGCTAAAGCGATTGATCGTCAGCTTTTGTCAGTTGATACGGTGAATCCAAGAATATTTGCCAAAGATAAACACCGCACGGTTGATGATAGGCCTTATGGCGGTGGGCCTGGCATGGTTATGATGACCGAGCCTGTGAGTGATGCGATTTATCATGCGAAAGCTCAGGTAGGCGGCCAAGCAAAGGTGGTTTATGTCTCCCCGCAAGGGAAGCCGCTGACGCAAGCGAAGGCCAAGCAATTAGCCCAGCTTGAAAGTATAGTGATCATCGCAGGACGGTACGAAGGCATTGACCAGCGATTGATTGACACCGAGGTAGATGAAGAAATCTCCATCGGTGATTTTATTGTTTCAGGTGGTGAATTGCCTGCAATGATAGTGATAGATGCGGTAGCGCGCTGTTTGCCTGATGTATTAGGGCATAAAGATAGCGCAGAGCAAGATTCATTCTCTAATGGTTTGCTTGATTGCCCGCACTATACAAGACCTTTTGAATATAAAGGCGTAACCGTCCCGGATGTATTGCTTTCGGGTAATCATCAAGCGATAGCTGAGTGGCGGTTGATGCAAAGTTTAGGGCAAACGTGGATAAAGCGTCCTGAGCTTTTAGAGAGAATTGAATTAACTGATGAACAAGCGCAATTGCTTAAAGCATTCAAGCAAAGCTTTACGCAAACGCCTGTCGATAACGAGGAGTGACGCATGAGCAAGACTAGTATCATTGCGAAAATTGACGCTGAACAAATGGGTAAAGAGCTGCCAGAATTTGGTGCAGGCGATACCGTTGTTGTTCAAGTAAAAGTAAAAGAAGGTGATCGTGAGCGTCTACAGGCTTACGAAGGTGTTGTTATCGGCGTGCGTAACCGCGGTATTAACTCTGCTTTCACTGTACGTAAAATCTCTCACGGTGTAGGTGTTGAGCGTACTTTCCAAACTTACAGCCCTTTGGTTGATAGCATCACTGTTAAGCGTCGTGGTGATGTTCGTCAAGCCAAGCTTTACTACTTGCGTGAGTTAACCGGTAAAGCGGCACGTATTAAAGAAAAGTTGGCGAAAAAGTCTTAATTCTTTTTACCGCTTTTTCTCTATAATGATTGCTCAATTAGCCTAACATTGAGCAATCATGGAAGTCATTTCCGACTATCTTGATACACTTTGGATGCAGCAAGGAGTTTCTGAGAATACTCTTGCGTCTTATCGTCAAGATTTAAAAAAATTCTTCTTGTGGACGACTAGCCAAAACCTGAGGTTGAGTGAGCTAGAGAGTCATCACCTAGAAACTTTTTTGGGCGCTATGAAAGCGGATGGACTTTCCGTTCGTAGTGCTGCCCGTCTTCTTTCTTGTCTGCGCAGTTTTTTTGCCTATACCTTAAATAAAGGGTTGATTGCCGAAGATCCTACGTTGTCCGTTGCTATGCCGAAAATGGGACGTTATCTACCGCATTCTATCAGCGAAGAATCCATTGAAAAATTACTCGATGCGCCAGATGCTTCTGATGTTATTGGTTTGCGTGACAAAGCCATGTTAGAGCTGTTATATGCTTCAGGCTTGCGAGTGAGTGAACTCATAGCGATATCGCTGTCTCATATTAATTTGAATCAAGGTGTTGTTCGTGTGATGGGCAAGGGAGCAAAGGAGAGGTTGGTCCCTATTGGAGAAGAAGCCGAATATTGGATGCAACAGTATATTAAAGATGCACGTAGTGAACTGATAAAAAATGATCAAACGACTTTGTGTTTTTTAAGCAAGCGCGGAAGGCAAATGACACGGCAAACCTTTTGGCATCGCATTAAGCAATATACGTTGATTGCAGGCATTGATCAAAATGTGTCACCGCATACGCTAAGGCATGCATTTGCATCACATTTATTGAATCACGGTGCCGATTTGCGAGTGGTTCAATTATTATTAGGACATAGTGATTTATCCACAACACAGATATATACTCATGTAGCTGAATATCGCTTGCAGCAGCTTCATGCAACACATCACCCGCGAGCTTAACAAACAAAGACGAGTTTAGATTTTATGATCAGAGTTTTTGCCCCTTTTGTTTTACTGTGCTTATTGTTTTCTCTAGGCGCGCAAGCGACTAAGGTTGAGAATGCGCAGTTTAAGAATCAAATAGAAGCCAAATTAAAAGCGATTAATCCTATTTTTCAGGTGGAATCGATCATACCTTCTGAAATGCCAGAGGTATATGAAGTACAAATTGTTGATGGGCCTTTACTTTACATCCATGAATCAACTGACTACATGATGGCGGGGAATTTATTTAAGTTATCAGGTGCAAGTATTGAAAACTTGACGGATAAGCGTGCTGCGGAGAAGCGAAAAGCCCTTATGAGTGAAGTAAAAGCGTCGGATACTTTGGTTTTTATGCCAAAACCGCCTCAAAAGGTTAAAGCGAATATTTATGTGTATACCGATGTTGATTGTGGTTACTGTCGCAAGTTACATGAAGAGATTCCTGAGTTGACTGAGGCCGGGATTGCTGTGCATTATCTAGCCTTCCCACGTGCGGGTGTTGGGAGTTCTTCATACAAAAAAATTGCGACCGCTTGGTGTGTAAAGAACCGTAATGAGACCATGAACAAACTTAAAAATGGTGAGTTTGTTAAGGTAGTTAGCTGTGATAATCCGGTTGAAGCGCAATATGAGCTTGGTAAAAAAATGGGTGTTAATGGTACGCCGGCTATTCTTTTAGAAGATGGCACGTTAATTCCTGGCTATCGTCCGGCGGAAAATTTGATTCCGATGATTCTTAAAAAATAATCATTATTACTCATTTCATTCAGTGGTAAAAAGCCACTGAATGCTTTTCTATATCAGCCCTTCGTTTGACAAGCTGCAAGGCAGTGCTTAAAGTAGCCCCCTCAAAAATTGTTTCATTGATTGTTGTACGCAAAAGCTATTCTTAGGTTGCGTAAGCGTGTTTTTTAAGAGGAAGTTAGGGTGAAACCTGTCAATATCGGTATCTGTGGTTTAGGCACAGTAGGTTCAGGCGTGTTTAATGTAATGCAGCGAAATCGCGCTGAAATTAATGCTCGTGCAGGCCATGATATCCGTGTAACGCATGTTGGTGCCCGTAGGGATAATCCAGCCTGTGATCTATCGCAAGTCATTGTTGAGCGAGATGTGCTTAACGTTGCTAAAGCACCTGACGTTGATGTGGTGGTTGAACTCATTGGTGGTTGTGATATTGCCAAAACGCTAGTGCTTGAAGCCATTAATCATGGTAAGCATGTCATTACTGCTAACAAGGCGTTGATTGCACTGCACGGTAATGAAATTTTTCAGGCAGCCAGTGAAAAGAATGTTGGTGTGTATTATGAAGCCGCTGTTGCAGGCGGAATTCCGGTTATTAAGGCAATCCGTGAAGGGTTGGCAGCCAATTCGATTCAATGGGTTGCAGGGATCATTAATGGCACAGGTAACTATATTTTAAGTGAAATGCGTGATCATGGCCGATCCTTTGAGGATGCGTTAGCAGATGCGCAAGCGTTGGGCTATGCTGAGGCTGACCCAAGCTTTGATGTTGACGGTATTGATGCTTGCCATAAACTTGCCATCTTAGCATCATTGGCTTTTGCGATTCCATTGCAGTTTGATAAAGCCTTTATTGAAGGCATACGTCATGTTGAAACACAAGATGTAGAGAATGCCGAAGAGCTCGGCTATCGTATTAAGCATTTAGGTATTGCCAAGCGCGTAGATTCTGGCGTTGAACTGAGAGTGCATCCTACCCTAGTACCTGATAAGCGCCTATTGGCCAACGTTGATGGTGTCATGAATGCAGTGTTAATTCAGGCCGATGCCGTTGGCCCTACGCTATATTATGGTCCAGGTGCAGGTTCTGAGCCTACAGCATCCTCTGTGATTGCGGATATTGTTGACTTGGTGCGAGTGATGGATGTCGAGCCACATTTACGAGTGCCATCGTTGGCTTTCCATCCGGGGCTATTAAAAGAAGACCAAATTGTTGAGCAATCGGACATAGAAACCGCCAATTACTTACGTTTACAGGTGATTGACGAACTAGGTGTGATGAGTGCCATCACGCAAATCCTGAGCGGTAAGGGCATTAACATTCAAGCCATGATGCAAAAAGAGCCAAAAGAAGGCGAGAGTACGGTCTCTTTGATTATTTTGACTAACAAAGTGAAAGAATCGAGCTTGCAAGCGGCGATCAGTGAAATTGAAGAATTACGAGCGGTTGAAGGAAAGGTCACTCAAATTCGTATGGAATCCTTAAATTAGTCCAGCTAAACGAAAAAAGAATAAGAGGCCTTTGTGAAATATATCAGTACACGTGGTAAAGCCCCCGCGTTAAATTTTGAAGATGTCTTGCTGACAGGATTAGCATCCGACGGTGGCTTGTATATCCCTGAAACCTTGCCAACCTTTGATAAAGAAACCATTGATGGGTTTAAAAGCCTTTCTTATCAAGAGCTAGCCTTTGTCATCATTAAGCCTTTTGTTGATGGCGCAATTGCTGATGATGAACTGAAAAATATCATTGATGAGAGTTATTCGGAATTTAGGCATCCGGCCATTGCGCCATTAGTGCAGCTTGATACGAATGAATGGTTGCTGGAGCTATTCCACGGCCCCACCTTGGCCTTTAAAGATTTTGCGCTTCAATTATTGGGCCGCTTGCTCGATGCTATCTTGAAGAAAAAACAGCAAAAAGTGGTGATCATGGGAGCCACCTCAGGCGATACCGGATCTGCTGCCATTGAAGGTTGTAGTCATTCAGAATATGTGGATATTTTTATCCTTCACCCGCACAACAAAGTCTCAGAAGTTCAGCGTCGTCAAATGACCACCTGTGCCAGCCCACATGTACATAACATTGCGGTTGAAGGTAATTTCGATGATTGTCAATCTATGGTGAAGCAAAGCTTTGCTGATCAATCCTTCTTGCCAGAAGGTAAGCGATTGGTTGCGGTGAATTCGATTAACTGGGCGCGGATCATGGCGCAAATCGTTTATTATTTTTATGCGGCAAGCCGTTTGGGCGCGCCTTATCGAGAGATTGGCTTTTCTGTACCAACAGGTAACTTTGGCGATATTTTCGCAGGTTACATCGCCAAAAAAATGGGCTTGCCTATCAATCAGCTGATTGTAGCAACCAATAAAAACGATATTTTGCATCGTGTATTAGCAAACAACTTATACGAAAAGCATCCGCTTGAGCATACCTTGTCGCCAAGCATGGACATCATGGTCTCTAGCAATTTCGAACGCTTGTTATTTGATCTATTTGATAAAGATGGCGAAGCCTTGGCAGCCTTTATGGATAAGTGCAATAACGAGTCGGTGCAATTGCCAGAAAAAGCCTTTGCTACAGCACGTGAACTTTTTGATAGCCTGGCGGTTGATGATGATGCGACCTGTGAAACCATTGCCAAAGTCTATGATGAATCTGAGTATCTACTTGATCCGCACACGGCCATTGGCGTTAAGGCAGCACGCGAAGTCAGACGATCGCACGATCTACCCATGGTAACGCTTGCCACTGCGCACCCTGCGAAATTCTCGGATGCGATTGAAAAGGTGAATTTAGCAACGCCTAAACTGCCACACCATATGGCGCATATCATGACAGATCGAGAACGTTATACTGTGCTTGAAAATGACTTGTCTGCCGTTCAGGCATTTATTCAAAAGCATAGCTAAAAAGTAAAATCCTGTTAGGCTTAACTTTTTAATGTTAAGCCTTTTTCCATGTTAAAGCCTGTCATTTCCCGCCAAAAAGCTGACCACAAATTAAGTGACGCGCATTCGCCGCTCATTCAACATATTCTATCTAATCGTGGAATTAGAGAAGATCATCAATTAGCGCAAGGCCTAGATCAGCTCACCGATCCTTTTCTGATGAAAGGTATGCGGCTAGCTGTTGATAGGTTGGTTGAGGCAAAAGCGCAGCAAGAAAAAATTGTCATCATGGGTGATTTTGATGCTGATGGCGCAACTAGCACAGCGTTGTTGATGCGTGCGTTCCAAGATCTCGGTTTTAATGCCGTCAGCTTTTTTGTGCCGGATCGCTTCACTTTTGGTTATGGGTTAAGCGAGCAAGCAGTTGATGCGGTATTCACTCAGCAGACGCCTGATTTATTGATTACAGTCGATAATGGCATTAGTAGCATTGATGGGGTGAAAAAAGCCAATAGTTTGGGGCTAGATGTGATTGTGACTGATCATCATTTACCTGCGCAAACTTTGCCTAATGCATTAGCGATTGTTAACCCTAACCAGCCAGATTGTCCTTTCCCGCACAAAACCTTGGCAGGTGTTGGGGTTGCTTTTCATTTATTAATTGCCTTAAGAAAAGCACTTAAAGAAGCAGGAGAGCCTATTGTTAATTTGGCGCAATATTTGGATTTGGTGGCGCTTGGCACGGTCGCCGATTTGGTACCCTTAGATTTTTGTAATCGCATTTTAGTCAGCCAAGGTTTGAAGCGTATCCGTGCAGGTAAAACCTGTGAGGGCATCAAGCAGCTTTTGGCTGTTTCAAAAAAAGATCATCGCTTGACGGTGAGTAGTGATTTGAGTTTTTCGGTTGCGCCGAAATTAAATGCAGCAGGCCGCTTGGAGGATATGACGCAAGGCATTATGTTGCTGCTGACAGATTCGGAAGGCTTTGCTGCTGATCTGGCCGCTGACTTGAGCCAACTGAATATTGAGCGAAGGCAAATTGAAACAAAAATGCAGGATGAAGCAGAAGCCATACTTGCTGAACTTAATATCGATGAATCCACTTTGCCTAAAGGCTTGTGTTTGTATCATCCGGATTGGCATCAAGGTGTTGTGGGCTTGGTTGCCTCTCGCCTTAAAGAAAAATACCATCGCCCTGTGATTATTTTTGCTGAAGATGATGAGGGTCATTTAAAAGGCTCGGGCCGTTCAATTACCGGCATTCATTTGCGAGACTTACTGGCAAGCATGGATGCAAAAAATCCTTCAATGATTAAAGCCTTTGGCGGCCATGCCATGGCAGCGGGTTTGACGTTGTCATCAAATAATCATGATGCCTTCAAAAAATCCTTTAGTGAGGCGTTAGATTCGGTTTCAGAAAGTCATTTTCAAGCCAGCTGGTTATCTGATGGTGCCATAGCATCCAAAGATTTTCATTTATATACCGCAAAACAAATCCGAGATTTGCTGCCATGGGGGCAGGGTATGCCCGAGCCACTATTTGATAATACCTTTGTTTTAAAGCAGTTTAGGGTGGTGGGTGAAAAGCATTTAAAACTCACGCTAGCTTCACAAGATAATCCCAGTCAATTGCTTGAAGCGATTTGGTTTTTTTATGATGAAACTATCGAGCTTATCAAAGATCGAAGTTACCACTGTGTCTATCGGTTACAGGTGAATTACTTTCGTGATAATGAAACGCTTCAGTTGCAAATTGAACAGATGGTTAGCGGCTAAAAATAGAATTTTTATTAGTAGTCAGTTTTTTAAAGCTTCTGTGATATTTGTTTGTGTGTGCTTTAGTAATGCCTATTCGATAGAGGGAATGGCTCTGTTTTTAAGTAAAGCTAATTGGTTAGCAGCTGTTTTAGTAAAAGCGGGAGGGACGGCATTTGCTGGATATAACCTAGGGAAGTTGTACTCGTATATTGAGCCTGTAGACGAGCAAGGTAATTCCCTTCTATCAGAAGAAGAACGAGAAACAAGACGGCAGGAAATCGCAAATAATTTTTCTGCGGCTGGTTTGATTGTCGGTGCTTGTTGGGGGCTTTGTGATCTTTTTTTGGAGGAGCCTTAGTTGACTAGATTCCTCTCGCTGTCCCTTCACGTCGTGAATCAGCAACCCCTGTATAAAACCCGTTATGAATTTTA
>JAPOUS010000317.1 GCA_026708525.1 Cellvibrionales bacterium
CATTAAAATCTCGCACCAAAGGGATGACTTCGCCAATCAGCGGCCAGCCGGTTGTTCCCGGAATATGATCTAACGCTTGGCTATCAGGGAGTAATTGATAGGGCAATGACATCAGCTGACCTCTTTAATTTGAGGAGTCGCTTCTTCAGGCTGGTAATCACCCTCGGCTAACTTTTTAAGGTTTTTTAAAAAGCTGCCTAAATACCAGGTCATCACGGGTTTTAATAATTTAAAAAAGAAGGTAGCAACGCTATTTGATGGCCAAAAAGCCGCTGTCCAGTGCAATCGCACTTTATTATCGCCTAGTTTTTCGAGTTGATAATCTTCACCAAAAGCATCCATATTTGGCATGGACGATTCGGTAAAACAAAAGGCCATTTGCTCATTATCTTTCCATGCAACAAACTCCTCAATACCCGTGATGCCGCCTGCCATATCGACAGTACGCGTTGTACCTACACCAAAGGGTTTCGGTGATGTCCATACGACTTTTTCTAGGCTTGATCCCCATACTGTCCAGGCGTGCTCATCTTCAAAAATAGCGAATAAACGTTCAGCTGAACAATCAATGTCAATGGTATTGAGAATGACAACCGGCGCACGATGAATATCCGCGAGGGATTTATGTTGGCATGGTGTAACTTTCATGAAGAAACCCCTATTTAGTTACATTTTATTTTTATGTCACTATTAAATCGGGGTGCATGGACAATGTCAACAAATATTTACATTTAGAAAATATGTAAATTTTAAAGAGTAGACAGCTTATCAATCGCAGTTAACAAGGCCGCTGGAATTTGAGTGGTTTTACCTGCGTTGGCATCTAAAAAGACCAGACCCGTTTTAGCTTCCGCAACCACGTGATGAGTTTTTGTATTAGTGACTTTATAAAGTACATCAAACGATTTTTCTTTTATATCGCTAACACCAACCTCAATAATCAGCTCATCAGCAAAAAACGCTTCTGCTTTATAATTCACACCCAGATCTGCAACCACGTAGGTCACCGCTGTATCGCCATCATTTTTAAAGCCAAGTTGCGTTAATAGCTCTATGCGCGCTTCTTGAATTAATGAAATCATTTTGTCATTACCCACATGACGGGCTGTATTGATATCGCTGTAACGAATTTTTACAGGGTAGGTAATGAGTGTTGATGTTAGTGTATCAAGGATTATTCTAGGCATAAGTTAATTAGGCTTTTATGTTTTCTGGGCACGCAATCTTGTAAGGATTTTGTAAAATTTTTCGAATGATATAAGTCAACAGCATGCCAGACAAGTGAAACCAAAAAAGATCATCTCAAACTCTCAGTCCATTGATCCTGCTGCTGATAAACATGTAGACGCCCAGAATCCGAAAAGCTCCAAGTATCCCTGATTGCTTTGTCATAAGCCTCCAATGCAAGAAAATTTCGATTCAATAAAAATTCTCTACATGTATGGGCAGCAATAAGTGAAGAGGAAAAAGCATTAGCAAGACCTTGTGAAGTTATTGGATCAAAACTGGCTGCGGCATCCCCTACAGCCAACCAATTTTCACCAGCAACATGATCAAGTATAAAGCTTGATGCATCGGTAAAAAGCACCCTGTCTAATGAAGCAGCCTCACTATCAACATATTGTGGATAAATCTTACCTAATGCCTTTTCTAAGCTTGCCTTATTTTTGATAGACGAAGATGAAGATACCAGAACCGCGCTAAGATAATGCTCAGGATGACTAATGCTATAAGACCAACCCTCTGGATGAGATTTAACAAACAAGCGGCTTTCACCTATATCATCAACAGCTTGCCCAACAAAATTAATACCGCCAGCAAAAAGCTTAGACGTCACTTGCCGTTTTGCCCCAACACGTCTGGCAAAAGTGGATGGCCGCCCAGAAGCATCGATAACAAATCGACACGTGAAAGATACGTCATCATCGACAATTATTATCCAACCATTTTCATAGGTTTCGATATGATCGATTGACTGGATTTTCCGATATATTGCCCCATGTGATACCGCAAGTGATTGTAGCTCGGCATCTAGGGCTGTTCGTTCGACAACCCATCCGCCAGACTCTGGCCGACGTATAAAGTCATCTTCATAAATACGTCCCTCGCCCCAATGAGAAGTAACACCAGAACAAGGAGACAGGGGACTATGGCTCGAATGAATCAAATTGACTAATCCTTGAGCACAAATAGCGCGCATCGAAGACGGGGGCAGTACCTCGGTAAATTTGACAGGCTCCACATCCTTCTGAACTATGGCAGTTTTAAACCCCCACATTGATAAGGCCCGCGCAGTTAAACTTCCTGCTGGGCCCGCACCAATGACCAACACATCGAAATGTCCCCCCTCAGCTAACAATGCTACACCTCTCCACGCTTATATGTACGTTTTGGGGGAACAAAAGGTTTTGCTGCCGCTTTAACCATGCCATGCGCAAATAACTCTGGCTGGTTTATATTTTCTGCCGTCTCAATGAGATCAAGCTTCGCATTTGAACCTGCATATTCAGGGTCTCGACCAGATTCAATATAGACGGTATCTGGCAGCCCGATTGAACGCTCTTCATCTGTTGTATCCTCTGGGATAAGAACACCCAAATTCCACCACTCATTGACCATATTGTCGATTCGATCATAGTAATCTTTACCAGCAATATCCCGTAGCCAGTCTTCGCGATTACTGAGATGTTTCATTCTTTGTAGTATTGGCGAATGGGAATCGCTTACTCTACTCCACGCCTCACTACTCATTACCTGATTAGGCACTCTAGCTCCCCAGTAGCTTGGTAGTGAAAGATAAAGGCTAGGTGCGTATTCAGCATCCGAATTACAAGAAGCTTCATCTGTCTGCCACGGTACACCAAGCCACCTCGTCAAAGAACCTGGCGCTACGCCATCTAAGGGCCCTCTCGGACTGAGACAAATGTCAGACGTTAGATGCTCTCCATAATCCTGAGGAGCACTTTGAATAGATTCATCTAATATTTTTAACCTATAGGGTGCATCCCACAGTAGAGGGTTTCGCAAAATCCAAGTAAGTTCGATACCAGGATGAAATGGCCCGCCCAGACATTCTTCTAATGCTGCTCTCTCAAGGTGATGAATTTGTTCTTTAGCAGATAAATCCTCAAATGTCGGTTTGACTGGTGGAGCGCCTGTCCAATCATCAATAAACTCACCCTCTGCCCACATTTTAAGCTTTTTAAACATGGTTGATGTTAGCTCTAACCCTTCAAGGACACTGCCTTCCTCACTCACAATCGGCTCGCCAAATGCATCGCCATATAGGGGTGGAATTTTATTGGGTTCAGCTCTCCCTTGCCTGCTATCAGAGCGAAACAAGTCTGATACCCGTTTACGCCATGCTTTATTTTTTAAAGACGCATCTCTTAATTTATCGATAACCTCAGGCGATCGGGCATCAATGGGAGAGCCTGTGCCATGCAACATATAAATCCCATGATTTGTCCAGGATAAATCTGAAAGACGCGAAAAAATTGGCCAGATATCGCGATTAAAACTGACACTTTGAGGTTCAGGAATCCAGCGCTTTTTAATATACAAATCTTGAACCACATCATCCATTGTGACAACGGAGAAAAGGCCATGACCATAGTTCGGTGGAGCCACTGCAACATAAGCCGGTACAACATCAATTGATTTGCCATCAATTACAAGAGATGCACGAACAGTGCCGTCACAGGTATCGTCATGCCACCCATCATTATTGGCAAATGTTTTTGGCTTAGTCCCAGGAACTTCCGGTTCAGAATGGCCCTCTCCCCCAATGAAGATCAAGCGGCCTTCAGTATCTGTACGAATCTCCCCAAGATTTACGCGCTTCCCCATGAATTCACCATCATCAAAACGATAGGCTGACCCAGACTTCGATATACCAGAAATTGACCGTGGCGATGGCGTAATATCCAATAAACTTCTATCCTCTGGGCTAATTTTATCGGCATTCCTTTTATCTGTAGGTTTTGACAGGCCGTCTGGAAGATCCATTGCATGAATAAACTTGTACCAACCTGCTTTTAGATTAGCCACATTGACACGCCATGTAATATCAACACCCTCTTGTAAACTCACTTCATGCACAGAGCCATCTGACATCGTCACATAAATTCTAAATTTAACAGCCTGTCTTTTTAGCTCTCTGTTGGCATTTCGAAATTGGTTGTCATCTGTCGCCATTTTTCCAGCAACTTCTGATGCAAAATAAAATCCATCAGGTTTTTCAATAGACGCATTGCCTACCCTGGCTAAACCAATGGGCGGATAAATTTCAGCTTTTACTATCTCATCAGCATTTAACATATTTCACTCCTTGTTTTTATTTTTTATTTTTTTTCAGCAAAACTTACGTTAATCGTTTCGTCAGTCGTTGAAGCGTTAATAACTTTGCACTCCCACGCAAGCGATAGGAGCGAGAGCAGTAACTGCAAGAACTTATGAGGCGATTAATAGACTGCCTATCATCGCATAAAAATTTTATTCGATTGAGCCACTCTCAATCGAATAGCCTTTTCAAGTTCACAATTTTCAGATTCCACCTACCTAACCAAGGGTTTGTAAAATATTGCATAGAAAATTTGATACCTAATACAATAGTAGGAGGGCATAATAACTTTTATCGTTTAGGTGGCAATGGAATCAACATTGACGTGCTATCAATAATGTCTTGATAGTTTGGCCGTCGCTCGAGACTTCGCTTTTCCATCATGGGAATACTGGCGAACAAAAACATTACTAGCATGGCAATAAAACCTAGACTCTCCCACCAAAAGCCTTGAAGATAATTCAATACGCCAAACAAGGCTAAACTGAACCAAAATAGTAATTCACCAAAATAATTAGGGTGACGTGACCATGCCCAAAGCCCTGAATGGATAATTTCACCCGGCTTGCGTACAGCAATAAATGCATGTAATTGCCGATCAGCCATAAGCTGAACTGTAGGCGCAAGAAGACCCACGCCAAAAGCCAACCAACTCCAAGGACTCCATGAACCTTCAGCTAAAATAAGGCAAGCATAGACTGGCAATAATCCTAAAAAAACTTGAACCGTTGGAAAAAAGTGAATCGCAAAAAAATCAATAATTAACGCTAACATGTTAGGCTTATTGGCCTTCAAATCAACATACCGCCAATCTTCATGACTTAACCCTTCCCAGTGTTTTGCCCAATTCCACGTAAGACGAATCGCCCAATACCAAATAACCCCTCCTAACATCAAGACGATTGGGTCACTCAAGGATTTATCTGTTTGCATTAGCCAGTAATGAAAAATCAGTGGGGGAATAACACTCCAGTAGGCATCGTAAAATGACGAATTTTGGAATATCCGGCTAAAAATAAATATACCAATGGTAGCAATAACGTCAGCAATAAAGGTATTGATGAGTAAATTATCGGTTCTGAATCCTTGTAAGCTATCAAGCGATAGATAACACAATGCGAGAGCGATACTTATAAGATACGCAATAACTATCCAGCTAAAGGCGACAACCTGAGATACTGATTTATTATTATTCATGCATCTACCGAATTTTTTTTGGTTATCTTACCCAATCTTTTTCAAGATTTGGATGAAAATCCGCCTATTTATGACGAACTATTCATCAACGAGTTGTTGGGCTGCATAAATATTGCCGTAAAATGGCTTTCTGAACGCATCACAAGGACAAGAATAATATGATGAAAGATACCTATAACCCAGAACAACTGGCTGATTTCGAACATACAGCCGACAATGAATTTTCTCTCCCGGCAGGCGTTGTTGCTGGGATTGAAATCACCCTGCTCACTGTCGTTAGCATTGCCATCCACTATCTCATCAATGGCACAACAAACCTGTTATTTATTTTATTGTCTCTATTTTTATCCATAAACTTACTGATTTGTTTGTGGGAAATATGTCTGTACTTAAGACGTGATTATATTGAGAAACGCCATGATTATTTTAAAAAGCGCCGCGAGATTACCGGCAGAGATCCAGGCGTTGATATTCTTTTAGCGCCTGTCACTAGAAAAAGCGTATTTTCGCCGACCTTTTGGTCTGATATTTGGTCAACTTATTCATTGTATGACGGTTCTTACGCGGATCGTAAAACCTATGGCTTCACTATTGATACAGGCAATGGCTTTGCCACTTTTATCCCTTCGCTTATTTTGCATTTCGGCATGACTGTACCGGTTTTTCCTCCCATGTTTATCGGTATTTTAGGGATTATGATGTTCTGGCAATGGACTTACTGCACCAGCCTTTATTGGGCGAGTTTTTTTATTGCTGGACGCCACAAACTTATTTCGAAAAAGGATATGTTTGTGTATATTTGGGGGACCAACGCACCATGGGTTATGTTCTCAATCTTAGGCTTATACGCCTCTGTCCGCATTGTGTTAGATAATAGTTATGCCGTTTTCTTAAACTAATGACGCACCGAATTTCAGAACTCCTTCATTATTAACCAGTCTTATTACTAAAGCGTAAAAGGGTGTTTACTAATGAAGTTAATATCTTTTGTGATTTTTCTGCTATCTCTTCTAACGGTTTGTATTAATACGGCCGTCGCAGAACAAGCCAATCCCGAAGAGATTACCGTATTTGTTGCCAAAAAAATCGTGACCATGGATCCAAATTTTCCGACAGGCACTGCGGTGGCCATCAAGGGCGATCGCATCATTTCTGTTGGAACGCTGGAATCACTCAAGCCTTGGCTTAAAGGCCGAAAGGTAACCGTCAATCGCGATTTTGAAAATAACATCTTGTTTCCAGGCCTCGTTGAGCCGCATCTTCACCCATTGCTCGGTGCATTGCAGCTTGCCACCGTATGGATCACACCTGAGAGCTGGAATATCTTAGGTGACGCCATCCCTGCCATTACCACACCTGATGATTATCAAAAAAAATTGACTGACGCTATAAACGCAGATAAAGATTCAGGCACCCCCATGTTTATCACTTGGGGATATTCCAAAGATGTGCATGGCCCGCTTAACCGTCAAATGCTGGATAAAATTGAATCCACAAAACCCATTTTTATCTGGCAGCGCTCTGCTCATGAGGGCATATTTAATACTGCGGCTCTCAAATGGATGGGGCTGACGGAAAAAGATGTCACTGAAAAATACAAAGACAGCATCAATTTTGATGAAGGGCATTTTATTGAAGCCGGATTTTTTGAAGTCTCTGTTCCAAAGCTTGCAAGCTATATCTTATCGCCTGAGTTTATCGATAAAAGCTTTGAAAAGTTTAATCGCTACTTAATTGGCAATGGAGTGACAACAACCGCAGACATGGCATTTTCTGTCGTTGATTGGGACATGGAAATGGCCAATTACAAACGTAACCTTGTCGATAAAAATGTTCCTTTTAGAACGGTGATTGTACCCGATGCCTATAAGCTATCTTTGCAAAAAGGTGGATTAGATCAAGCCTTTAACTGGATTGATAGCCACATGGCAAAGCCTTCAACCCTGCCGCAAATTGTGCTGGGTAAACGCATCAAGATGTTTTCCGATGGCGCAATCTTCTCACAATTAATGCAAATGCACCCACCTGGGTATATCGATGGCCATGAAGGGCAGTGGTTAACGCCACCTGATGTCTTTTTATCGCAATCGATGCGGTATTGGAAAGCCGGTTATCGCATCCATGTGCATTCGAACGGTGATGCAGGCATTGATAACACCTTGAACGTCTTACAAGCGTTACAGTTAGAAAATCCAAGAAAACCCCATAGTTTTATCATCGAACACTATGGCTATGCCGACGATAGACTCAACCGCCGAACACAGGATTTAGGTGCTGCGGTCTCTGCCAACCCTTATTATCTGCATCTGTTAGGCGATAAATTTTCAAAGGATGTGTTAGGCAATGATAGAGCACAGCGACTCGTACCATTGGCAGGACTCGTCGATCGCAAAGTGCCTGTGGCTCTGCATTCAGACTTTGGGATGGCACCCGCTGACCCTTTATTATTGGCTTGGGCTGCTGCCACGCGTAAAACGGTGAGCGGAAAATCCAAGCTCCCACCTAGAGCGTTAACAGTAGAAGAAGCCATGAGATCCATTACCATTGATGCCGCTTATATTCTTGGGTTAGACCAAGATATCGGCAGCATTCAAGCCGGTAAAAAATCCGATTTTGTGGTATTGGATAAAAACCCGCTCGAAACCAAAGCCGATAAGCTAAAAGACATCAAAGTACTTGCCTCGATTTTTGAAGGCAATGTGGTGAAAAAATCGCAAAACAACAAAAGTATTTAATAGACTCATGCTGTGGTAAAGTGATCGCTTTTTAATGAGCGATTACTTTGCCAAGGCCGAGTCTTAAACTCCAACGTGTCGATGAAATCTTAAATGCCCTCGAAAGCTGCATTTTAGCCGAAGGGCTATCTAGCACCTCACTTGAAACCATCGCGACCACAGCCAATATGAAACGGAGCATTCTCCGCCACTATATTGGCAATAGAGACGACATTATTATTGCCCTAGGCCAACGTTTTTTTAAGCAAAGTCAGGCCCAATGGCAAACCCTCCTTGATCAATTGCCCGAAACTCATGCCTCGCAATGGCTGGTCGAAGGTTTATTGTTTTTTAAAGATACCAATCAACTCAAACAATACCAATTAAGTGAAGCACTTTTTGCTGAGGCCAGACGACTACCTGAGCTAAAAGACGTGATAGGCGAATGGACAGAACGCTTTATCAATGATTTAACGTACCACCTCGCCAAAGATTATCCAAAAACCACTGAAAAGGCATGCCGCCAAGTGGCCTTAGGGCTTTATAGCCTGTATTTTTTGGATGAATCCTATACTGCACTATTCCCCAAAACACCCATGACAAATGACCTACAAGCGACTGCTTTACGATTGATACAAAGTTTGTCGGCTTAATCACCCGAGTAATTATTTTGTGCGTCATCCCACAGGCTGATCTTTATTTGCACAAAAAGTAAATTGTCAGATTGACAATTTATACAACAACCTTTAGTTTATTGTCATATTGATAATTTATAAAAGGCCTTTCTATGCTCCGTGTCGTTCCGATTCTACTGCTTTGCCTTATAGGGATTCAGGGGTGTTTCAAACCGCAACCCTCAAAACCCAACCCCCCGATTCAAGAGGCCTCTGAACCTCGAGAAACCCGTAATTATGTAAATTTTGAATCAGCACACGTCAGAACCATGGCCACCTCAAGCGATGGAAAATATCTGTATGTGACTAACACCCAAGATAATCGGGTCGATATATTGTCACGGGATGAAAACGGCTTACTACTTCCTGTTGATTCTGTACCGGTTGGGCTAGAGCCTGTTGCATTAGCCATTCATAACGATGAGCTCTGGGTAGTGAATCATCTATCGGATTCCATCAGCATTATCGATTTAACCGATAAACCCTTTGTTAAACGAACGTTGCTCGTGGGGGATGAACCCAGAGACATTATTTTCGCGAATGATAAAGCCTTTATTACTACCGCGCATCGAGGCCAACATAGAACCCATCCCTCCCTTAGTGATGTTGATGGCGCAGGTGACCCGAAGTTATTTGACGGTGGCGTGGGACGTGCCGATATTTGGGTATTCGAGACTCCTCAATCCCATACAGCCCTGGGAGGTAAACCCTTAAAAATTATCAACCTCTTTGGCGATACGCCAAGAGCATTAGCGTTAAGCCCAGATGGCAATACACTTTACGCAGCCGTATTTAACTCAGGGAATCAAACCACCGCCGTGCATGAAGCCGTGGTTTGCGATGGTTTTGATGATGATGGCATTGGTAACAAACCTTGCACAACCTTAGATGGCGAGCAATCACCCAACGGCATGACAAATGGCCAATTACCCGGCGGTCGGACAGGGCCAAGCATGAATGCCGCAGGCGATTATCAGCCTTGGACGGCTATGATCGTCAAATATGATCAAACCAGTGGCCAATGGCGAGATACTAAAGGGAGAAATTTTTCCAACGGTATACGATTTAACTTACCCGATTTAGATGTATTTAGTATTAATACCCAAACATTGGAACCGGTGGATGCCTATCCCTATGTTGGCACAACGCTGTTTAATATGGCTGTTAATCCAGCCAATGGCTTAATCTATGTCTCTAATACCGATGCGAATAACGCCACACGATTTGAAGGCGCAGGCACTTTTGCAGGCTCTACTGTGCAAGGCCATATCGCCAAAACCCAAATCACGGTTATTGACCCTGTGACGAAAACCGTGCGGAAACGTCACCTGAATCGACACATTGATTACAGGGTATTAAAAGCTTCACCAGCAACCAAAGCCGCTAGCCTATCCACACCCACCCGTTTGCAATTTTCACCCGATGGGAAAAAAGTGTATCTCGCTGCCATGGGATCAAATAAAGTCGCTGTGTTTGATACGAGTGATCTTGAAAATGATGCCCTGTGGGATAATCAAGGTGAAGAGTTTAACCCTGTTGTTAAAAGCCAAGCGTATTTCACAGGCCTTAATGGCCCCTCTGACCTTTTATTAGATCAATCGCTACTGTATGTGTTTAATCGATTTAGCCATAGCCTGAGTGTTTTAGATGCGCAAAACGGTTCTGTGCTTCAGGAACTGCCTTTATTTAACCCCGAACCCAAGATGGTCTCAAGTGGCCGTTTTATGCTCTATGATGCCAATCGCTCATCTTCCAATGGTGAATCATCTTGCGCAAGTTGCCATATTTTTGCAGATAGCGATCAATTAGCCTGGAACCTTGGCAACCCAGATGCCACTACAGCATATAACCCTCAGCCTTTCCCAACCTTTAAATTTTCTGAATTAGGTTGTGATTTTGTAGGGCCTGAGGAACCCAGCTGCCAACTGTTACAAATCATTAATGGCACAGGTGAGCGCCGTGATTTCGCAGCCCTTAAAGGCCCCATGTTTTCACAAAGCTTACGCGGCATGTCGACACATGGCCACATGCATTGGCGCGGTGATCGAGCGAATGGTTACTTTGGCATCGATACCGATCAGCATTTGGATGAAAAAACCTCTTTCAAAAACTTTATTGTCGCCTTTGAGGGGTTGTTAGGCATGGATATTGATCTGCCTGCCAATCATCAAGCTGCCAATAAATCAGCTGAGGTGATTGCGCTTGAAGAAGATATGGCGTCTTTTGCTGACTTTATTTTATCGATTCAGATGCCGCCTAACCCCATTAGACCCTTATCGGGTGATCTATCGCCCAGCGCTCAACAGGGTAAACACTTCTTTGTAGGCGAGAGACGCTCCGACGGCCTTGCTTTTGACGATAATAAAAATGGGCCTGAGGCTGATGGTGTCAATTGCGAAGGCTGCCACGGCTTAGATCCAGCACAAGGCTTTTATGGCACGCGCGGTGAATCTGCACATGGCGGTGAAGCCCAAATCTTTAAAGTGCCTCAGTTACGCAACCTTTATACCCGAGTGGGGATGTTTGGTCTCCCTGATCGTGAAGGGTTTTTACCTTCACATACCAAAGCGCATCAAGGCGATCAAATTCGTGGCTTTGGTTTTCTGCATGATGACGCCACCGACCTGTTATTTAATTTCTTAAAAGGCGGCGTGTTTGATAATGGCGAACTCCCCTGCCCTCCTGGTGCTGACGAACGTCACGGCTGTTTATTTAATCAAGGGGTTGTTGGTATTAATAATGATCAGGTTCGACAATCCATTGTTGATTACTTAATGGAATTTGATTCAGATCTCGCACCGATTGTTGGCCAACAAATTACTCTTGATGGGGGGGCATCCGCCGCTGTAATCAGCCGCATCGCACTATTTGAAATGGCGGCAAATCAAGACTTTGTCTCTAAAATTTTGGGTGGTGAGGTCAAAGCCTGCGATTTAGTTGCAACGGGCATCATCAATAATGAACGCAAAGGCTTTTTATATGATCCAATAACCAAGCACTACCAATCGGATAACCAAACGGAGAACACGCTTTCATCGGCTGATATCAAAGCCATAGCGCAATCAACAAACAATGCGCTTACCTTTACCTGTGCGGTTCCTGGCCGTGGTTACCAAATGGCGTTGGATCGCGACAATAACGGCATTTTTAATCGAAACGAAGGATGATTATGCGAATGGTACAAAAGAAAAAACTGCCGCGTTCGGCAGTGATTGTTCTCATCCTTACTGCAATTACCTCTGGGTTGCTGCTGTTAACAAAACCACAGGGTCATGCAGC
>JAPOUS010000142.1 GCA_026708525.1 Cellvibrionales bacterium
CAATATTGTTTGCTGTCTAAGTTTTATACTGGTCAAAAAGTGCTAGGTGACCGTGTTTTATTAATGAAGTAATTTATTCTGAAATTTGCTTGGTAAATACACAGGAATTGCGTTGAAGGTTATAAAATGATTGCTTGGTTTGGGGTAACGCATCAACACTGGATTTTTTAAATCCATGCTCAATAAAAAAGTGGGCGCTTTGTGTTGTTAAGACAAACAGTTGTTGGATGTCTTGTTGTTTGGCACGTTTTTCTAGAAATTCTAGCATCGATGCTGCACGGCCATCGCCTTGATAATTTGGATGTGTGGCGACACAGGCAATTTCTGCCATTTGGTTATCATGTGGGTAAAGTGCCGCTGTGGCGAGCACGCAATCATCGCGTTTAATGACAATAAAGTCGTTGATTTCTTGCTCTAGGCGTTCTCTCTCGCGTTTAACCAATACGCCTTTTTCTTCGAGTGGTTTAATGAGAGCCATGATGCCACCAACATCATCGATGGTGGCATTTTCGATGGTTTCAAACGGGTTTTGTGTAATTAATGAGCCGCAACCATCGATAGAGAATAACTCGGTGAGTAGCGCGCCGTCTTTTTCGTGATTAACAATTTGCGAGCGAGGGATGCCTTCTTCTGATGACAGAATGGCTTGGTGCAATGCTAGGCTAGGTTGTTGTACATAAAGGGCTTGAGCATCACTTAATACCAGTTGGTTAGGTATGTCTGTTAGTGACTGTTCATCAGTAAACGTGAGTAGCTTTGTCGCTCTTAAGGCTTTCGCTGCGGCGGTGCCGATTGCCTCAATGGGGACGTAAAAGCATTCGCCTGTGGTTGAATAGGCAAGGTCAGGCAGTAAGACAATGTGTTTATGGTCTAGCAAATGGCTCAAGCCTTGATTGTCAATTTTTCGGGGCTTGCCAGTATGTTGGTAATCTACGCCATCAATAATCCCTGTGGGTTTTGCAGTAACAAAATTGCCGCTAACCACTTGTAAATTGGCATTAGCCATTGGGGTATTGGGCAGGCTGGTTGAAAATAACGCTTCCAGTAGGCTTCGATAAATACCGCATTGCGCTTGGATTTGGCTTAGGTTAAGTAGGGTTGTGGGTGTCGGTGTAATCTCTTCACGGTTATGACTTTCAAAACAAATGACTAACCGAATGCCAAGGCTTTGCAGTAAGGCAAAGTCGTGCACAATCGCTTCAAGCGATGCACTTTGCATCACCCTGTGGTTGAGTAATACCACAAAGGTTTCATCCCTGTATTGATGAATATAGGGCGATGCTTCTCTTAAGACTTGGACAAAGGGTGAGGTTTTCATTCGTTCCATTAGGTTGTTAAATCAATGAATGCTGATGCGTTTAGTAAGCACTTTTGCTGATGGTAAAGTATAAACACTATTGCTTGAGCATGAAGCTATAAACAATAATGCCCAATAAGCTTTTCAAGCATTGTAACGCACGGCTCAATTTGATCAAATGCCAAAAATTCATCGGGCTGGTGAGCCTGGTCAATGCTTCCTGGCCCCATCACAAGGGTATCAATGCCCATCTGTTTGTAAAAAGGTGCTTCGGTGGCAAAGGCAACGGCTTCGGCTGTTTTGTGGGTCAAGTCTTCTGCGAGTAAAACCAAGCCTGATTCTGCATGTTGTTCAAAAGGTTCGACGCCGCCAAAGAGTGATTCGATAGCAAATTCTGCTTGGTGTTTTTCTGCAATTGGCTGAATCTGCTTTCGTATCTCTGCTAAGACATCTTGGTTTGACATGCCAGGAAGCCCGCGAAAGTCAAAATCCAAGGCGCATTGATGGCAAATACGGTTCGGGTTGTCGCCACCATGAATACAGCCGAAATTCATGGTAGGGCTTTGTACGGCAAAGGCGGCCTCTTGATAGGTTTTTTGGTAGTCGGCTTTGAGTGAATTTAATGCCATCATGGCGTCTGTCATGGCATCGATCGCATTGATGCCTAAATCAGGATTTGATGAGTGGCCACTTCTACCGGTAATGGTTAGTCGGTTCATCATAATGCTTTTATGCATGCGTATGGGGGTTAATTCGGTTGGCTCACCTATGATGCAAGCATCAGGAAACCCGAGTTGCTCAAGGGTTAATGCATGTGCGCCCGACATGGTTGATTCTTCATCGCAAGTAGCAACCAGAGTCAGTGGTTTTTTAAAGGGTTGGTCTTGTAATCGAAGATAGGCTTCAATCGCCAGTGAAAAGAAGCCCTTCATATCACATGAACCTAACCCAAACAATTTATTGTCGCGTTCGGTAAGGTTGAACGGGTCTGATTGCCAACGATCCGCGTTATAAGGGACAGTATCAGTGTGGCCGGATAGTATTAGGCCGCCTTTGCCTTCACCTATGCGAGCAATAAGGTTGGCTTTGTTTTTACCAACTGGCTGAATATGCGTGCTGAATCCTACATCATCCAACCAATTGGCCAGTAGCTCAATGACAGGCAGGTTGCCCATGTCAAATTCCGGATCAACTGAGCTAACCGAGGGCGTTGCAATGAGAGCGTTAAGCCTTTCAATATTCTTAGGTAATGATGGCATAAAATGTCATGAAGTCGTCGATGTCATCTAAGCATGCCATCAGGACGAACTGTCGGCAACGATTAATATTGTCGTCGATGAATATTCCCAGCAATACTTATCCAAGAAAAAACGCGGCTAATACGTAATAAAACAAAATCGCCAGAAAGCCACCGGCAGGAATGGTAATCAACCAGGATTGGCCAATAGAGATAAGCGTTTTCCAATTTAATGATTGTCTGCCGTGTACAAGACCAACGCCTATAATTGCGCCGATTAGCGTATGGGTGGTAGAAATAGGTAAGCCAGTCCCGGATGCAATAACGACACTTGTGGCGGCAGAGAGTTCGGCGGCGAATCCGTGCGATGGGGAGAGCGCCGTGATACGTTGGCCAACGGTTGCCATCACACGATAGCCCATAGTTATCAATCCAATCGAAATACCTAATGCGCCGATTAATAGAATCCAGTGCGTGGTCACGGATTGGGTTGAGACGCTTTCGTTATTTTGCAGTACACCAAAAATCGCAGCCAAAGGGCCAACGGCATTGGCGACATCATTGGAGCCATGAGCAAATGCCATAGAGCAAGCGGTGAATACCATTAACAAACTGAAGATACGCTCAACGGGGTGATTCATCTGGCCATGGTGAGTGAAGCGATCAATGCGCTTGATAAAGAAAATGCCGACCATCATCATGAGTAGCCCAATAGCAAACGAAAAAATAATGCTCTGCATGATCGTTAAATCTAAACCAATGTGTTTAAGCCCTTTGGTGAGGGTAATCATGGCAATGATAAAACCCGTTAACAGAATATAAACAGGAACAAGACGCGTGGCGGCATGGTAGGTATCTGGGTTGTCGAGTATGAGTTTTTTTACTGAAGAAAACAGCAGAAAAGCAATGATGCCGGCCAGTAAGGGCGACACTATCCAGCTGGAAACAATAATGCCGACTTTTGACCAGTAGATGGTATCAATGCCTAATACCCATGCGCCGAAACCGACAATCGCACCAACAATTGAGTGCGTGGTTGAGACAGGCCAGCCTTTGTAGCTGGCAATAAACAACCAAGAACCTGCGGCTAAAAGGGAGGCAAGCATGCCCAAAATCAGAACGTCTCCTTTGCCTGTCAGGGCATCTGGGTCAATGATGCCCTTTCGTATGGTTTGAGTGACCTCGCCACCGGCAAAAAAGGCACCTAAAAACTCAAAAATAATGGCAATGATCAGGGCGTGTTTTAAGGTAATGGCTTTGGAGCCGACAGACGTGGCGATGGCATTAGCCGCATCGTTAGCCCCAACCCCCCAAGCCATAAAAAACGTCGCTAGAATGGCTAGCAGCATTAATAATTCAAAATGTTCGGTGATAGCCATAAGCACAACAGAATGACAAATTTCCTGTTTGACCTGTAGGGTTTGAGATAGTTTGATCTATCTCCCAGAAAAAGAATTAAACTTTGTAAGTGCCTGTCACTTCAGCATTTATGGTGACTAATTCTAGTCGTGCAATGAGAGAGCAGGTTACAATTTGGCTTTTTTCTGTTAGACAATGTGATTATGGCTATCGCAGATTTTTCGGTTAACAAAGTGATTAATCTTGATTATCAATCAATATTGGAATCCTTGGTTGCTGGCAACACGATTGAAAGAGACGCTGCTGAAAATGTGCTTGCTCAACCTAAAACACGAGAAGATTTAGCCAGGCATCCATTTTTATTCTTGGCAAGTTGCAGTATCCCGCTAAAGTCCGCGCCGGATAAGCATCTTAACAGTATGCATTGTTGTGAATGGCTGTCTAAGGCCTCAGGTATCCCCTTTTATCCGATCAATCCATTAAAAATTGATGCTGCAAAAGTCACTGAAGTCATGTCCTTTGCGTTTGCTAAACAACACCATATTTTAGCGGTCGAAGTGCATTCGGATCATGTGGTTGTTGCCACTACTCAACCCTACAAAACTGCATGGATTGAAAATCTCCAACATGTCTTGAATAAACGCATTGAGCTTGTCATTGGTGACCCAGAGGATCTTGAGCGGTTGACGACAGAGTTTTACGCCTTGGCACGATCAATTTCTGGAGCAAGCGAAGGCATTCAGCATCAATCACCGCAAATTGAAGCGTTTTTGCAGTTAGGGCAAGTCAAAGAGCCGGATGCCAGCGATCAGAATATCGTTACCATTGTGGATTGGTTATTTCAGTATGCTTTTGAGCAACGGGCTTCTGATATCCATATCGAACCCAGAAAAACGCAAGGGTATATCCGATTTCGCATCGATGGGGCGTTGCATCAAGTTTACGATATGCCCATCAAACCCTTGGTGGCAGTCACCAGCCGAATCAAAACCATGGGGCGGATGAATATTGCCGAAAAGCGTAAACCCCAAGATGGCCGATTAAAGACGAAAACACCTCAGGGCCAAGAGGTGGATTTGCGATTGTCAACCATTCCAACCGCCTTTGGTGAAAAACTCGTTATTCGAATCTTTGATCCCAATGTCTTGCTGAAAAGCTTCGAAGAGTTGGGGTTGATGAATCAGGATCTTGTGCGCTGGCAAGGGATGATCAAAAAGCCGCATGGCATTGTATTGGTGACAGGGCCAACGGGATCAGGTAAAACCACTACGCTATATTCAACACTTAAAGGCTTGGCACAACCTGAGGTCAATGTTTGCACTATCGAAGATCCGATTGAGATGGTCGAAGACACCTTTAACCAAATGCAAGTCAATCATGGAATTGATTTAGATTTTGCTGACGGTGTCAGGGCATTATTACGACAAGACCCAGATATTATGATGATTGGGGAAATTCGAGATCAAGAAACCGCGCAAATGGCGGTGCAAGCTGCGTTGACAGGGCACTTGGTATTATCCACGCTGCATACCAATGATGCGACCCTGGCGATTACGCGCTTATTGGAGATTGGTTTGCCGGCTTATTTGGTTCGTGCTACGTTGAATGGTGTGATGGCGCAACGTTTGGTTCGAGTCCTTTGCCCTGATTGTAAAAAACCTGGTGAAGTAGCGCCTACTCTTTGGGAGGCAATGACCAAACCCTTTACCGTCCCTATGCCTAAAAAAGTGTTTGAGCCAGTAGGCTGTTTATCATGTCGGCAAACGGGGTTTAAAGGCCGTGTGGGTATTTACGAAATCCTAAATGTGAATGAGCAGATCGGGCAAATGATACAACCGCAAACGGATTTATTCGCGGTACGTAAGCACGCCATAAAAGAAGGTATGCGAACCTTGCGCTTAAGCGGCGCTCAAAAGGTCATATCAGGGTTGACCACCTGCGAAGAAGTGCTGCGCGTAGCGCCGGCGGCATTTCACGGCGAGTAATGACTGATCAGTAATAGAGGGACACCTTGCTTTGGTCTGAAGTGTTTAATCCTTAATGCCTAATTATCGTTGGAGTGATCACCTTGCTGAAGCTAGATGCGTCGGTTTTATCCTTAAATACGGCTGAGTTGCCGGCTTATGCCCAAGAAAAACTTGCGCCTTTTTGGCAAGCGATCAATGAATCTTTAGGCTATGACGCCTCTGTTGAACTGCAACAACAGCTTAACCCGGAATGGTACTCTGTGTTGGGAAGGGCGATATTTTTTAGTCAGTATTTGCAGAAAACCTTTTTGGCAAACCCACGGTTATTATTTAAGCTGGCGGAGCTACCTCCACTCGATGAACCCTTGCCCTATAAAAGTTTTAATGCCCTGTTTGACGAGCTGACACAATGGCAAGATGAGCAAGTCTTCCAGCAGCAGCTCAGGCAAATAAGGCAGCTATACCAGAGTCGATTTATCATTCAGCATTATTTGTCGGCACTGCCCATTCAAGCCTTGATGAAGGAATTAAGCGATTTTGCTGAAGCTGCCATTATCGCCACGGTCAATTGGCATCACAGACAGCTTGTTGCGCGCTTTGGTGAGCCTTATGATTTTAACAAGCAAGAAAAGCAATCGCTCATTGTTTTGGGAATGGGGAAACTCGGTGGTGGGGAGTTAAATTTATCCTCAGATGTTGATTTGGTATTTCTTTTTGATAAAGCCGGTGAAACCCTGACCTCCCCGGCAGTTGAAAATCAGGTGTTTTTTTCAACGCTTGGGCAGTCGGTAATTAAAACCTTGAACCATATTACCGAAGAAGGGTTTGTCTTTCGCGTTGATATGCGCCTGCGGCCTTTTGGGCAAAGTGGTTTGTTGGTCAGTTCGAATCATGCATTTTCAAGATATCTTCAAGATCAAGGCAGGGATTGGGAGCGTTATGCGTACATCAAGGCCAGAGTGCTGGGGTCGGATGTTGTATCGAGTAAAGTGTATCAATTGCTCAACCCTTTTGTGTATCGACGGTATACAGATTTTAGTGTGCTGGATAACTTGCGTGAAATGAAGCAGCTTATTAATAAAGAGGTCAATCGGCAAGGCAAGGTTCAGGATGTCAAACTTAGCGCGGGTGGAATCCGTGAAGTGGAATTTATTGTTCAGGCGCTACAGTTGGTTTATGGGGGGAGGTATTTGATTTGCCAGACCCAGAAGTTAAAAGAAGCGTTAGATCAACTTACTCGATTAGGGCTTGTTGCAACGGATGCGGCGACCCAGCTCTACTCAGCCTATGTCTTTTTACGTCGGGTGGAGCATGGCTTGCAGGCAATGAGGGATGAGCAAACGCATCAATTACCGACCGATGAGATTGAGCAAAAATGTTTGGCATTGTCACTTGGGTTTGATGATTTTGCCGAGCTTGAAGAGGTGCTGGGTGAATATCAAGCCTCTGTGCGCAATCAATTTGATCATTTGCTTGGTGAGGATGCGCCGAGAAATCCGCTGGAAGTTGTTCCTTTTAAATTGTCGAAAGCAAAGGTTTCCACGCTAACTGAGTGGATGAATCAAGCTCATTGGGAAGAAGACGCGCAAAATAAAGTGATTCAGTTTTTAAGTGCAAAAAAAGTGCAGCACTTAAAAAGTACCGAGTGGGTTCGATTAAAGCGTTCTCTTCAGCTGATATTGCCAAAGTTTGCTGATAAAGAGCTAAGAGACACTTTGCTTTCCCCTATGATTCGATTGTTAGGTGCAGTCTGTCAGCGAAGTATGTATTTGGTATTGCTGTATGAAAACCCTCAAACCATCGATCGGTTATTTATTGTGGCTAAAGCAAGCCCCTGGGTGATGAATCAATTTATTCAATGGCCAGCGTTGCTTGAGGAGCTATTGGCAGAGCATCCTTTTTCGTTAACTAGTTCTAAGTCTGCGATAGCTGACAGATTGCGCCAGCAAAGCTTGCGAATTCCTCTGGATGATTTGAGTGAGCAGATGGATTTATTGCGGTATTTTAAAATGGCGCATGTGATACCTATTGTGCTGGCGGATGTGACAGGCGAGTTGATCGTGTTTAGTGTCAGCCAATATTTAACTGATTTAGCCGAAGTTATATTGGAATACATCTTGGATTTGGTTTGGCATCAATTGACTAAAAAACATGGGTTTCCAACAGCGGATAGTAAGCCTTTGAGTAATATGCCATTTGCTATCCTTGCCTACGGTAAAGTAGGGGGGCAAGAGTTGGGATACAACTCGGACTTGGATTTGGTATTTTTATATGAGGCTCCCTTGATGGAGCAGACGGACGGGGCAATACCTGTGTCGAATTCGGTGTTTTTTACCCGGCTGGCACAGCGCGTGATTCATGTTATTTCAACCCGTACCACTATGAGCTTGTTGTATGAGGTTGATGTTAGGCTCAGGCCTTCTGGCAATAAAGGGTTGCTGGTTTCTTCAATCGAAGCGTTTGAGCGATACCAGACGAATGAAGCTTGGGTTTGGGAGCAGCAAGCGATTGTTAGGGCAAGGGTGATCGCAGGGTCGCCGGATATTAAAGTTGGTTTTAATAGGTTTCGGGCGCAACTACTGGCCCAGTCGAGAGATAAGTCGATTGTGGCTCGAGAAGTCGCTGCGATGCGAGAAAAAATGCTCGAAAGTATTACCCCTGCTTATGCCAAAAAAGAAAATTCAGAAATTTTTGATGTAAAACATAGTCGATGGGGGATTATTGATATTGAATTTCTGGTACAATACGCCGTTTTGGCTTTTGGTCATCAATTTGAGGCGCTTGTGCGTTTTACTGATAATCTGCGACTCCTTGAAGTCATGGCCGATGCCGGGCTAATCACTGATGAGCAGCGAGCTCAATTGGTCGATGCCTATCGCGCCTATCGAGAGTGGACGCATTCTAGAGCGCTAAAACAAGAAAAAAATGAAATCGATACCCATCAGGTGGATGTTTATCGATCCCATGTAAAAGCTGTGTGGCAGCAATTGATTGATTCAGAAATCAAAAATTGAATAGAAAAAAGTTACGATGTTCAGGAGTGGTAAATAATGACAATGGCAGAACGCGAAGGGGTAATTTGGTTTGATGGTGAATTAGTCCCTTGGAAAGATGCAAAAGTCCATGTGTTAACGCACACTCTACATTATGGCATGGGCGTTTTCGAAGGTGTTCGTGCTTATGAAACACAAAATCAAGGAACGGCAATATTTCGCTTACAAGAGCACACCGATCGTCTTTTTCGTTCTGCCCATATTTTACAAATGGATATTCCATTTTCAAAAGACGAAGTTAATGAAGCACAGCGAACTGTCGTTCGAGAAAATAATTTAAAAGAAGCCTATTTGCGCCCAATGTGTTTTTATGGCTCAGAAGGTATGGGCTTACGTGCAGATAATTTAAAGCCGCATTTGATTGTCGCAGCGTGGGATTGGCCAAGTTATATGTCACCTGATGCGATAGAGAAAGGAATTGAGGTGAGAACCAGCTCATTTACCCGTCATCATGTGAATATCTCTATGTGTAAAGCCAAGGCTAACGGGCACTACATTAATTCGATGCTGGCATTAAAAGAAGCTTTAGAAAGCGGTGCAGAAGAAGCCTTATTGTTAGATAACGAAGGCTATGTTGCTGAGGGCAGCGGTGAAAATATTTTTATCGTTCGTGATGGCATTATTTATACACCGGAGTTGACCTCTTGTTTGGATGGGATTACGCGGAATACGATTTTTCATTTCGCTGATGAGCTGGGCCTTAACGTTATTGAAAAGCGCATTACCCGTGACGAAGTTTACATTGCCGATGAAGCGTTCTTTACCGGTACGGCAGCTGAAGTGTTACCGATCCGTAAATTAGATAGTCGCAATATTGGCACCGGAACCCGCGGCCCAATTACCACTCAATTGCAAAGCATGTACTTTGATCAGGTGAAGGGGCGCAGAGATCAGTTCCCACAGTGGCAAACACCCGTTAAATAAAAGTGGTTAGTGCCTTAGTGAGTGACAAAAAAGCAGGCGTTAAGCCTGCTTTTTTGTTTCCTGTTTTTTTATATTTATAGAGGCAACTATTTGTAAGGGTTTGGCTCGCCATTAGGGCGGGTTTTAAACCGCTTATGCACCCAAAAATACTGTTTTACGTCGTTGTCTTTAAGTGAACGCTCAAGTTCAGCATTCATGATTTGCGCATTGATGGCATCATCATCACTCACATTGCTCTCACTATGTTGATCGGCAAATGGCGTTGTCACCTCGCCAATGTATCGTGTGTCTTCGCCCAAGCCCTCTCGAAAGTGAGAGAAGAAAACGACTTTTGCACCGGTTAATTTTACCAGCTTGGCAATGTTCGACAGTGTCGCCGTTGGTACACCAAAAAACGGTGCAAAGACGGAGCCTTTTGGCCCAAAATCCTGGTCAGGTGCATACCAGACAATGTTTTTGGCTTTAAGCCGTTTGATCATGGTTCGCATGTCTTTTTTAGAGATCATTTCGCCATAATGCGGTGCACGGCATTTAATCATGGTGTCGTTAAATGCTTTGTTTTTTTGACTTTTGTAGACGATATCGACTTTTTGGCGCTCGCCCATCACGCGGCCTGATAAGTCTAGGGTGGTGAAGTGTGCGCCAATAATAATCACCCCGGCATCTTTATTGAGGTTTTGCAGTGTTTCAAGGTTTTTGACTTCTGAGCGTTTTTGAATTTCTTCACTAGACGCCCACCAGCCATAAAAAGACTCTAATGCACCCAAGGTTGTGTTGATAAATACATCGCGAACCATTTTGTTGCGTTCGGACTCAGGCATGTCAGGGAATGCCATGGTTAAATTGATTTCGGTGATGCGACGGCGTTTATGCGCAAATTTATGAATGATTTTACCCAACTCAATGCCCACGCGTTGCCATACAGGCAAAGGCAGTTGTACTAAGCATTTGATCAGAAATAGCCCGAAAAAGACGGGATAATCTTTTAATTGTCGTTTTTGTTGATTCATGGCGGGCATTATAAAGAGCCAAGAAAAGTAAAGGAAGATCTTAGGGTTTTTTCTGTTGATTAGTCGCTTGGGGATTGGCGGCGATTTTTGCCTTCACAAAGTCACTGTGGCGGATGTAGAGTAAATCGCTGATTTTTCGAATGCGGTGTTCTTCGTATTGATCCAGATGGTGATCAGCATAAGCGATACCCCAAAGTCCTTGAATCAATTTGCAGCGTTTTTCATAATCGAAGTGATCGTTGATCAATCGCGTGAATTGATAAAGATCTTGTGCATCATGACTTGCGCTTTTGGCAAGTTCGATCAGTGTTGTCACTTGTGCGTCAGGTAGCTTTAAAAACGCTTGTAAGAAGGTGTTAAGCGATGCTTCTTCAGGTGGGCTAATGCTGCCATCCGACAACATCACTTCAACCAAAAGAGCGGCAACGGCGATTTGGTCGGCATCTTCTTTGGCGGCTTCTTCTTGAACAATGTGCGCATCAAAAAACGCTTTAATGGCTTTTAACATAGCTCGACCTTAACCATGAGAGTCATTTATGCCTCGGCAAGGTGTTTGCTTGGCCTTTCAAGTTCTTTTTTTAAGGCAATAAGCAATGCATTGACGGTATCGGTATCATCAGCAAAGTGAGCTAATGCATCGGCATTTTTGTCGTAAACAGCAAGTGGGATTTTACCTTGATTGGCAGCCTTTTCGAAGTAAGGCAAAATACTGAGTATCTTTTGTCGGATAATGCCTTTTTCTAATGGGTGTTGGCTACCTTCGCTGTAGTATTTAAATATCGATAGGGTAAATAATCGCATTAGCAGTGTTTCTTGCGATTCATGCTTTACCAAACCCTCAATAGTATGTTGTAGCATCAAAGGATCTAGTAAATGTTCAATAGCAATGGATTCGGCAAGTAGCGGTACTAAGGGTGGAATGCGCTTTATCGCTATTTGCTCGAATTCACTATCGGGTAAGCTTGTTTTGGCCTTGCCAATGATGGCAATGGCTAATTGGTTAAATTGCTTGGCAAGATGCGTTGACGCTTGAGGGTTCATCCAGCTGTCGCCTCAGCGGTTTTGGTTGTTTCCGCTTTTGCATTAGCGGCATGTTTAGCTGCACGGCGACCAGAAAATACACAGTCAGCTATCGATAGCCCGCTAACATACCCGCTTGATGCAATACCAACGGCCGTTCGCCCAATGGCATATAAGCCTTCGATGGGTTGGTCTTGTTCGTTCATCACCATGCCTGAGGTTTCATCGACGGCTAACCCACCAAGTGTGAGCGATGGGCAAGGTACATAAAAATAGTCGTAAGAAGCATCAATGGCATAGTATGGGCCGCTGCCATCAATGGGTTGAACAAAGGCTTTGGGTTTACCAAGAGGGTCAGGTTGGTCGCTCAACGCCATCTGGTTATAGTCATTTAAGGTATTGCTTAAATGATCCGGATTGATACCCAGCTTGCCGGCTAACTCAGATAACGAGTTGGCTTTTTTGTAACCCAACTTTAAGAAAAAATAACCAAGCAATACGTGGAACCATAGCCCTTTTTTTATTGTTAGATCTTTAAAGGCGGCTTTATAAAGTTCTTCGTTGAGAATGATATAGGCCTTGCCTTCATGATCTTTCATCATGTATTCGCCAACTTTTGCACCATAAAGCATCTCGTTGCAAATACGCTCACCGGTAGGCCCAACCATCACACCTTTGGCAAAAGAAGCCGGTGGGTTGATAAAACGCCAAGCAGAGACATTATCCATTTCTTGTGTTTTAGCACCTAAGCCAACCGCAAGGTTAATGCCGGAACCGTCATCGGTTAAGGTGCCGAGCGGGCTGCCGCCTAAGTATTCTGGTGCATGTTCCTTAACCATTGATTGGTTCATATAAAAACCACCTGTGGCTAACACAACGCCTTTATTGGCTTTGATATAGATGCTTTCGCCTAGGCCTTTTTCGATTTTTTCTGAAAGGCTTGCGAGCAAGTTAAACATCGGTGGCCAGAAAAGGGCGATATAACGAAGCAAAATTTGCATGTGTCCCATCAATTTGTGGCTTAGGCGGCCAAAAATGCTGGACTTCACTTGCGTGGCTTTTATTCCTATGACTTTGCCTTGTTCATCTTTTAGCAGACCAACAAGTTTTGTGTCTTCAAGTACAGGTACACCTCGGGTTCTTACCGCATTTTTTAATGGTTGATAAATGGCTTTACCTGAAATGCCGGGGCGATGGCCGCGATGGCCTCGGGCAGCCGGTGTGGCATCATCATTAAAGGGCGGGAAGGATTCATTGCCTGAATAGTAAAAAAAGTAATGATCAGGTGGATAGGAGGTTTTAAACGGGCAATAACTTGCTTCAAACGGTACGCCATTGGCTTCCATAAAGTCGAAGTTTTCAACGCTTTGATCACAAAAGGCTTTGAGTGTTTCGTCTTTAACAACACCTCGTACTTCATGTTTAAGGTAGTTAAACATGTTTTCGGGAGAGTCTTCGATGCCAGCTTCTTTTTGAATACGTGTACCGCCGCCTGCATAGTAGATGCCGCCAGAAATATTGGTCGCGCCACCGCCTGAGAAGCGATCAATGACCAAGGTTGATAAACCTTGATCATGCGCCTCAATGGCTGCGGTAGCGCCTGCGCCACCAAAGCCTGCGATGAGTAGATCGGTCTCTTGATCAAAGTGGAAGGTATCTGGGTTGACTGTCATCGAATCTTCGATTTCAGGCGTTCTGTATCGGATTTTGTCGATCAGTTTGGTCAGCATCGGTTCAATTATTATGTTTGAAGACGCTGACATTTTGTCATAAAACCACAACTTGGCAAGTGTTTATTGGAAGGCGAGATCGTTAAAATTCTCGCTTACCAAAAACTTGCTCGGTCTTTAGGAGGGATAAACATTTGATCAGTTGGCTTTACGTTAAACGTACGATAAAAGCTTTCTATGTTAGACAGTGGCCCATTTACCCGCCATTTAGCCGGCGAGTGAACATCGGTTTGGATTTGTTTTTTTATGAAGGCGTCCGTTTGCTTAACTGCCCAAATTTGCGCCCAAGCTAGAAAAAAGCGTTGTTCAGAGCTAAACCCTTCAATTAGCGTCTCAGGTTGCTTGTTGGCTTTTTTTGATAAAAGGTAGGCTTTGAGCGCAATGGAGACACCAGTAAGATCGCCAATGTTTTCGCCAAGGGTTAATTTTCCATTAACCTGTTGTGTATCTAATACGGTGTATTTGTCGTACTGAGTGACTAATTTAGCGGCTTTTTGATTAAAGGCGACTTCATCTTGTTTTGTCCACCAATCATTGAGGTTGCCTTGCCAGTCGGTTTTTCTCCCTTGGTCATCAAAAGCGTGTCCCATTTCATGGCCGATGACAGCGCCTATGGCGCCATAATTAAGTGCGTCTTCTGCCTTAGGGTCAAAAAAAGGCGGCTGTAAAATCGCGGCAGGAAAGGTAATCTTTTTACCCGCAGGGTTATACCAAGCATTCACAATTTGGGGCGGCATTGACCATTTCCATTCTTGCACTGGCAGATCAAGAAAGCTCAGGTCTTGATCAAAATGAAATTTTCTTGCGCGCAGAATGTTGTCGATTACATTTTTGGGTTCGATCGATAGTGACTGAAAATCTGTCCATTGATCAGGGTAGCCGATTTGAATGATTAAACTGTCTAGCTTTTGATGTGCTTTTTGCTTTGTTGCCTCTGTCATCCAATCTAATTCGGCAAAACTTTGCTTATACGCAGCTTTGAGTGAATCGACAATAGCCAGGGCTTTTTGTTTATGGCTTTCCGGGAAGTAATGCTTAACATAAAGCTTGCCGACCAACTCACCAATTTCATTATTTAGCAATAAAATTGCACGCTCCTCACGTGGTTTTATCTGCTTTTGCCCGGCAAGTATTGCTTGATAAAAATGATGATGTTTTGCAACAAAGACTTCAGGGAGATATGGCGCAAAGCTTCGAAGCGTTTGGAAGCGAAGGTACTGCTTCCATTGCTTTATGGGTACTTCGCGGCTGAGTATGGCGATAGATTTAAGGTAATCCGGTTGCTGAATAATCACTTTTGCGGGTAAAGTGAGCCCGAGTGAATCAAAAAAAGCGTCTAAAAGCTCAGGAGCTATAAGCGCTTTTATCGCGTTTGTATCAAAAGCATTGTAGGTTTTTTCGACATCTCGATTGTCTACCTTGTTCCATTGTGTCGTAGCTAATCGCTTTTCGAGCTGATAAACCGATTTTGCCGAGGCTTTTGACTGGTTTTCATTGTTTGCAGTAAATAGATCGCGAATAAATTGCTTATAGCTTTTAGTAATCGAGCCAAAGGTTTTTTTATCGAAGTAATAATCTCTGTCTGGCAAGCCTAAACCGCTTTGTGAGAAATACAATGCGTACCGATCGGCTTGTTTTTTGTCAATATCCACGTAGATAGAAAAAGGTGTTGGGATACCCAGCTGTTGAGCTTTGGCAAAAAATGCCCATAAGTCTTTGTCAGAGACTAGGGCGTCAATGCGATCTAAAATAGTTTTTAATGGGGTTAATCCCTGTTTTTCTATCTGATCTTTATCCATAAAGGCTTGGTAAAAATGAAGGACTTGCTTTTCTTCTTCTGTTAACGACGGCTGATGTTGCAGAGGGATAATCACATTTTTTATGTCGATCAGAGACTGTGAGCGTAAATCATAAAAAGATCCAACACCTATTTTATCATCTGGAATCTGTGTTTTATCAATCCAAGCGCCATTGGCAAATCGATACACATCATCTTGGGGGCGTGTATTGAGGTCAAACCAATGCCATTGAATTGTGGTTTGTTGAGCTGCGCTGGTTGTATTCTGAGTGGCGGTGCTTTGAATAGTCGTCGTGTTGTCAATAGCCGTATGGCAATGAATAAATGGGGCTGACAGTAAAGCGATAGATAGCCATAAAATGAATGTCATCATGATGTCCCTTATCTCAGATAAAACCTTGGGTTGTGTTGTTGGCATTGACATGCATAGGTTTATGCAACAGGTCATTTTCAGGGATTAAGAGTGATTTTTTGGATGGAAGTTCGACAGGACAAAAATCGAAAGTGCACTATATTAATGTGATTGGTTTCACATAAATTGGGTGCTTTGTGAATAATACACTGAAGGAAATGGGTGAAGCAGTTCTTTATTTATCCATAACCGTTATTTTTTGTCTGCTACTTTTCTTTGTCTAGAGCTTACTGAGGTTGCTTTGCTATTGCGTTGTATCAATTATCCTCTTGAAATAAAGATCAAAGGGGTTGTGTTGATTGCTGTCTTTACAATGGCAAATAAAAGTAAAACATAATCGTGCTTGAGTGAGAACCCTTGGGCTAAAAACAGGGTACATCAGCATTTTTTAATTTGTTGAGATTAATCATGCAAGCTGAGTAGCTTTCTTATAAAATACTGGGCTTTTTGCAAGGCGAAAGTAGTTTGAGTGAGTTTGTTGTTGGCCAGCGTTGGATTAGTCATACAGAGGCAAGTCTTGGGTTAGGGGTTGTGGTTGCCGTGCAGAATCGGCGAGTGACGATTCAATTCCCAGCGGTGGGTGAAGAGCGAGTCTATGCCATGGATTCGGCTCCGTTAAGTCGTATTACCTATAAAAGTGGCGACCAGGTTAATAGTCAGCATGAGCGAGATTTACTCATCCTCGATACCTTCGAGAATAATGGTCTCATGTTCTATAAGGTGCAAAACCTTGCGCAGGAAGAAGGCATTTTACCTGAGACAGAACTGGACGCCATTGTTCATTTTTCAAGCCCTTTAGAGAGAATGATTTCAGGTCAGGTAGACCCTTTAAAGTTTTATCAATTACGGGCAAAAACACATCAAACCTTAGCCAGTTATCAACATTCTGACGTTTTAGGCCTATTGGGCCCTCGAGTGCAGCTATTGCCTCACCAATTGTATATTGCACATCAAGTCAGTAAACGATCAAACCCTCGCGTACTTTTAGCCGACGAGGTGGGGCTGGGTAAAACCATTGAAGCAGGCTTGATCATTCATCAACGGTTGATGGCAGGAACAGCTAGCCGGGTATTGATTTTAGTGCCTGATAGCTTGTTGCATCAGTGGTTGGTTGAAATGCTAAGACGTTTTAATTTGGCATTTTCTGTATTGGATGATGAGCTATGTAACGCCATGATTTCTGAGCAGGATAATCCCTTTGATGCCAGACAGCTTGTGTTGTCACCTTTGTCCTTTTTGGTCAATAATCCAACCAAATTTAAACAAGCACTCGATTGTGATTGGGACTTATTGGTGGTGGATGAAGCGCATCATTTACAGTGGGAAGCGCATAATCCCAGTGTGGCGTACCAGCGAGTAGAAGCCTTAGCTGAGGTTGCTAAAGGTGTACTACTATTAACGGCAACACCAGAGCAACTTGGCGTTGAAAGTCACTTTGCACGTTTGCGTCTTTTAGACCCTAATCGATATTTTGATCTTGATGCCTTCGTTAAAGAGGAGTCATCGTTTCAATCGGTCAATGCGCTGGTTGAAACTTGTCTTGCTCTTTCTCAAGGGGATAAATTACCGCAAGCGTTGCATGAGATGCTGGGTGCTGAAGAGCGAGTGAACCTAGAAGATAAATTAGCAGGCGATGATTTTGATACGGCAAAGCAGCAAGTTATCGATGCACTACTGGATCGTCATGGGACGGGCCGGGTATTATTTCGGAATACCCGCCAAGCGGTTGAAGGCTTCCCTAAGCGCCTGCTGGTTAAGCATCCGATTAAAGGCTCACTCTTACACTCCGACGACATTGAAACTGAAGAACTGTTTCGTCCAGAAGCTTATTTTGGTGATGACTGGTTAACTCATGATGCGCGTGTCGCTTGGTTGGTTAATTTGTTGAAAAACGAGTTGAGCCATGAAAAAGTCCTGCTGATCTGTCAAAGCATGGAAACCGCCATGCAGCTTGAAAATGTGTTAAGCACCCGTAAGGGTATCCGGTCAGCGGTGTTTCATGAAGGCTTAAGCCTGATTAATCGTGATAGAGCGGCTGCTTATTTTGCAAGCCATGAGGATGCTGCTCAAATATTAGTGTGCTCTGAAATAGGCAGTGAAGGCAGAAACTTCCAGTTTGCCAGCCATCTTGTGTTATTTGATTTGCCGTCCAACCCAGATCTACTTGAGCAGCGTATCGGGCGATTGGATCGCCTAGGCCAAAAATCGGATGTGACTATTCATGTACCCTTTTACGAAGATTCGCCTATGGCGAGATGGTTATCTTGGTTGCATGAGGGTGTAAACGCGTTTGAGCAAACCTGTGTTATCGGCCAAGCGCTTTATGAAGAATATAAAGAAACACTCAACCCTTTGTTAATTGAATCCGATGACAGTGCCTTTGAATGCCTTCTTAATGATACACAAGCGAAAGCGAATGAGTTACGAGAAGCATTGCACCTAGGCCGTGATAAATTACTTGAGTTAAATTCGTGTCGCCCAGAGCAGGCAGAAGCCGTTATTGATCAATTGGTCGAAGCTGAACAACGCAAAGAGCTTGAAGATTACTTAGAGCAATTAACGGATCAGCTGGGTATTGAGGTTGAGGCGCAAGATAACCATTCGATCATTATGCGCCCGAGTGAAAACATGCGTTGTGGTTTATTGCCGGGTATGCGAGATGAAGGGGCGACTTATACCTTTTCGAGAGATAATGCCTTAAGCCGTGATGATTTAGGCTTTTTAACATGGGAGCATCCGACGGTTAAAGCCGGTATGGAACATGTGTTATCGAGTGAACACGGCAATACGTGTGTAGCGACTATTTCATTAAAGCCATTGCCCCCAGGAACCTTGCTCGTTGAAACCCGATTTGTGTTGAATGCCATTGCGGATAAGTCGCTTCAAATTGAGCGGTTTTTGCCTGAAGCTTTGCCAAGATTCTTAATTAATCAAGATGGAAAAGACTTTAGTCATATATTGACGGAAGATAAATTGGAGCCCTTGCTCAAAAAACTGCCGTTGGCTAAAGGCAAAGCCGTGGTTAAACAAACGCAAAGCCTTCTTGAAGAATTGGTTGAAACATCTGAATCTTTGGCAAAAGCTCAATTGCCAGCTATTCAAGCACAGGCTCTAGAGACGGTTCAACAGTTTCAATTGATTGAGATTAATCGTTTAAAAGCACTGGCTGAGGTTAATCCATCAATTCGAAAAGATGAAATTCAAACGCTTGAGTCGGAGCTAGCAGCAATGACTAAGGCCTTAAAGCAGTCAGATTTGATGTTGGATTCTTTGCGGTTGATTTTAGCTATTTAGCTGGACGTTAAGTCCCAGGTAGTAGGCGGCGTTGACTGCTCCGCCTTTTTTCTTGAACAATGCCACACGTGATTTTGTCTTTGTAGGGGGGATGTTAGCTTTCCTTTTGAGTTATATTTTTTTTTATCCCACTCAATAGATTGACTCCCCGCTCAAAGTGCTCTTTGCTTTTGTCGGGGCGTTTGACACCATATACGACACCGCCGGCAAATAGAGCAACAGCAACGATACAAAAGGTGATGGCTCCTATTTTTATTTTTGCTTCAGCTGTGGGTTGTAAAGAAAGAGCACCAGTGATAATCAAAGGGAGTAATAGCTTTTTCATAATAATACAAATTAGCCTGTTCAAAATAAGTAAAATCTTTGGAGTCTAGCAAAACCTTGAGGTTCGATTATTTGTTTAAAATGATTAATTGTTCACTTCAAAGGTTCACGCATCCACGTTGCTTTGATTGCAAAGGGTGGAGGAACCTGATTCAATTCTCTGCCAAAGAAAAATAATAATAAAAACGAATAATTACGTTCTATTATAACGCCAATGAATGTATTAATTTGCCACAATGCTTACCAAATTTATGGCGGTGAAGATCATGTGGTTGCCGCAGAAATAGCCTTGTTAGAGCAAAATGGCCATCAAGTGACACTATGGCGTGTCACTAATGATGATATCAAAGGCCCACTGGGTAAGATCAACGCAGGTTTACGTGCAGCTTACAGCCAGAAAGCAAAACAGACGCTCAAGGCGTTGATCGAAGCGCATACGCCTGAGATTGTGCATGTGCATAATTTTTTCCCCTTGATGTCTCCGTCAGTTTTTGATGCTTGTCAGGAGATGGGTGTGCCAGTTATTCAAACCTTGCATAATTTCCGTTTTTTTTGTGCTAAAGGCACACTTAATCGTGACGGTAAATTTTGTGAAAAATGTTTACATCACTCGCCTTATCAGGCTGTGAAGCATGGGTGCTATCGAGGCTCAAAACTCCAAACGATACCTGTTGCGCACATGATAGATAAGCATAGGCGCGCAAGAACTTTTATTGAAAAAGTCGATCGGTTTATTGCGCTAACCGAATTTTCCAAATCTAAATTTCTTGAATACGGCATTCCTTCGAAAAAAATCGCTATCAAGCCCAATTTTTTACATTGCCAGAATAAGGGCTTGCCCTTGTCAATGCGTGATATTCCAGTCGTATATGTGGGTAGGTTGAGTGAAGAGAAAGGCATCGATACCCTGATTAAGATGGCTGATAAATTAGCATACCCAATAACAGTGATTGGCGAAGGGCCATTGCAGTCGGCGGTGATGTCGAATAACAATATCCGCTACCTTGGCGCATTGGCACATGATGAGGTGATGGATAGCGTTGGTCGGTCGCGAGTGTTAGTGCTTCCGTCTGTGTGCCCTGAAAGCGGCTTGGCTTTGTCGGTTAAAGAAGCCATGATGCAGGGAACATCAGTGGTAGTTAGCGATATTGGCTCGTTAGGTGAAAAAGTGGCGCATAAGGTGAATGGCTTGAAAGCTCCTGTCAATGATGTGGATGCATTTGTCGAGCAGGTTTCTTTACTCATGGAAGACGATCACCTATGGCAAGCTATCAGTACCAAGGCTGTTCAGTTTGCGCAAGACAACTACACCCCAGCAAGCAATATTGATCAGCTGCTTAACATCTACCAAGATGTTATTGCGCAGTACCCGGCGAACCAAGGAGAATGTCATGCGAAAACGTAGCGCTGTATTGGCGATGCAAGTGGATCAACTCAGCATGCGGTCTTTTCTGGGTCGGGTGGCTGAGTGGTCTAACGATAAAGTTGGGCGTTATGTGTGTGTCTCTAATGTGCATATGTGCATTGAATGCGTAAACGATGAAAGATTTCAAACCATTGTGAATGATGCTGATACGGTTGTGGCCGATGGGCGGCCAATTTTTTTGGCGCAAAAGTTATTCGGGGCAAAAAATATCGAGCAGCTCCGCGGTTACGATATTACCTTGGCACTCTGCGAGTTAGCTGAACAAAAAGGCTTAACCGTTGGGTTTTATGGCTCAACGGAAAATGTGCTAGATAGCTTGCAACAGGCGCTCAAGTTACGATATCCATCGCTTAAGCAAGTCTATGCCTGCTCGCCACCCTTTCGTGAATTGTCGAATGCTGAAATAAAAGCCATACAGCGAGATATGAACGAATCAGGTTGTGATTTGTTATTTGTAGGCCTTGGTTGCCCCAAACAAGAGCGGTGGATGAGCGAGAATAAAGAGGCACTTAACTGCACGCTTTTGGGTGTAGGTGCCGTTTTTGACTTTTTGGCTGGAAATAAAGATCATGCGCCTAGGTGGCTGCAACAACTAGGGCTTGAGTGGTTATTTCGACTGGTATCAGAGCCAAAACGCCTTTGGCGACGGTATTTAACAACTAACCCAAAATTTCTCGCCTTGTTGGCAGGGCAGTTAATTAAACAATCATTAAGGCGCTAAATGAAAAAAGTCGCATTAATTACCGGTATCACTGGGCAGGATGGATCATACCTTGCAGAGTTTTTGTTAGAAAAAGGCTATGAAGTGCATGGTATTAAACGTCGTGCATCCTCCTTTAATACTGAGCGGATTGATCATATCTATCAAGATTTGCATGAACCTGATATCCGTATGACGCTGCACTATGGTGACTTAAGTGATACCTCTAATCTTGTTCGAATAATTAAAGATATCGAGCCTGATGAAATTTATAACCTGGCTGCGCAAAGCCATGTGGCGGTTAGCTTTGAGTCTCCTGAATACACAGCAGATATAGATGCGATTGGTACATTGCGTTTACTTGAGGCCATCCGTTTATTGGGCTTTGAGAAAAAAACCCGCTTTTATCAAGCCTCGACATCTGAGCTTTATGGCTTAGTGCAAGAAGTACCCCAAAAAGAAACCACACCGTTTTATCCCCGTTCGCCTTATGGTGTTGCGAAACTTTATGCGTATTGGATTTGTATAAATTATCGTGAAGCCTATGGTATCTATGCGTGCAACGGTATTTTATTTAACCATGAGTCACCCAGGCGAGGAGAGACCTTTGTGACGCGTAAGATTACACGTGGGGCGGCGAATGTGGCGTTAGGTATCGATGATTGCTTATACATGGGTAATTTAGATGCCAAACGTGATTGGGGGCATGCCAAAGATTATGTCGAAGCGCAGTGGTTGATGTTACAACAAAGTCAGCCGCAGGATTTTGTCATCGCCACGGGCGAGCAGCGTAGTGTCCGCGAGTTTTTAGAATTATCCTTTGCGGCTGTTGGCGTCAGTTTGCGGTTTGAAGGTGAAGGTATTGATGAGGTGGGTATTGTTGAAAGTGTTGCGCCATCTGAAAATGTCAGCCTTGATGAGCAAAGGCTTCAAGTCGGTCAGCAGGTTGTTAAAATTGATCCGCGCTATTATCGCCCAGCTGAGGTCGACAGCTTATTAGGTGATCCAGCTAAAGCCAAGCGTGAACTGGGTTGGTCGCCTAAAATACCTTTACAGGCAATGATTGATGAAATGATCGCTTACGATGTTGATCAAGCCAAACGACATTTGATCCTCGAGAAAGAAGGATTTCAGGTTAGCACAGTAAAGGAATAGAGGGTATTGGAAGACGATGAATAACGATAAGAAAATTTTTATTGCAGGTCACCGAGGGATGGTGGGTTCTGCGATTGAAAGGCGATTAACATTCTCAGGTTTTACAAACCTCTTGACGGCTACGCGCGATGAGCTGGATTTAACCAATCAGCAAAGTGTGGCTGACTGGATGGCAGCAAATAAGCCTGATGTGGTGATTATCGCAGCAGCAAAAGTAGGGGGTATCCATGCCAATAATACGTACCCTGCGCAATTTATTTATGAAAACCTGATGATTGAATCGCACCTGATTCATGAAGCTTATGTGCAAGGGTGTGAGCAGCTCATTTTATTAGGCAGTTCCTGTATTTATCCCAAATTTGCCAAGCAGCCAATGAGTGAATCTGAATTGCTACAGGGTAGTTTGGAGCCCACGAATGAGCCTTATGCAGTGGCGAAGATTGCCGGTATTAAATTGTGTGAATCCTATAATCGTCAATATGGTTGTGATTTCCGCTCGTTAATGCCCACGAATCTTTATGGTCCACATGATAACTACCACCCGGATAACTCGCATGTGATTCCAGCCATGTTGCAGCGCTTTCATGAGGCAAAGCTGGGTGGAGATGCATCTGTAACCGTATGGGGAACAGGGACACCTAAACGTGAATTTTTGTATGTGGATGATTTAGCCGCAGCCTGTGAGCATTTAATGCGGACAGAGAAAGACACATTACATCAGTATGTTCAGCCTATGCAGGGCCATATTAATGTGGGAACAGGTCAAGATGTGACAATTCGTGAGTTGGCTGAAACAATCAAAGCCGTGGTAGGTTTTGAAGGGGAATTAGTTTTTGATACGGATAAGCCTGACGGAACGCCTCGAAAACTATTGGATGTGTCGTTAATTCACTCGTTGGGGTGGCAGGCAGAGACATCACTCAACCAAGGTTTGGCAAAAGCTTACCAGTGGTTTTTGGAAAATGATGTAAGAAAAAAATAAGTTGATGTAAAAAAACATCGGAAGCAATAATAACAATCAAGGCAACAAGTGACACAAACAGGATTCATCAGAAGCCATCAATGGCTGGTTAGTCTTTGTCAGAGGCTGTTAGATCAAGGCATTATATTTTTTGCTTTGATGTTGGCTATTCTGTTTAGAGATTTGCCGGTCAATCTAGGTGATAGAGGGTATTTGTTAGCCGCTATTTTAGCGGGTAGCTGCTTCTATGTGTTTGCTATTCATCTAAAGCTTTACCAATCCTATCGAACCGTCAGCCTTGCAACACCTGTGGGGGTATTATTGCAAATCTGGTTTTTAACCGTTGTTACCTTAGTAATGCTATCTTTTGCATTAAAATCCACTGCTTATTTTTCTCGTATTGTTATGGGTTCGTGGTTGATCATCACGCCGTCGCTAATGATTCTCTCCCGGTTGATTGTTCGCGAATGTTTAAAACGCTTGCGTGTAGATGGTAGAAACTCGAGAAAATTGGTTGTGGTTGGCTGGAGCGAACGGGCAGCGCTCTTGATTGATGAAATTAATCGAAACCCTTGGATGGGGTATACGGTCGAAGGTTGTTTTGATGATAAACCACCAGAGACGGAAGTAACCTATCTTGGTGGTTTGGAGACGTTGGTTGACAAGGCACGGAACAATACCTATGACGCGATTTATATCGCACTGCCAATGGAGTCTTCTGAAGCGATTCGAAGCTTAATCAAAAAGCTCAGTAATAGCTCGACGCCAGTCTACTATTTGCCGGATTTATTTGTCAGTCATCTTATGGGAGGCAAAATTTCTTATGTGGGCGATATGCCTGCGGTAAGTATTTATAGTCATCCCTATGAGGCAGGGGGGGCTATTGTAAAGCGGTTAGAAGATGTGGTGTTGTCCAGTCTGATTTTATTTCTGATAAGTCCTTTAATGTTGATCATTGCGCTATTGATTAAGCTGACATCCAAAGGCCCCGTTATCTTTAAGCAGCAACGTTATGGCTTGGCGGGTGAGTCTATCCAAGTTTATAAATTTCGTACAATGGTTGTGCACCAAGATAAGCAGGTAGCGCAAGCAACTAGAGATGATACTCGGATTACGCCTTTAGGTCGTTTCTTACGAAAAACCTCATTAGATGAGTTGCCGCAATTTATTAACGTGTTACAGGGGCGCATGAGCGTTGTGGGTCCAAGGCCTCATGCTATTGTGCATAATGAATATTATCGGGAGGCTATCGAAGGCTATATGCTAAGGCATTTGGTTAAGCCGGGTATTACAGGCTGGGCACAAGTCAATGGGTGGCGAGGCGAGACAGATACCTTAGATAAAATGCAGCATCGAATTGATTATGACCTCTATTATCTGAATCATTGGTCAGTGAGCTTTGATATAAAAATTATCTTGATGACGATTTTTAAAGGCTTTGCTGGTAAAAACGTGTATTAGTTTTTCCGTATTTATCAAGCCTTTCTCTTTGTTCTCTCTCATAGAATAATAAATAAATTTTTATCATAAATACAATTATTCAAGCGATAGCTGATAACTTGGGATGGCGATGATGAACGCTATCGTGTTGGCATTTATACGACAGAGAAGACAACATATTGAAAAAGAAGCTATCGACGATAATGATATCAAAGAAATGATTGGCTGGCTGAACAAAAATGGTATGGAGGTTTAGCAGGAAATTAATACCTATAGAGTGCTGTTATAAGTGCACTCTATAGGGGAGGATGATTTGTGTAGGCCAAGGTTAGCTGCGAAGAAGCGCTAAAATCTCTTGGGTTTTTTCTTGCATCAAAGCAATATCGCCTTTGCTCTCAACATTTAAGCGAACTACAGGCTCTGTGTTCGAGGAGCGAAGGTTAAAACGCCATGTGTCAAATTCAAAGCTGATTCCATCAGTTTCATCAATGCCGGTTGCTTGTGCTTGATACGCTTGTTTAACCTTTTCAATGGCCGCGTTGGCATCATCAAGTTTACTGTTAATTTCTCCGCTGCAAGGGTACGCCTGCACTCGCTCACTAATTAACGTTGATAATGGTTTGCCTGTGGTTGAAATGAGTTCGGCCACTAATAACCAAGGGATCATGCCGCTATCACAGTAGGCAAAATCACGGAAGTAGTGGTGTGCGCTCATTTCACCGCCATAAATGGCATTTTCTTGACGCATGCGTTCTTTTATAAAAGCATGGCCGGTTTTACTTTGAATCGCCTTGCCGCCGGCTTGTTCGACAATATCAATGGTGTTCCATGTTAAACGAGGGTCATGGATGATTGAGGTGCCAGGCGTTTTTTGTAAAAAGGCTTGTGCGAGTAGCCCCACGATATAATAACCTTCGACGAATTCACCGTTTTCATCAAATAAAAAGCAGCGGTCAAAGTCACCATCCCATGCAATACCAAAGTCAGCATTGTGTTTGATGACAGCATCTTTTGTAACTTCTCGGTTTTCAACCAGTAAAGGGTTAGGGACGCCATTAGGGAAGTTGCCATCTGGGTCATGATGGACTTTGATAAATTCAATTTGGGGTAATAATGGCTCAAGTAAATCAATGACGGTGCCTGCGCCACCATTGCCCGCGTTGACGACTAATTTCATTGGCTTAAGTGTTGGCGCGTCAATGTATTCCAGCAGATGCTCAGGGTAATCTTTGGACGTATCTAAGTCGTGCAGGGTGCCGCGTTGATCTTCGGGTAGTGCAACAAAGGCATTTTGCTCTGCTGCCGCTTGAATATCAAAAAGGCCTGTATCACCACTGATTGGCTTTGAGTCCTCTCGTACAAATTTCATGCCGTTATAATCTTTAGGGTTATGGCTAGCTGTCACGGCAATGCCGCCGTCCATTTGATAATGTTTGGTTGCAAAATAAATTTGCTCAGTACCACTTAAGCCGATGTTGTAGACATCAACACCTTGATCCATTAATCCTTCAGCCACTTTCTGACAAAAGCTCGGGCTAGTTAGTCGAATATCAAACCCTACGACCACTTTTTTGGGTTTTATAACCTGCGCAAAGGCTGCGCCAATGCGGTAAGCAATATCTTCGTTGATTTGATCCGGGATGCGCCCGCGTACATCGTAGGCTTTAAAGCAGGTCAGTTTTGTCATAAGTATTTTGGCCGTTAGCCATTTCCCTTTTAAAATCTGTGACAGTGATGGCTACAAATTTAGCAGATTATTTAGCGTTATAGATATTTTCATAGCAGAAATTGGTGGCTTCAACGAACCCGTCAACACTTCCACAATCAAAGCGCTTGCCTTGGAATTTGTATCCAAGCACTAGGCCTCGTTCCGCTTGTTTTAATAAAGCGTCGGTAATTTGAATTTCCCCGTTTTTGCCGGGCTGGGTGTCTTTTAATATGTTAAAAATATCAGGGGTTAAGATGTAACGGCCGATAATGGCAAGATTTGAGGGTGCATCTTCCTGTTTGGGTTTTTCGACCATGCTGTCAATGCGGTACAAGCCATCTTTCATCGCATCACCTTTGATAACGCCGTATTTGTGTACTTGGTCTTCAGGGACTTCCATGATGGCAACGATAGAGCAGCGGAATTGTTCATATAGCTTGACCATTTGTGACATGATGCCATCACCTGATTGGTTGATGCATAAGTCATCCGATAAAATGACGCCAAACGGATTGTCGCCGATCATATTTTCGCCAGTGAGAATGGCATGACCTAACCCTTTCATTTCGCGTTGGCGAGTAAATGAAAAACACCCTTGATCGAGTACGTTACGAATAGAGGCTAAGTAATCTTCTTTGCCTGTGCCTTGAATTTGATGTTCAAGTTCATAGCTAATGTCAAAGTGGTCAGCTATGGCACGTTTACCACGTCCAGTAATAAAGGAAATATCTTGCATCCCAGCTTCAATGGCTTCTTCAACACCGTATTGAACCAAAGGCTTATTAACCACAGGCAACATTTCTTTGGGCATTGATTTTGTTGCGGGAAGAAAACGGGTGCCGTAGCCTGCGACAGGGAATAAACACTTGTTTACCATGGGAGTACCTTGTAGAAAAATCTTTTTTTTTAAAAAACCACACTTTATGGGATGGGGCCGGTAAGTTCAAGCCTTTTCAGCGATTTGCAGCGCGTGATCAGAGAGAGTTTTTGATTCGTCTTGGGTTTTATATTTTCGATCCTTTTCCCCTCTATAGAAAAAGCCGCCTAAAAAGTGGTACTATGCGCGCCTTGCTTAAATTTACGGATGTTCGTTAAGCCTTATGACTGATTCCTTCACGCATAAAAATTCCTTTGATAAGTCTGAGCTTATCGCTTGTGGTCACGGTGAATTATTTGGGCCAGGTAATGCACAATTGCCGGTTGATAATATGCTAATGGTTGATCGTATCGTCAACATAAGTACCAGCGGCGGTTTGCACAATAAAGGTGAAATCATTGCGGAGTTGGATATCAATCCAAACCTGTGGTTTTTTGATTGCCATTTTCCGGGCGATCCTGTGATGCCGGGCTGCTTAGGCCTTGATGCCATGTGGCAATTACTGGGCTTTTTCCTTGGTTGGAAGGGCAATCCGGGTAAAGGTCGCGCACTTGGTGCAGGTGAAATTAAGTTCACCGGTCAGATTTTGCCGACCGCAAAACAGGTGACTTACCATATTCATATTAAACGCTTGATTGAGCGACGCTTAGTCATGGGGATCGCTGATGGTGAAGTGATTTGTGATGGCGAGCCCATTTATAGCGCAAAAGATTTGAAAGTAGGGCTATTTAAGCCAGACGATAAGGGTTAAGGAGATCAAGGACGATGATGTTGATTGAAAAAGCACAAAGAGGTTTATTATGAGACGCGTGGTAGTCACAGGTCTTGGTATTGTGTCGAGTATCGGTAACGATGCGGCCGAAGTGGTGTCTTCATTAAAAAATGGCAAATCGGGTATTAAATTCCAAGAAGCCTATAAAGAAGTGGGCATGCGCAGCCATTTAGCGGGGAGTGTGGCGATTGATCTGCCAAGCCTGATTGATCGAAAAATTTTACGTTTTATGGGCGATGCGGCAGCGTTTTCTTATGTTGCTTTAGACCAAGCAGTGAAAGATAGCGGCTTGTCTGAGAGCCAAGTGTCAAATGTTCGTACCGGTTTGATCATGGGGTCAGGTGGTGCTTCGTCAGCGAATCAAGTTGAAGCGGTAGATATTCTGCGTGAAAAAGGCATTCGTCGTGTTGGGCCTTATCGTGTGACTCAAACCATGGGCAGTACCATTTCTGCCTGCTTGGCAACGCCATTTAAAATTAAAGGGGTTAACTATTCGATCTCTTCTGCCTGTGCAACCAGCGCGCATTGTATTGGCAATGCGATGGAACAAATTCAAATGGGTAAGCAGGATGTGGTTTTTGCCGGTGGCGGTGAAGAGGAGCATTGGAGCTTATCCTGTTTGTTTGACGCGATGGGTGCGTTATCAACCAAATACAATGAAACACCGGACAAAGCCTCTCGTGCGTATGACAAAGATCGCGATGGTTTTGTTATTGCGGGTGGTGCAGGGGCTTTAGTGCTAGAGGAATTAGAACATGCCAAAGCACGTGGTGCGAAAATCTATGCCGAGTTAACCGGTTACGCAGCGACCAGTGATGGCTATGATATGGTTGCTCCAAGCGGTGAAGGTGCGGTTCGCTGCATGAAGCTTGCGTTAGGTCAGGTGGCAGGTCCTGTGGATTACATTAATGCGCACGGTACAAGTACCCCGGCAGGTGATATCCCAGAATTAAAAGCCATGAAAGAAGTCTTTGGTAATGAGCTACCTAATATTAGTTCGACTAAATCATTAACTGGCCATTGTTTAGGTGGTGCAGGTGTGCATGAGGCGATCTATTCCCTGCTGATGATGCAAGAGGATTTTGTTGCAGCATCTGCGAATATTGAAACGCTAGACCCTGAAGCGGAGGGGATGCCGATTGCTCGTGAGCGTATTGATGCAGCTGGGCTTAATCGCGTGATGTCTAACAGCTTTGGCTTTGGTGGGACTAACACGTCATTGATATTTGATCGATATAAAGCCTAAGCGTCATTTCGTTGCCTCTTGTTTCCACGCTTTTGCGTGGGAACACTCATGAAGGTCTTTTAAACCCTTTCCTAGCCTTATCGACGACTTCTCTAAATGCACAGTCTTTTGCATGGTCGTTAATTAACCCCATTGCCTGCATAAATGAATAAATGGTTGTCGGCCCGACAAATTTCCACCCCTGCTTTTTAAGTTGTTTTGAGATGTCTTTGGAAAGTTCTGATACAGAGAGGCTCATTGGCTCTGGTTGTTTTTTTTCATCTGGTTCAAAGCGCCAAAAATAGTTAGCCAGAGAGCCTTCTTCCTTGATCAAGGCTTGTGCGCATTTGGCATTGTTGATGACAGCTTCTATTTTGCCTCGATGTCTAACAATCCCTGCATTTTGCAACAAGCGTTCGACGTCTTTATCCGTATACTTGGCGACTTTGTCGATTTGGAAGTTATCGAAGGCGGCTCGAAAATTTTCTCGTTTTTTAAGGATGGTTAACCAGCTTAATCCTGCTTGAAATCCTTCTAAGCAGAGCTTTTCAAATAGCCTCCGATCATCATCTACAGGGTAGCCCCATTCGGTATCATGGTAATGCGTGTATTGTTCGGTTTCATGGCACCAAAAACAGCGCAGTTTGCCATCTTGGCCTGAGATACTCGGCTTCATCATTTTCCTTATTATTGCGGTGCTGAGTAGGTTTACTCAGAAAAGTAGATTTTTACAGCCTGGTTAATACTTGAGCGCCAGGGTCTTTGGTGAATGCCAAAATCGTAAAGCAGGCGTTGACAGCTTAACATGACAGGCTCAAAGAAAAAGGGTGAGTTTTCGATGACCTGGTGTTCAAAGAGGATATTTTTTGGGTCAATCTGCTGATCAAAATTGGCTGCTGCGGTGAGTAAAGTCTCAAGAAATTGAAACCCAATGGAAGCGTCAGAGCTCACGTAGTGATAGATATCTTTAAGACTGGGCATAAAGGGGATTTGCAAACACATGCCTAAGATAACTCGGGCTAGGTCGCTTGCATGTGTAGGGCAGCCCTTGCCTGCACTGTTAAATGCAATTTTTTTTCCCTGAAGGGCAGCGTCTAATCCCTGAGTTAAGAAATTCGTGCCACTACCTGAAAAGATCCAGCCGGTGCGCAAGATAATGGCTTTTGGGTGGCGTAAACACTGTTGTTCGAGGGCTTCGTAAATTTTCCCGAGTTCGGTAGTGGGCTCTGTTGGTGCTGTTTCTTCAAGGGTGATAGTGGACGGTGAAAAAACCGCTGCACTTGATATAAACAATAAAGGCAGATTAATTGCTTCGCAGGCGTGAATTATCGCTTGGGATTTGGCTGTGAAATCGTGTTTTTCAATATCGGTACTGGTAGGTAATAGCCTTGCTAAAAATAGCACCTGATCCGTTGAGTGTTGTGCGATGCCTTCTTGTAATTTTACTAAAGGGGTTGAAAGCGATAGCGGGGTATAGTCAATTAACTCAACACGTTGTTGAATTAGGTGGCAGAGTTTCTCAAGCAGTGGAGAATCATCATGGATGATGAGAAGTCGCATGTTACAACCAGCAATGTTTTAGCACTGGATTCATTGTACCTACTCAAAAAACAAAAGCGAAGGCCGAATAGAAAATAGAAAGTGAAAGGGAGTGATATTCACCCCCATATATATGCGGGTAAAATTACCAGCAAATGCCGGAATAATATTGATGCGACATGTGCGATTGCGGTAAGCGAGCGACGTCAATAATGTGTTGATCCTTAGGGGCGTGCTCTACAATCGATTGCGCATAAGCCGAGTTATGGGTGACCACTAACACATCCGACTGGCTATATAGCTTGTTGATGTCATCAGTGAAGCTAGCTTTAATGCCGGTAAAGCCCATATTTTCAAGCATGTCGAGTTGGCTGGCGCTGATGTATGGGTCATAAGCATGAACGGTAAGCCCTTTATCTTTGAGCAATTGAAACAATATTAATGCTGGGCTTTCACGCAAATCATCAGTATCTGGTTTAAAGGTTAAGCCGACAATGCTGATGTGTTGTTGCTTGGTTGTATCAATCAAATCCAAGGTATGTTCAATATGTGTTTTGTTGGATTGGTTAATATGGCTGATTACGGGCAAACTCACGGATAATTGGCTGGCCATATGTGTGATACCGCGTGTGTCTTTAGGTAGACAAGATCCGCCATAAGCAAACCCAGGCATTAAATAAGTGGGTGAGATATTCAGATGCGTATCCTGGCAAAAAATATTCATCACTTCATGGCTATCGACATGCATAGCTTTGCACAGTCTGCCTAGCTCATTACCAAAAGAGACTTTAAGCGCATGCCAAGTGTTATCGATGTATTTGGTAAATTCTGCGGTTTTGATGGAGGTAACAAAAAACTCGCCTTCAACATTACCGTACATTTCTTTAACAATTTGTGCACTTTTGGCGCAGTTTGAGCCAACAACGGTTTTTGGTGGATCATAAAAGTCCATAATGGCAGTACTTTCACGTAAAAACTCTGGGTTAAAACAGGTGCCAAATTCCACGTCACGAGTTTTACCTGAATACTTTTCAATAAGAGGGATAAGGACATTTTCGGTCGTTGATGGTGGTACCGTGCTTCTAAAAATTAATACGTGAAAATCCTCTTTGACTTTTAGTGCCTCACCAATGGTTTGCGCTGCTTGTTCGAGGTAGGTGGTATCGCAGCTGCCGTCATCCGCACTGGGTGTGCAGACGCTGATCAAGGTGACTTGGGTTTTGGCGATGGCGTCCATGATAGACGTTGTCGCTGAGATTCGTCCATTGTTGTGCCCTTCGAGTAATAGTTCATCTAAGCGATATTCAAGGATGGGCGAAAGGCCTTGGTTGATCATGTCAACTTTGTGTTGATCAATATCAACTCCGATGACGGAGTGGCCCATGGACGCGAAACACGCTGAAGAAACTGCCCCTACATAGCCTAAGCCAATGATAGAAATATTCTTAGGGTGATCCGCTTTGTAAACTTTTTCTGATGGTTGGTGATGAGTATGACTATCTTTCTTATCAGAATGCGTGCCAGAATTTTTATGGTTCATTGTTTTCGCTTTTTATATTTGCTTTAGTTTGGAGTTTTTTTTAGGGACTACATTTAAAGCTAGCAAAAATAATGAAATTAAAAATAAAATTTAATTAATAAAAAAATCTTTTAAAAATTGAATTAATTTTTTAGATGCGCCATTGGGTTTTTCAGATTTTTTTTCTTTTATAGCTGCTCGAATGAGTTGTCTGGCCTTTTGTATATCAATGGTTGAGTGCTCATTAAAAAAATCGTTGTGAACATTTTTATCACCTTCAATTAATTTTTTTGCGAGTTGTTCCATTTTTTTGTTTTTTACTTGTAGCGTTTTTCGGCCGTTTTTCCAGTCATCTATTGCTTGTAAAATCGGGTCTGTGTCAATGTCGCGTAATAATTTTCCAATATATTGGTATTGGCGTTTTCGCGCTTGGTGACTTTGAATACGTTTAAGCGTTTGGAACCCTTCGTTAACATCTTCAGGTAAATTCAGTGATTGATAAATTTTATTTGGCAGCTTGGATATCTCAGCGCCCAGCTCTCGAAGGGCTGCCATTTCTTTTTTAATATCTGTTTTGCTCTTATAGTCTTCATCAAAAATGAGATTATCTTCTTCAATCATAAATACAACCAGGTGACTAATCCGAGAAATGAAAAGAAACCGATGACATCGGTAAAGGTAGTGAGTATGACATTACCCGCGAGGGCAGGGTCAATACCAAATTGTTTTAATAATGAGGGTAATACGGTTGCAACAAAAGCGGCTAAGACTAAATTTAAAATCATTGTCATGCCGATGATCCATGAGAGTTTTAAATCGTCGTAAAGTAGCGCAGTGGCTAACGCAACTACCATGGCCCAAAGTAATCCGTTAATCATGCCAACCACTAACTCCCGCCTTAATAACCATTGGAAATTGTTTCGTCCAATTTGACCGAGGGCGATACCGCGAATAACAAGGGTTAACGTTTGACTGCCAGCGATGCCGCCCATGCTGGCAACTATAGGCATCAATACGGCGACGGCGACGATTTGTTCGATCGTCCCTTCAAATAACTTGATTACCAGAGAGGCCATAATAGCGGTGACAAGATTGATGCCAAGCCAAATGTTTCTCCTGGGGGCTGTTTTTTGAATAGATGCAAAGGTATCTTCGTCATCGCTTAAGCCTGCCATACTCAACATGTTGTGATCAGCTTGGTCTCGAATAACATCCACCACATCATCAATGGTAATACGGCCCAGGAGTTTTCCTTCGTCGGAAATGACAGGTGCTGATACCCAGTCATGGCGCTCAAATAATAAAGCGACGTCTTTTTCTGGCATGTTAACCGGAATGGTTTTGATATTGGTGATCATAATTTCCCTAACGGTTGTGTTAGGGTGGCTTACCAGTATGCGGGAGATGGGTAATAGGCCGATGAACTCATCGCGGCGGTTGACAACAAAGAGGGTGTCTGTCGATGCGGGTAACTCTTCGTGGCGTCTGAGATAACGCAGCACAACATCCAGTGTGATAGAGGGCTTAACCGTAATTAAGTCGGTTGACATTAACCCGCCTGCCGTGTCTTCGGGGTAGTGCATGACGCGCTCAACCCGTTCGCGGTCTTGTTTATCCATCGATTGAAGGACTTCTTGAATAATGCGATTGGGTAGGTTTTGTAATAGGTCAGCGGCGTTATCTTCATCCAGCCCTTCGGTGGCTGCTACTACTTCATCGACATTCATGGACTCCAGGAAGTTACTTTGAATATCTTCACTCAGGTATTGCAGTACTTCCCCTTTGTGTTTTTCTTCGAGCATTTGCCACAAGGCTTGGCGTACTTTAGGTGGCGAAGATTCAATCAAATGTGCCACATCTTGATGATTGAGCGTGTTCAGCATTTTAGCAACGTGGTAAAGCCTACCGGTATCGATGGCATCAGTGACCGTCTCCAAATGGTCTTGTGTAAAACGTTTGTTGCTAGGTGTATCCATGGTGAAACACTATCCGACAGGTGAAACGTTCGGCAATAGCAGGTTGATCAGAGTGTATTCATATGACACTTAATCTGCTATTAAAAATGAACCCCAAAAGAAAAACAGTAGGGTAAGGTTAATTTTAGCAATTTTTACCGCGCTAAAAAACTTAAGAAATGAATTTGACGTTACTTTTGAAGTTTAGAGAGTTCGCGATGGTGGATTTGAACATTGCTAAAGGTGGTTTGATAATGTTTTGCCAGCTTCTCAGAAAGATAAACCGATCGGTGTTTACCGCCAGTACAACCAATGGAGATGGTCAAATAACTGCGATTGTTTTCGGCAAATTTGGGAATCCATCGGTCAAGGTAATGGCAGATGTCATCATACATTTGCTGTACATCGGCTTTTTCAGAAAGATAATCAATAATATCTTTATCAAGGCCTGTATGCTGCCGTAATTCAGGCACCCAAAAAGGGTTGGGTAAGCAGCGAACATCGTAAACGATGTCGGAGTCAACGGGTATTCCGGATTTAAAGCCGAAAGAGGTGAATAAAATGGCCATCTCGTGTGATGTGGATGGGTGTATTTCGCAGAGACGTTTTTTGACCAGTGCCGATAGCTCATTGGCATTCATATTGTTGGTGTTGATCTGCAAATCAGCAATGGCAGCAATGGGCTCCAAAACTTTTTTCTCTTTCAGGATGGCATCTTTCAGAGAGGTTTCATCATTGCTGAGGGGGTGTTTGCGCCGTGTTTCACTAAAGCGTTTTATTAAGACTGGGGTGCTTGAGTCCAGAAAAAGGACTTGAGTGTTGATGTGTTCTGGCAGGTGTTTGAGTACGTTAATTAAGGAAGTAATGCCCTCAGTGTGGTTGCGGGCGTCAACACAAACAGCGATTTTTTCGATGTGTTCGTTGAGGCTTTCAGTTAATTGGGGGATTAACCCAGCCGGGAGGTTATCAATACAATAGTAGCCGCTATCTTCTAGCGCTTTTAATGCAGTACTTTTACCCGAGCCGGATCGGCCACTGATGACAACCAGTGTGATGGGGTGCATCCAAATACCCTCGTATGATTTGAATGGGTTCAGTTCTTGAAAACCTTCTTAGTCAAAGGTTTTCAAGTTTTATCCTGCTGATTTTGACTGGTGCCGTTCAAAATTAAGTGCTGCGAAATAAAGCTCTTCTGCCGTTCGTGCTTTTCGCATGTTGTTTCTAAATTCGATCGAACTCAGTAACTCAGCCAGCTCTGTTAATAGTGTCAGATGTTGCTCGTTGTTTTCTTCTGGCACGATTAGTACAAAAAGTATATCAACTTTTTGATCGTCAGGGGCATCAAAATCAATAGGTCTCTCTAAAGTGATAAGCAGGCCGGTGGGTTCGTCTAAATCCGGGCATCGGCAATGTGGAATAGCGACGCCTTTACCAATGCCAGTGCTGCCGAGTTTCTCACGAGCATTGAGCTTTTCAATGAGTTGATCGGGCGTTACATCTGGCGTATCACTGAGGCTAAGTAAAAAATCTGCGATAAATTCAAACGTTTTCTTCTTGCTGCTGGTATCCAGTTGGCAGATGCTTCGCTCGTATGACAGAATATTTTCCAAAACCATACACAATTCCGGTGTTTAAAAGGTCTTTTTATTGCTCAAAAGCTAGACAATGATGGCTTTTGCGTCAAACCCTGGGTGCCTGAGATAACACACAGACTTCTAAAAGCGCGTATTCTACCAAAATGTTCGCTTTTGTCTTCAAAAGAGTGGTGTGTTTGGCAGACTTTCTTATTGATTTACCTGATAAGGCAATAAGAACAAGCAATATATCAGAACGCTGGGGCGTGAATATGGAGTATGGGGTGTTTAGGAGAGATAGCATTTCCATGCATTGCATAGAAATGCTATCTCTTTAGAGGGGGGGATTAGCGTTTCGCGCTGAGTTTTTCTTTGTTTTTAACCAGTTGCCGCTCAATTTTATCGGCGAGGGCATCGATGGATGCATACATGTCATGGGATTCTTCGTGGGCGAAGACTTCACCTCCTGTGACTCGCACTTGCGCTTCAGCTTTTTGTCTATGTTTTTCAACGCTTAGTGTTACTTGCGTGTCAGTGATATGGTCAAAATGTTGAAAGATTTTCCCCATTTTTTTATTAACGTATTCGCGAAGTGGGTCTGAAATGTCCAAATGGTGCCCACTAATATTGATTTGCATAGTCACCTCGTAAAACAACCTATGGAAGTGGCTTTATTTTTTAGCCACATTTTTAGAGTAAAATTGGTTGGGGATGTTTGTCAAAGGTTTTTTTATTGGGTAAGGCACTTTGTATGCATCACTTGTTAGGTGACGTTAGAGACGCTTGCGCTCATTTGATGGTGGAATAGAGAGAGATTCTCGGTATTTCGCGACTGTTCGGCGAGCAACGTTAATGTCTTTTTCTGATAACAGGTTGGCGATTTTGTTGTCACTTAAGGGTTTTTTAGCATCTTCGCTTGCGATGAGCTTTTTGATCATTGCTCGAATGGCGGTGGAGGAGCATTCGCCACCTTGTTGTGTCCCTACATGGCTTGAGAAAAAATACTTTAACTCGAATGTGCCTCGTGGTGTGTGGATATATTTTCGAGTGGTTACCCTTGAAATGGTCGATTCATGCATGCCGATACTTTGTGCAATATCGTGCAAGACGAGCGGCTTCATCGCTTCTTCGCCATATTCTAAAAAGCCAATTTGCTGCTCAACAATTTCTGCGGCGACTTTCATTAAGGTGTCGTTTCGGCTTTGCAAGCTTTTAATGAACCACTTGGCATCCTGTAGACGTTCTTTTAAAAAGTTATTTTCATCACTGTTATCTGCACGTTTGACCAAGTTTGCATAGTCTTGATTAATGGTGAGCGGAGGTGAAAAATCGTTATTTAATTCAATGACCCAGCGATTCTGTATCTTTTTAACAAAAACATCCGGTGTAATGTATTCAGTCGGTTCGGACTCAATGCTTTCGCCCGGTGTTGGTTGGAGGCTTTGGATAAGTTCAATGGCAGATTTTAGCCGGTTTTCTTTTAAGCGGGTTTTGCGACGAAGTTGCGCATAGTCGTGATTACCTAACAGAGGTAAATATTTTTTTACGATGACTTTTGCATCATTTAAAAAAGGCGTTTTTTCGGGCAGCAAACTGAGTTGAAAGTCCAAACATTCTTGAAGGTTTTCACTGCCGCAACCTAGTGGATCAAACTCCATAATAAGTTGTCTGACGGCTTCAAACTCTTCTATTTCAAGATCAGAGTTGCCTTTAACGCCTTCGAATAGCTCGGTTTTTGATACGGATAAAAAGCCTGTAGGTGAGATGGCGTCGATAATAGCTAAAGCGATGGCTCTATCGGATTCAACCAGTTGTGTTAGGTTAAGCTGCCAAAAAAGGTGGTCTTGAAGGGTTTCGGTAGAACTGGTTTTATAGTCAAAATTATTATCGGCATCTTGAGGAGCGGCAACGGGAGTAATTGGGTTTTGAGGCTGGTAGATTTCTTCCCATTGCGCATCAATGCTCAAATCGTTAGGAATCGTATTTTGCTCCCAGAGCTCATCGGTGGATAGTTCTGCGGTTGAAAACTCTTGTGTGTCTCGTGCTGACTCTGATTCTGTTGTGGTTTGCTCTGTATCGTTGATGCCTGTGTCTTCGGCCACTTCAAGTAAGGGGTTGCTGTCGAGAGCTTCTTGAATTTCATGCTGCAAATCCAGGGTCGAAAGCTGGAGTAGCTTAATGGCCTGTTGCAGTTGAGGCGTCATTTTCAACTGTTGGCCAAGTTTTATTTGCAGCGATTGTTTCATAGGCTTGACGGTAAATATGTTGAGCCAAAGTTAAGCGCAGCTTGTTCGGCTCTAACGGTCTAGGCTCTGATTGCGAGACTAAGGTCTCGTATCAGAACTTTTTAAACAGTAAAAAAACCTGCATTGAAGCAAGAAAATTAATAAGGCCTAAGTGTATCGATGGTTTTTTTATTGAGCAATAGAAAAGTTGGCAAAATTCTTGCGTGTATTAATTTCAATACTTAAAGTTTGAATTGGTTTCCAAGGTAGGTTTCTCGTACTTTTTTATTTTGCAAAACGGTTTCGCTATCTCCTTGGGCGATGATATGGCCTTCGCCAACGATATATGCTTGCTCACAAATATCGAGAGTTTCTCGAACATTGTGATCAGTAATTAATACGCCAATGCCCCGTTTTTGAAGGTGTAAAACAATGGATTTAATATCACCAATAGAGATAGGGTCAACGCCAGCAAAAGGCTCATCCAGTAATATATATTGCGGATCGACAGCTAAGGCTCGTGCGATTTCGACTCGGCGACGTTCGCCCCCCGAAAGTGCCATGCCAAGGCTTTTACGAATATGCGTGATATGAAACTCTTCTAGCAATTGATCGGTTTTTTGCTTTTTCTCTTTGCGGCTAAGTTCAGGCTTGGTTTCTAATACGGCCAGCAAGTTATCTTCAACGCTGAGTTTTCGAAAGATGGAGGCTTCTTGTGGAAGGTAGCCAATCCCTTTTTTTGCACGTTTATGGACAGGCAAGGAGGTGATCGATTCATCATCGATATAAATGTGACCTTTGTCAGCAGGGACAATGCCAACAATCATATAAAAACAGGTGGTTTTTCCTGCACCGTTTGGGCCTAACAAGCCGACGATCTGGCCTGGGTGGACTTCAAGTGAAACATCTCTAACAATTTCACGCCCTGAGTAACTTTTTGCAAGATGCTTGGCGGATAAACTCATAGCGCCCCCTGCTTTTTAGCTTTGTGCACCTGTGGGGGGATGACAATATTGACCCGGCTTTTTTCTTTCTCAGGTGTATTGCTGGATGATTGGTTTGGGTTGGCACGAACTTGTTCGGAATCGGCAAGGTATTCGATGTGCTCGCTTTCCATTTTTAATTGCCTGCCTTGATTCACGCGTGCATTGCCTATCAAGTTGATTTCATTTTTAATTGTGTCATAAGTAATGAGCTTGGCCTGGCCCTTCACTTTTTCTTTATCGGCTTTGGGTTGCTGCTCAAAGGTTGCTGGTGTTCCAAAGGCTTTAATTTCTTTTAAATTCCCGCCTTCGTCAGTAAAAACTTCAAGCCGGTTAGCTTTAAGCATAAAACTCCCTTGGTGGAGATTGACATCGCCAAGGTAGACGGTTTTACCTGATTTACCCTCGTGTTGAAAACTATCGGATGTAATGTTGATGGGTTGACTTCGGTCGCTATCTAGCGCAAAAACCAAACCATTGATGCTGAGAAGGCTCAAGAAATATACAATGTGGAAGCAGTTTCGCATGGTGGTTTTGTGTTTGATCCTGTGTCGTATAGCCATTCTAGTTTGTTGTTGCCATGTTGGTCTTACTTTGAAGGCCTTTGTACTGGCAGATACTGTGTTTTGATCTGCTCTTTAAGTGATAGGGTTTCCGTATCTAGGTGAATTGTTAGCCCTTTGGCAGAGATCTTCCCTTGTGGTGATTTAATGGTTACTTCGCGATTTGAACTGATTAATCGTGATTTATCATCATAGTCTAACTGCTCCGTTAAGACCACAAGGGCTTTATCAGGCTGATTGATTTGCACGTCGCCTTCAATGCTAAAGCGGTGGTTGTTAGTGTTATAGATGCCTTTAAGTCCAGTTAACTCCCAGTACTGGTTTTTTTGGTTAATCCAAACATCGGGTTTTTCAATGGCGATTAATGGGTTGTTATGTTGCTGGGTAATCGATGGTGTAATGAGTCTGTGCTTTAGGGTGCCGGTTGAATCGAATTGCCGAACTTCTGCATCAACGACATAAGTTGCAATTAGCGTGTTTGAGGCCCATTGTTTGGTGCTATTTGAGTGGCCTAATTTACCACTTAGCCAGTAGGCAGTTAGGCTCAAAAAGGTAGCAAGAATAATGAAGCCGAAGGTTTTCAATGGTTATCCTTTTAAGCAAATGTTTTAAGCAACACCTGCTTTAAGTAAATCATGAAGATGAATCACGCCTATGGGCATTTGGTTGCTGTCAACAATAACAATAGCGGTTATTGCGGCATCTTCCATGATATTGAGCGCTTCGGCTGCGAGAATATTCTGTGAGATAGTTTTGCCGTTTCGTGTCATAACAGAGGTGATGGGTGCCGATGTAATATTGGTATCGCTATCGAGGCAGCGTCTTAAATCGCCATCGGTGAATATGCCTGAGAGTTTGCCTTTAATGTTGATTACGCATGTCATACCCAACCCTTTGGATGACATTTCCATTAGGGCTTCTTTTGTAAGTGAGTCTTCGCTTACTTTGGGTATGTCGTCGCCTGTGGACATTAGATCAAATACACGGAGCAATAAACGCCTGCCGAGTGCACCACCTGGGTGCGAGAAAGCAAAATCTTCGGCGGTGAAGCCTTTGGCGTCAAGAATAGCTACAGCTAAGGCATCTCCCATCGCAAGGGCGACGGTTGTGCTCGTTGTTGGCGCCAAATCGAGTGGGCAAGCTTCCCGCTCAACTGATACATTCAGATGAACCTCAGCCTCTAATGCAAGTGGAGATTCGGGGTTGCCTGTCATGCTAATGAGTTTGGCGCCCATACGCTTGATAAGAGGAACAATGGTTAAAACTTCTGCTGTGGTACCAGAATTCGACAACGCTAGAACAACGTCTTTTGGGGTGATCATACCTAGATCGCCATGGCTAGCTTCGCCTGGGTGAACAAAAAAAGAGGGGGTGCCTGTACTTGCGAGCGTTGCTGCGATTTTCGTCCCGACATGGCCAGATTTCCCCATGCCGGTAACAATCACCCGGCCTTCGGATGACATCATAAGTTCGCAGGCACGAACAAAGCTTTGATCAATGGTGTCAGCAAGCGCTTTAATAGCACTTGCTTCTGTGGTCAATGTGTTTTTTGCTGAGGCTATTAACGACTCGGCCATAAGATAAACCTTAGCGCAGTATTTGTGAAAAAAGGACGGCGTAATATACCCCAAAAATGGCGATTAGCAAAAAGCCAGGTACGCGCCCAAAGCGTTTTTTCGCTTTATATAAACCAAAGCACAGTATCAGTAGAACTGACGTTAAGGTGAGCATGGTAGTGTAATCGCGGGTCAATACAGCATGATCTAGCTGGCTGGATTTAACCAAGCCTGGCATCGCAAGCACGACCAACAGGTTAAACATGTTGGAGCCGATGATATTGCCAAAGGTGATGTCATAGTGACCTTGCCTTGCGCTGCCAATGGATGCCGCTAATTCTGGCAGGCTGGTACCTAAGGCGATAATCGTTACGCCAATCACGAGCTCAGAGACGCCAAAAAATCGGGCAATATCAACAGCGCCCGACACTAATAATTGCGCACTGCCGACCAGTACAATTAAACCGACGACAAAATAGGCCCATGCTTTGGGCAGAGAAAGTCCAGTGAATTCATCCACTTCGTCGTCGACTTGATGATCTGTTGGGTGTTTTTGGCTATCTCGATAAAGATAAAAAAGATACGCAATTAAAAGACCCAAAAGCAGGCAGCTCTCTAAAAGGCTAATATGGTAATCAAAGAGTAGCCCTCCTGTAATCAGCGTTAGCATTAATAATAAGGGGAGATCTACTTTGAATAGCCTCGCTTGAATGGGTAGTGGTATTAACAGCACAGTGATACCGAGAATTAAGCCGATATTCGTAATGTTGGAGCCAATAGCGTTGCCGACGGCAATATTATCACTGCCATTAATCGCCGCAAGAAGGGATACCAGCATTTCAGGTGCTGAGGTACCAAAGGCGACAATGGTAAGACCAATCATTAATTTGCTCATGCCGGTGTTGTCGGCAATCGAGGCTGCCCCTTCAATAAATTTATCAGCACTAATGATAAGTAGGGTAAAACCTACAAGGATAAATAATACCGCCTGTATCATGATTGTTCTCTTGGGGGTATGAATGAATTTTTTTGGCGATTGTTTCAGGTATCTTTGAGAATGGCAACCTCAAAGGGAGGTAACTCAGAGAGCAAGCGTGCTATTAAACGACTTCCTCGCTCCCATGCTCTGCGTGGGGGCAAGCGTGAGTTAGAATGCTCAAAGTCGGTTTAATCCATTGAAGGCAGCAATGCGATAAGCTTCCGCCATGGTGGGGTAATTGAAAGTGGTATTGATAAAGTAGCGAATGTCATTGGCAGGGCCGTTTTGTTTCATAATGGCTTGCCCGATATGAATAATTTCGGTTGCTTCATGACCAAAGCAATGAATGCCTAAAATAGCGAAGGTTTGTGAGTGAAACAAAATCTTTAACATGCCTGCCGTCTGGCCGCTGATTTGCGCTCTGGCGGTATTCTTAAAAAAAGCTCGACCTACTTCGTAAGGGATTTTCTGTTGCGTGAGTTCTTTTTCGGTGAGCCCCACCGAGCTGATCTCTGGGATGGTATAAATACCGGTGGGCACATCGTTAACACGAACATCTTCTTCATTGCCTGCAACAACAGAAGATGCCTCAAAACCTTGGTTGTAAGCAGCAGACGCTAAACTTGGCCAGCCAATGACATCGCCAATGGCATAAATATTATCGGCATTGGTTTTATAATTTTCATCGACAGCCAGTTGGCCTCGATGATTGGCTTTAAGGTTGACTGTATCGAGAGCAAGTTGGTCGGTATTGCCGGTTCGCCCATTGCACCAGAGAATGGCATCACCTTTGATGCGCTTACCTGAAGCTAAATGCAAAAATACATGGGTGTCTGTGGTTTCAAGGCGTTGATATTCTTCTTGATGGCGAACCGTTACACCACGTTTCATCATGTGATAGCTTAACGCATCCGATATTTCATCATCCAAAAATTCCAGTAGCTGTCCACGGGTATTGACTAAATCCACTTTAACGCCAAGGTTTGAAAACATTGAGGCATATTCTGAACCAATCACACCTGCGCCATAAATAATCAAGCGTTTGGGTGTGAAAGGCATATCCAAGATAGAGTCACTATCAAATACACGGGGGTGTTTAAAATCGATATTGTCGGGGTGGTAAGGGCGTGAGCCTGTAGCAATAATGATTTTTTTTGCGCTAATTTCGGTGCCGCGTTTTTGGTTTTCAGAAAATTGAATATGATTTTCGTCAATAAATTTAGCAGTGCCATAGTAGTAGCGGATGTTATTTTTTAAGAAAAAACGTGATCGCATGCTGACTTGCTGGCGAATAATCTCAGAGACATTAGGGCGCAGATCTTGGTATTGAATGCGTTGTTCAAGCTTTAAATTCGGGGTGACAGGGTTTTCTTGAAATCGTAAATAGCTGTTAATGGCCGAGCGCAAAGCTTTTGATGGGATGGTGCCTGCGTGGGTGCAGTTACCGCCAGGCTCTTTTTGATTATCGATAATAGCGACGTTTAAGTCTTGTTTGCTTGCGTTGATGGCCGCACTTTCTCCGGCGGGGCCTGCGCCGATCACGACAAGATCGAAATCGTAGGTTGACATAATCTGATCAATAAAATCCAAAGCCTAGATGAGCGGGATCGATGAGAATCGATTAAAGGTTCTCATTATAGCAGATTGTTATTACCAATTCAGCGGCTATTTGTCAGTGATTACTAGTAGTCTATTTCACAGCGATTGTCATGTTACAAACTCGTTCCCATGCTCTG